>NZ_FNSA01000003.1:4639054-4948325 GCF_900104775.1 Tsukamurella tyrosinosolvens
TTCACCGATCACGACCACCGTCGACGAGCCCGGGATCCATACGATCACCGTCGACGCGCCGCCCGTCAACGCCCTCACCGTGCAGGGCTGGTTCGATCTCGCGACCGCGATCACCGAGGCCGGCCGCGACCCGTCGTGCCACGTCGTGGTGGTCCGCGCGGTGGGCCGCGGCTTCAACGCCGGTGTCGACATCAAGGAGATCGACGCGGCGCAGGCGGCCGGCGACGGCTACGGCGCCCTCATCGGGGCCAACCAGGGGTGCGCCGCGGCCTTCTCCGCGGTCTACGACTGCGCGGTCCCCGTGATCATCGCGGTCAACGGCTTCTGTCTCGGCGGTGGCATCGGCCTCGTGGGCAACGCGGACGTGGTGGTGGCGTCCGACGACGCGACCTTCGGCCTGCCCGAGGTGGACCGCGGCGCGCTCGGCGCCGCGACGCACCTCGCCCGGCTCGTGCCGCAGCACCTCATGCGCACCCTGTACTTCACCGCAGGGACCATCACCGCCCAGCAACTGCATCACTTCGGCTCGGTGTACCGCGTGGTGCCCCGCGCCGAGCTCGACGACGCCGCCCTCGAGGTGGCACGCGCCATCGCCGCCAAGGACACCCGCGTGATCCGCAGGGCGAAGGAGGCGATCAACGGGATCGACCCGGTGAACGTCCACACCAGCTACCGGTTCGAGCAGGGCTTCACCTTCGAACTCAATCTCGCGGGCTACTCGGACGAGCACCGCCGCGAGTTCGTCTCCACCGGCCGCACGGTCGGCGAGGCGTCGGGCGCCGGGAGCGGACCGAGCGGGCGACCTGTTTCCGACGACGCAGCACAGGAGAACGCATGAGCGACAAGACCATGACCGCCGAGCAGGTGGTCGCCGAACTCGAGGACGGCATGACGCTGGGCATCGGCGGGTGGGGCTCGCGGCGCAAGCCGATGGCCCTGGTCCGCGCGATCCTGCGCTCCGACCTCCGGGACCTCACCGTGGTGTCCTACGGCGGGCCCGACGTGGGTCTGCTCGCAGCGGCGGGGAAGATCCGGAAGCTGGTCTTCGGCTTCGTCACCCTCGACACCGTGCCCATCGACCCGAACTTCGCGCGCGCCCGGCAGTCCGGCGCGATCGAGGTCGCGGAGTGGGACGAGGGGATGTTCGCCGCCGGCCTCAAGGCCGCGGTGCAGCGCCTGCCCTTCCAGCCGATCCGCGCGGGCCTCGGCTCGTCGGTCATGGACGTCAACCCCGACCTCCGCACCGTCGTCTCGCCCTACGCCGACGGCGAGGAGCTGGTCGCGGTTCCGGCGCTGCGCCTCGACGTCGCGCTCGTGCACATGAACCGCGCCGACGCGCGCGGCAACGCCCAGTACCTGGGTCCCGATCCCTACTTCGACGACGACTTCGCGCTCGCTGCCGACCGCTGCTACGTCTCGTGCGAGCGGATCGTGCCGACCGAGGAACTGGTGGCCGGCGGCCCCGTCCAGTCGTTGCTCATCAACCGCAGTGCCGTGACCGGCGTGGTCGAGACGCCGAACGGCGCGCACTTCACCACCGCCGTCCCGGACTACGGGCGCGACGAGAAGTTCCAGCGGCACTACGCCGCGAGCGCCAAGGACCCCGCCGCCTGGGCCGAGTTCGAGCAGCGGTTCCTCTCCGGCGACGAGGCTCACTACCAGTCCCAGGTCGCGGCCTGGGCCTCCGAATCGGCTGCCCAGGAGGCGAAATGACCGACATCACCCGCGCCGAGGTCTGCGTGACCGCGATCGCCGACCTGTTCCGCAGCGACGGCGAGATCACCGCCAGCCCGATGGGGCTGATCCCGTCGCTCGGCGGGCGCCTCGCCCGGCTCACCTTCGCGCCCGACCTGCTGCTCTCGGACGGTGAGGCCTACCTCATCGCCGACGCCGCGAACCCGTCCGCGGGCATCGAGGGCTGGCAGCCCTTCAAGAAGGTGCTCGACGTCGTCGTCCCGAACGGCAAGCGCCACGTCATCATGGGCGCCAGCCAGATCGACCGGTACGGCAACCAGAACATCTCCGCCATCGGTGAGCACCGCGCACCGTCGCGCCAGTTGCTCGGGGTGCGCGGCGGGCCCGGCAACACCGTGAACAACCGCACCTCGTACTGGATCCCGAAGCACTCGACGCGGGTCTTCGTGGAGTCGGTCGACGTCGTCAGCGGCGTCGGCTACGACCGCGCCCACGCGGCGGGGCCGTCGGCGTCGCGGTTCCACGACATCCACCGTGTGGTCACCGATCTCGCCGTGCTGGGCTTCGGCGACGACGGGGCGATGACGCTCCTGTCCGTGCACCCGGGCGTCACCGCGGACCAGGTCCGGGAGGCCACCGGGTTCGCCCTGGCCGGCACCGACGTTCCCGAGACGCGGGTGCCGACCGCCGAGGAGCTCGACCTCATCCGCACGGTGGTGGACCCGAAGGGGCTGCGCAGCAAGGAGGTCCCGGCATGACGCTGCGGACCCGCTTCACCGAACTGGTCGGGGTGGAGCACCCCGTCGTGCAGACCGGCATGGGCTGGGTCTCCGGCGCCCACCTGACCGCGGCCACCGCGAACGCGGGCGGCCTCGGGATCCTGGCGTCCGCCACCATGACGTACCCCGAGCTCGAGGCCGCGATCCACAAGACCAAGGAGCGCACCGACAAGCCCTTCGGCGTGAACCTCCGCGCCGACGCGGAGGACGCGCCGCAGCGGGTGGACCTGCTCATCCGCGAGGGGGTGAAGGTGGCCTCGTTCGCGCTCGCCCCGAAGCCGGACATGATCGGCAAGCTCAAGGACGCCGGGCTCGCGGTGATCCCGTCGGTCGGCGCGGCCCGGCACGCGGAGAAGGTCGCCTCGTGGGGCGCCGACGCCGTGATCGTGCAGGGCGGTGAGGGCGGCGGCCACACCGGCGGCGTCGCCACCACGCTGCTCCTGCCGTCGGTCCTCGATGCCGTGGACATCCCGGTCGTCGCCGCCGGCGGCTTCTTCGACGGCCGCGGCCTCGCCGCGGCGCTCGCCTACGGCGCCGCCGGCGTCGCCATGGGCACCCGTTTCCTGCTCACGCGCGACAGCCGGGTCCCCGAATCCGTGAAGGCCGAGTACCTGCAGCGCGGGCTCGGTGACACGGTCGTCACCACCAAGGTCGACGGGATGCCGCACCGGGTCCTGCGCACCGCCCTGGTGGACGCCCTCGAGCGCTCGCACGGCGTGTCCACGCTCGCGCACGCGGCCGTGAACACCGTCCGCTTCCAGGCCCTCACGGGCGTTTCGTGGAAGGGCCTCGTGAGCGAGGGGCTGGCCATGAAGAAGGGCGGCGACCGCACGTGGAGCCAGCTCATGATGTCGGCGAACACGCCGATGCTGCTGCGCGCCGGACTCGTCGAGGGCAACACCGACGCCGGCGTCCTCGCCTCGGGCCAGGTGGCCGGCATCATCGACGACCTCCCGACGGTGGCCGAGCTCATCGAGCGGATCGTCGCCGAGGCGGAGCAGCGGCTCGACGAACTCGCGCGGCTGCGCGCCTGAACCCGTCCCCGGCCATGGCGTCGCGGCCGGGGACAGGGACGCGGGCCGGCGGCGGATTCTGCGGAGGATCCCGCCGCCGGCCCCTTCTCACCCTCAGGCGAAGCGCATGACCTCGCTGTACACGGTCTTGGAATCGTCGAACGTCCGCGACGACACCTTCAGCGTCGCGTACGCCACCGCGTCGACGCTGCCGATGCAGCCCTCGATGCTGACCCGCTTCTCACCGAAGCGCACGCCGAAGGCCTCGTCCGCCTTCGGCTTCTGGATCTCCTTGGTCCCCACGGGGAGGTAGACGATGGCACCCGGCGCCGTCTTGATGACCTGATTCTGGGTCAGGCCCAGCGACCCGCCGACACCGACGAGCGCGGCGCCCGCCGCAGGGATGCTCCCCGCGAGCGCTCCGGCGGCGCCGATGGTCTGGTTGCTCCCGATCCACGACTCGAATCCACCGTCCTTGACCCCGCACGCGACGACGTAGCCGACCTCGACCGAGGCGGCTTCGGCGCCGGCGCCGCTCGCCAGGATCGTCGCCTCCGCCTTGCCGTCGACGTACGCGAGGCGCGACTTGTTGTCGCCCGCGAGCGGCGGGAACAGCTTCGCCTTGAGGTCCTTGAGGGCGATCTTCGCCCGCAGGCCCTCGGGCGAGCTCAGGTTCTGGGTCGCGCCCTTCACCGGCCCGGACGGGTTCTGCGGGGTGATCTGCGCGGTGGCCTGACCGGCGACGGCCGCCGACATCATCGCGGTCGCCATGACCGCCCCCGCTGCAACGACGCTGATACGTCTCACTGTTCGACTCCTTCATGTCCAACTCGATCGAGTTGCCCCACCGAAGCACTTCGACGGAATATTCACCAACCCGAATCATCCCCAGTGCCGAACCTTGCGACAGAAGCGCGCTGTCCGCGACGATTCTGCGACAAACTTCACGCAATCGACATCCTCGGCAGACATCGCCTACTGCGGCGGTGTGCTGCATGTTTACCTTCGTCCCGAGAGAACACCTGCTCACTTCGATGAGGCGCACTCAGGCGACTCCCAGTGACAACCGATACCCCCTCGATCCTGCGGCAACGGTGTTGCGCTGGCGAGCAACGCAGGTAACCCGGGTATAGTCACTTTGCTATCCCGCATAGAACGAGGGGGTTTCCTGTGCAGATCCTGTTCCTCACGCCGCCGGCGGGGAACCAGGCGCGACGAGGCGCCGACGCCCTCCGCATGCTCGGACATCAGGTCACGGAGTCGACACTGTCGTCGCCGGCCGCCGCCCCGGCGCTCGCAGCCGCGGACGCCGTCGTCGTCGCCTCCGACGGCGCGGCCGGCACCGACGCGTGTCGCGAGGTCCGACGGGCGACCGGCGCCCCGCTGCTGGTCCTCGCCTCGCGGCACGACGAGGTCGACACCATCACCGATCTCGCGGTCGGCGCGGACGACGTCGTGGCACTTCCTGTGTCGGCGCGCGAGATCGACGCGCGCCTGCGCGCGATCCTGAGGCGGTCGCGGACCACCGGTTCCGCGTGCACGCTGAGCTGCGGCACCCACGAGGCGTCCGGATCCGAGATCGTCGTCGAGCCCAGCGGCCTCCGCATCGACGCCCGCCGGCAGACGGTCACTCGCGAGGGCGAGCAGATCCCCCTCACCGCCACCGAGTTCCGGCTCCTGATCGCGCTCGCGGAGCGGCGCGGCGTGCCCCAGTCGCGCGAGTCGTTGCTGACTCTCGCGTGGGGGCACGGTTTCCACGGCAAGTCACGGATCGTGGACAACGCGGTCCAACGCCTGCGCGGGAAGATCGATACCCCGGCGTGGCGCCACGTGCACAGCGTCCGGGGATTCGGCTACGTGCTCCGCTAGATCCGCTCGATGATCGTGACGTTGGCGGTGCCGCCGCCCTCGCACATCGTCTGGAGTCCGTACCGGCCACCCCGCCGTTCGAGCTCGTGCAGCAGGGTGGTCATGAGCTTGGCGCCGGTGGCGCCGAGCGGGTGACCCAGGGCGATGCCGCCGCCGTTGACGTTGACCTTCTCGTGCGGGATTCCGAGCTCGTCCATCCATGCCAGCGGTACGGAGGCGAAGGCCTCGTTGCACTCGAAGAGATCGATGTCGTCCACCGTGAGCCCCGTCTTCTGCAGCGCGTACAGCGTGGCCGGGATCGGACCGGTGAGCATCCACACCGGGTCCGCGGCGCGGACCGAGATGTGGTGGATCCGTGCCCGGGGTCGCAGCCCGTGGCGCTGCACGAAGTCCGCCGACGCCACCATGACGGCGGCCGCACCGTCGGCGATCTGGCTGGCGACGGCGGCGGTGATGGCGGATCCCTCGGCGAGCGGCGCGAGTCCCGCCATCTTCTCCAGCGTCGTTCCCCGACGGGGCGTCTCGTCGGCCGCGAAGTCCTCCACCGGGGCGATCTCCGCGGCGAACCGGCCCTCGTCGATCGCGGCGATCGCCCGCTCGTGGCTGGCGAGCGCGAACTCCTCCATCCGGGTGCGGGAGACGCCCCACTTGGTGGCGATCATGTCGGCGCTGGTGAACTGGGAGACCTCGACGTCGCCGTAGCGCTCGCGCCAGCCGACCGAACCGGAGAACGGGTCGTCGAAGCCGTACTCGCGGCCGGCGAGCATGGCGGCGCTGATGGGGATCGCGCTCATGTTCTGCACGCCCGCGGCGACCACCGCGTCGGCGGTACCGGAGAGGATCGCCTGCGCCGCGAAGTGGACCGACTGCTGGCTCGAACCGCACTGCCGGTCGACGGTGACCCCGGGGACGTGCTCGGGCAGGCCGGCGGCGAGCCAGGAGGTCCGGGCGATGTTCCCCGACTGCGGGCCGATGGTGTCGCAGCAGCCCATGATCACGTCGTCGACGAGCTCCGGGTCGACGCCGGAGCGCAGGACCGAGGCGCGCAGGACGTGCGCGCCCAGGTCCGCGGAATGCACCGTCGACAGCGATCCGCCGCGCTTGCCGGACGGGGTGCGGACGGCGTCGAGGATGTAGGCGCCGGGGGCGAGGTCGGTCATGGCTGCTCCTTCTCGGGGCTGGCGATCCCGTGCTCGAGGATCGTGAGGTACTGGTCGGCGACCGCGCCCACGGGCAGTTGCCCGCCGGGCCGGTACCAGCGGACCGCGACCCAGACGGTGTCGCGGAGGAAGCGGTAGGTGACATCGACGTCGAGATCCGCACGGAAGTCGCCGGATTCGATGCCGCGGGTGATGATGCCGCGCCACATGGAGCGGAACTCCTGCAGGAAGTCGGCGATGTAGGCGAAGCGCTCCTGCTGCGCGAGCCCGCGGGCCTCCGCCTGGTAGATCGCGACGGCGTCGGGGCGCGCGTCGATCGCGGCGAAGGAGGCGATGACGCAGCCGCGCAGCTGTTCCCGCGGCGCGTCGGCGGCGGCGAGGACGGCGCGGTACTCACCGAAGAGCCGGTCGAGGAAGTCCCGCAGGACCTCGTCGAGCATCGTCTCCTTGGAGTCGAAGTGGTGGTAGAGGCTGCCCGAGAGGATGCCCGCGGCGTCGGCGATGTCGCGCACCGTCGTCGCGCGGTAGCCGTTCTCAGCGAACAGCTTCGCGCTCAGGGCGAGGACCTCCGCGCGCCGCGCGGAGGGGTCCGGCTTAGGCATGCTGACTGCTCACCGAGACCACCTCACCGGTCATGTAGGAACTGTAGTCGGAGGCCAGGAACACGATCACGTTCGCGACCTCCCAGGGCTCGGCGGCGCGACCGAAGACCTCGCGGCGCGAGAGTTCATCGAGCAGTTCGTCGGAGGTGACCTTCGCGAGGAAGGCGTGCATGGCGATGCTCGGCGAGACGGCGTTGATCCGTACGCCGTGCGGCGCGGCGTCGACGGCCGAGCACCGGGTGAGCGCCATGACGCCCGCCTTCGCGGCGGCGTAGTGCGCCTGCTCGGCCTGGGCGCGCCAGCCGATCACCGAGGCGTTGTTGACGATGACGCCGCCCCCGCCCTGCGCGATGAAGCGATTGATCGCGGCTCGGGTGGCGCGAAAGGTGCCCGTGAGCGTCACGTCCAGCACGCGGGACCACTGCTCGTCGGTCATGTCCTGCACGGCGACGCTGCCGCCGAGGCCGGCGTTGTTGACCAGCACGTCGATCCGGCCGTACCGCTCGGCGGCACCCTCGAGCAACGCCTGCACCTGTTCCTCGACGGTCACGTCGCAGGTGATCGCGTGCACGCGGTCGCCGAACTCCTCGGCGAGCTCGTCGCGCTTCTCCCCCAGGCGGCGCTCGTGCCAGTCCGAGACGACGACGCGGGCGCCCTCCTCGAGGCAGCGACGTGCGGTGGCGGAACCGATGCCGGTGCCGGCGGCCGCGGTGACGACGACGACCTTGTCCTCGACGAGGTTGCGTCCCTGGGGGTACGGGGGTGCGGGGATGGCGCTCACGGGCGGGCCTCTCTCGGCAGGCCGAGCACGCGCTCGGCGATGATGTTGCGCTGGATCTCGTTCGAGCCGCCGTAGATCGTGTCGGCCCGGGTGAACAGGTACAGGCGCTGCCAGTCGTCGAGCTCGGGGTCCGCGAGCAGCCCGGCGGCACCGCGCACCGTCATCGCGATCTCGCCGAGCCGGCGGTGCCAATTGGCCCACAGCAGCTTCGCGACCTCGGCGGTGCCCGTCTCGGCGGAGCCGAGCGTGCGCAGCGCGTGCGCCCGCATGACGTCGAGCTCGGTCCACGCGCGACGGAGGGCGTCGGCGACCTCGGGGCGGTCGGCGGCGCCGCTGTCGAGGGCGAGGTCGGTGAGAGCCTGCAGCTCACGGCGGAAGCCGATCTGCTGGCCGAGGGTGGCGACGCCGCGCTCGAAGGCGAGCGTGCCCATGGCGACGCGCCAGCCCTCGCCGGGCGCGCCGACCACGTTGGCGGCGGCGGTGCGGGCACCGTCGAAGAAGACCTCGTTGAACTCCGAGGTGCCGGTGAGCTGGACGATCGGCCGGACCTCGACGCCCGGCTGGTCCATGGGGACGAGTAGGTAGGACAGGCCCTTGTGCCGGGCGGAGCCGGGGTCGGTGCGGGCGACCACGAAGCACCAGTCGGCGACGTGTGCGAGCGAGGTCCAGACCTTCTGGCCGGAGATCACCCACTCGTCGCCCTCCAGGCGCGCGGTGGTGCTGACGTTCGCGAGGTCGGAGCCGGCGCCGGGCTCGGAGTAGCCCTGGCACCACAGCTCGCGGACGTCACGGATGGCGGGCAGGAAGCGGGCCTTCTGCTCGTCGGTGCCGAAGGCGATGAGCGTGGGCCCCAGCAGTTCCTGTCCGAGGTGGGAGACCTTGGCGGGCGCGCCCGCGCGGGCGTACTCCTCGTGGAAGATCACCTGCTGCGCGAGCGACGCTCCGCCGCCGCCGTTCTCGGCCGGCCAGCCGATGCAATTCAGTCCGGCGGCGGCCAGGTGGCGCTCCCACGCGACGCGCTCGTCGAAGAACTCGTGCTCGCGACCCGGGCCGCCCGCGCCCCGGAGACCGGCGAACTCACCGGACAGGTTGGTCGCCAGCCAGTCGCGGATCCGCGTCCGGAATTCCGCGTCCGTCTCGCCGCTCGCCGTGCCCACGGCACTCCCTTCGCCATCCACCAAGCAGTTGCTTGGTGGAATCAGGTTACACAGACTCGACTCGCACTGTAACGTGTTCTACCAAGCACTTGCTAGGCAGAAGGGTTTGCGCATGTCACGCACCATCGGAGCGGCTCTGCGCGACGCCGCGGAGCGATTCGGTGAGCACACCGCCGTGGTCGACGGCGACCTGCGGATCAGCTACACCGATCTGCACGGTCGCGCCCGCGACGTCGCCCGGGCGCTGCTCGCCGAGGGGATCCGACGGGGCGACCGGGTCGCGGTCTGCGCGCCGAACGGACACGAATGGATCGAGGCCGCCCTCGGCGCCGCGTACATCGGCGCCGTGCTGGTCCCCGTGAACACCCGGTACACGGGTCCCGAGATCGTCGACCTCCTGGTGCGCACGCGGGCACGGGGCTTCGTCGTGGCGGGCCCGTTCCTCGGCGTCGACCGGCTCGACCTCGTCGTCGAGACGGCCGGCGGCCTGCCGGGCGATATCGTCACCGTCCTGCGGCTCCCCGAGTGGGACGGGGTCCCGGCCCTGGGCGCGCGGATCACCGACGCCGAGCTCGACGGTGCGGCTGCCGCGGTGATCCCCGACGACCCGTCGGACATCTTCTTCACCTCCGGCACGTCGGGTCGGAGCAAGGGCGCGATGAGCACCCATGCCCAGACCCTGGCGAACGCCGCGAACTGGGCCGAACTGGTGGGCGTCACGGACGCGGACCGCTACCTGATCCTGAGCCCGTTCTTCCACATCTTCGGCTTCAAGGCCGGGATCCTGGCGGCGCTCCAGAGCGGCGCGGCGATCTATCCTGCGCAGACCTTCGACGTCGTGGCGGCCTTCGAACTCATCCAGAGGGAACGGATCTCGGTCCTACCCGGTGTGCCCACCGTGCACCAGATGATGCTCGACCACCCGGACCGCGGGCGGTACGACCTGTCGAGCCTGCGCGCCGCCACCACCGGCGCCGCCACGATCCCCGTCGTCCTGATCGAGCGGATGCGCGCGGAACTGTACGAGCGCGTGCTCACCGCGTACGGCCTCTCCGAGGCCCCCGTCGTCACGATGTGCCGAGCGGACGACGCCCCCGACGTGATCGCCACGACCTCCGGCCGGGCCGTGCGCGACATGGAGGTACGCATCGCGGACGACGGCGAGATCCTGGTCCGGGGCCCCAACGTGATCGCCGAGTACTTCGAGGATCCCGACGCGACGGCCAAGGCCTTCGACGCCGACGGCTGGTTCCACACCGGCGACGCCGGATCGATGGACGACGCGGGCAACCTGCGGATCACCGACCGCATCAAGGACATGTTCACCAACGGCGGTTTCAACGTCTACCCGGCGGAGATCGAGCAGGTGATCGCACGGATCCCCGGCATCGCGGAGAGCGCCGTGGTCGGGGTCCCCGAGCCGCGCCTCGGCGAGGTCGGCAAGGCCTTCGTCGTGCTCACCGCCGGGCGCGAGCTGACCGAAGACGCGGTGATCGAGCACTGCCGGGAGTTCCTGGCCAACTTCAAAGTCCCCCGCAGCGTGGAGTTCGTGAGCGAGCTACCGCGCAACGCGACCGGAAAGGTGCTCAAGCGCGTCCTGCGCGGCGAGCCCGACCCTGCAGCAGGAGAGAAGCGATGACCGACAGCACGCCCGCCCCCGACGCGACCCCCGAGACGGAGGTGGTGACCTACGAGGTCCGCGGCCCCGTCGCCGTGGTCACCATGAACCGCCCCGAGTACCGCAACGCCCAGAACTCGGCCATGACCTACGCCCTCGACGCCGCCTTCGTGCGCGCAGTCGAGGACCCGGCGGTCAAGGTGATCGTGCTGGCGGGCAACGGGAAGCACTTCTCCGCCGGCCACGACATCGGCACGCCGGGCCGCGACGTGGATCAGCACTTCGAGAACAAGGCCGTCCTGTGGTGGGACCACGTGGGCCGGGAGGGCGGCGACCAGCGCTTCGCCCGCGAGTCCGAGGTCTACCTCGGCATGTGCCGGCGGTGGCGGGAGATCCCGAAGCCCGTGATCGCCTCGGTGCAGGGCGCCTGCATCGCCGGTGCGCTGATGCTGGCCTGGAGTTGCGACCTCATCGTCGCGTCGGACGACGCGTTCTTCTCGGACCCGGTGGTGCGCATGGGCATCCCGGGCGTCGAGTATTTCGCACATCCGTGGGTCATGGGCCCGCGCGCGGCCAAGGAGTTCCTGTTCACGGGCGATCGCTTCTCGGCGCAGCAGGCCAAGGAGTGGGGGATGGTGAACCGCGTCGTGCCCCGCAGCGAGCTCGAGGAGGAGACGCTCGCGCTCGCCGAGCGGATCGCGGACATGCCGAGTTTCGGCCTGGCGCTGACGAAGAAAGCCGTCAACCAGTGCGAGGACCTCATGGGCATGCGGGCGGGCATGGACTCGGTCTTCGGCCTGCACCACTTCGCTCACGCCCACAACGCCGAGGTCTCGGGCGGCGACTCCCTGGGCGGGCAGAGCGCCAAGTCGATGGCATCCGGCGCACGGAAGGCCGAGTAGTGGACCTCGAGTTCGACGACGCGACCGTCGCCTTCCGCGACGAGGTGCGCTCCTGGCTGGCCGCGCACGTGCCCGCCGAGCCCCTCCCCTCGTTCGACACCGCCGAGGGCTTCGCCGCGCATCGCGTGTGGGAGTCGAAGCTCGCCGACGCCGGCCTGGCCGCGGTCTCCTGGCCCGCGGAGTTCGGCGGCCGCGACGCGACCCTGCTCCAGTGGGTCGTCTTCGAGGAGGAGTACTACGCCGCGGGCGCGCCGCTGCGGGTGAACCAGAACGGCCTGTTCATGCTGGCGCCCACCCTCTTCAGCCACGGCACCGACGAGCAGCGCGCGCGGATCCTGCCCGCGATGGCCCGCTCCGAGCGGGTGTGGGCGCAGGCGTGGTCGGAGCCGGAGGCCGGCAGCGACATCGCCTCGCTCCGCTCGACCGCCACCCGCGTCGAAGGCGGGTGGAAGCTCTCCGGCCAGAAGACGTGGAGCTCCCGCGCCGCCTTCGCCGACGGCGCCTTCGGCCTGTTCCGCAGCGAACCCGGCTCGGAGCGGCACAGGGGCCTGACCTACCTCATGTTCGACCTGCGCGCGCCCGGCGTGACGGTGCGCCCCATCCCCCAGCTCGACGGTGAGCCGGGCTTCGCGGAGATCTTCCTCGACGACGTCTTCGTGCCCGACGCCGACGTGATCGGCGAGCCCGGCCAGGGCTGGCGCGTCGCCATGACGACCGCCAACAACGAGCGCGGACTCTCGCTCCGCAGTCCCGGCCGGTTCCTCTCGGCCGCCGATGCCCTCGTCGACCTCTGGGAGCGCGAGGACGGCGACACCGCGAGCGCCGACGCCCAGCGCGTCGCCGACGCCTGGATCGGCGCCCGCGCGTACCAGCTGTACACCTTCGGCACCGTCACCCGCCTGCAGGACGGGGGCGAGCTCGGGCCGGAATCCAGTGTGAACAAACTGTTCTGGAGCCATCTCGACGTGGAGCTCCACGAGACCGCCCTCGACCTGCTCGGCCCGCGGGGCGAACTGACCGGCGACGCCGCGCCCGACGCGGGCCGCTGGCCGGCCGGGTACCTGTTCTCACTGGCGGGCCCCATCTACGGCGGCACCGACCAGATCCAGCGCAACACCATCGCCGAGCGTCTCCTCGGCCTACCCCGGGGAGCCCGATGAGATTCGCACCGTCGCAAGAGAACGAGGCCTTCGCGGAGTCGCTCGACGACCTGCTCTCGGGGGCCGGCGTGGTGGCCGCGGCCCGCGCCTGGGCGGAGGGCGACAGCGGCCCCGGACGGAAGGTCTGGGCGGCGCTCGCCGATCTCGGCGTCACCGGCCTCGCGATCGCGGAGGAGCACGGAGGCGTCGGCGGCGACGCCATGGACCTCGCCGTCGCCTTCCAGGCGCTGGGCTACCACGGCGTGCCCGGCCCCGTCGTGGAGTCGATCGCGGTGCTGCCCGCACTGCTCGGCGACGCCGCCCGGCTCCGGGCCCTCGCCGACGGTGCGATCGGCACCGTCGCGCTGGCTCCGCGCACGCCGTACCTGCTCGACGCCGACGTCGCGGACCTCCGCTTCGTGGTCAACCCGGGTGGGGCGATCGCGGAGGTTCCCGCACCGTCGACCGCCCCTCTGGGCTCGGTCGACCGGACCCGCCGCCTCTTCGCCACGGAATTGAACACTGTTCCTGACACAGAAAGCCCAGGTCGCGCTGCCGTGAACGGTGTTCAATCGGCGGAGGTGGCCGGGGCGTTCGCGGTGGCGGCGCAGCTGCTCGGCGCAGGGCGGCGCCTGCTCGACGACACCGTCGAGTACGCGAAAGCCCGTGCCCAATACGGGAAGGCGATCGGCGAGTACCAGGCGATCAAGCACCTCCTCGCCGACGTGGCGACGCGCCTGGAACTGGCGGCGCCGCTGTTGAGCGGCGCGGCAGTGGCCCTGTCCGGGAGCGCCTCGCGCGGCGTCGATCTCGAACCCGCGCGCGACGTCGCGGCGGCGCGGGTCGCCGCCGCCGACGCGGCCTACCTGGCGGCACGGACGGCACTCCAGGTGCACGGCGCGATCGGCTACACCGCGGAGTACGACCTGGGACTGTGGATCACCAAAGTCCGGGCGCTGCAGTCGGCCTGGGGAACCCAGGCCGAGCACCGCGCGACGGTGCTCGACGCGATCCGGAAGGCGGCGCGATGACCTCGGAACTGGACGATCTGGCGGGCGCCGTCCGCAGCGTCGTCGACCGGCGGTGGTCGCCGGCCGCGCTCCGCGCCGCGATCGACGCGCCCGACGGCTTCGACCGCGGACTGTGGTCCGTGCTGTGCGAGCAGGTCGGGGTGGCGGCGCTCGCCGTCCCCGAGGAGCACGACGGCGTGGGCGCGGGGGTGCGCGCGCTGCAGGTCGTCGCTGAGGAGCTCGGGCGGCACCTGATCCCGTCGCCCTTCCTGGGCTCCGCGGTGCTCGCGACGACCCTGCTCGCGGAGACGGACGAGGCGGAGCTGCTGGCCGGCCTCGCGAGCGGCGCGCGGATCGCGGCGGTCGCCTTCGCCGGCGCCGATTTCGCCGACCGCCCCGTCACCGTGGTCGACGGGCGGCTCTCCGGCACGGCGCGTTTCGTCCTCGACGGCGACCTCGCGGACGACCTCCTGGTCGTCGCCGGGGATGGGCTCCACCTCGTCGACGGCGCCGCGGCGGCTCGGCGGCACACCCCGTCGATGGACCCGACGCGGCGGTTCGCGGAGATCGTCCTCGACGGTGCACCCGCCCGGCTCGTCCGGGACGGTGCCGCCGCCGCACTCCAGCGCGCGCTCGACGTCGCGTGCGCGGTCCTCGCCGCCGAGCAGGCCGGCGCGGCGGCGCAGGCCCTCGCGGTCACCGTCGAGTACGCGGGCTCGCGGGTGCAGTTCGGCCGGCCGATCGGCTCCTTCCAGGCACTCAAGCACCGCATGGCGGACCTGTTCGTCCTGGTCGAGTCCGCGCGCTCCGCGGCCCTCGCGGCGGGCGAGGCGCTCGACCGCGGCGACGACGACGCGACGATCGCGGTGGCCACGGCGAAGGCCTACTGCTCCGAGTCGTTCAGTGCCGTGGCCGCGGAGATGATCCAGTTGCACGGCGGCATCGGCATCACGTGGGAGCACGACGCACACCTGTATTTCAAGCGCGCGCACTCGTCGTCGCAGCTGTTCGGCGATCCGGCGCATCACCTCGCCCGCCGCGAGCTCATCCACTCCTGAAACATGTTCTTGCCGGGCGTCCTCCGGCGCGGTACTTTCGTAGGCGAACTACTTGTGAAGGGAACGCGGATGACGGACAGCACGCGCACGGACGGCGATACCTGGACGATCACGACCAGTGTGGGCTTCACCGCCCTGCTGGTCGCCGCGGCGCGGGCCGTGGAGAACGAACGTCCCGACGCGCTCGCCCACGACCCGTTCGCGCGGGTCTTCCTCGAGGCGGCGGGCGATCCCCGCGCCATCGCGCTGGCCGACGCCGGCGACGGCGCCGGCAATCCCATGGCCGCGACCCGCCACCTCGGCGTGCGCACGCGGTTCTTCGACGACTTCGTCCGCGGCGCCGTCACCGCGGGTGCGCGGCAGATCGTCATCCTCGCGGCCGGGCTCGATTCCCGCGCGTACCGCCTCGACCTGCCCGCCGGCACCGTGGTGTACGAGCTCGACCAGCCGGAGGTCCTGGCGTTCAAGGAGGAGACGCTCGCGGCGCGCGGCGCGACACCCGTGGCGGGCCTGCGGCACGTCCCCGTCGACCTGCGCGACGACTGGCCTGCCGCGTTGCGGTCGTCCGGATTCGACGATGCCGCGCCCACGACGTGGCTGGTCGAGGGCCTGCTCCCCTATCTGCCCGCCGCAGCGCAGGTACTGCTCTTCGAGCGGATCGTCGAACTCTCCGCGCCGGGGAGCCGGGTTGCTGTGGAGGGCCAGAACGGACCGCTCGACCTCGACGGCTTCCGCGCGATCACGGCGAAGTACTCGCAGAAGGGGAATCCCCTCGGCGACTTCGACGTGACCTCGCTGTTCGTCGCCGACGAGGACCGTTCCGATCCGGCCGAATTCCTCACCGCGCAGGGGTGGACGGTCACCCGGGCGGGGAACCCGGTGGAACTGGGCCGCAGCTACGGCGTGCAGGACACCGTCCCCGCGGATGCGTCGCTCATGGCCGACACGATCGGCTACTTCACCGCGGCGCTGCCCGCCGGCTGAGTCACCGTGCGGCGGAGTGGTACTCCGGGTTGGGCCGCATGTCGATCGCCGAGGCGAGCCGGTTGGTCATGTTGAAGAAGGCCGCGGTGTTGGCGATGTCGTAGACGTCCCGGTCGGTGAACCCGGCGTCGCGGAGCCGCTGCCGGTCGGGCTCGTCGATCTTCGACGGTG
Organism: Tsukamurella tyrosinosolvens; assembly: GCF_900104775.1. Taxonomy (NCBI): domain Bacteria; kingdom Bacillati; phylum Actinomycetota; class Actinomycetes; order Mycobacteriales; family Tsukamurellaceae; genus Tsukamurella; species Tsukamurella tyrosinosolvens. Next base: position 4,654,993 of record NZ_FNSA01000003.1, read on the forward strand.
CCTCCGTGAGCTTCTCCGCGAACTCGAGCATGGCCCGCTGCTTCGGCGGGAGCTCCGCGGCGCGGAAGTTCATCACCAGCATCTCGCCGAGCACGGGGTCACCGGACAGTTCCCGCACGGCGGCGCCGTGCGCAGTGAGGCAGTAGAAGCACTTGTTCACCGACGAGACCACCACGGCGATCATCTCGCGTTCCAGCTTGCTGAGCCCCGAGTCGCCGAGCATGAGGTCGTTGTAGGTGTCGCTGAAGGCGCGCAGTTTGGCCTCGTCGAATGTCAGCGACTGCAGGACGTTCGGCACCATGCCGAGCTTCTCGCGGCAGACCTCGAAGTACTTCCGCGTGCCCTCGCTCAGCTCGCCCGCGGGCAGGTCGAGCGCGGTGATCCGCTCCGTCATGTCATCTCCTCGTACGAACGCCAGTGCCCTTCCTGATTACCAGGAAGGGCACTGCGCCACGGCGGGTTCGGGTCAGATCCAGTCGTCGCCGACGGGCCAGGTGAGGAACGAGTCCAGTGACAGGGCGCGCGGGATCGCCTCGCCGGGATCGGTCACCGTCTGCGTGTACCGGCCCTTGTAGAAGAGCAGCGGCCGTCCCGCATTCGGCGCGCTGAGCTCGAGCACCCGTCCGATGACGATGTGGTGGTCGCCGCCGTCGTGCACCGCCTCGACAGCGCAGTCGATCCAGCTGAGCGCACCGTCGAGCAGCGGCGAACCGCTGCGGGAGGGCTTCCACGCGACCGCCCCGAACTTGTCCGGGTGCCGGGAGCCGAAAACCGAGCTGACGTCCTGCTGCCCCTCGCCGAGCACGTTGACGGCGAACCGGCCGGTGCGCTCGATGGTGCGCCACGCGCCCGAGGTCTTCATGGGACAGAACAGGACCAGCGGCGGATCGAGCGACAGCGCCGAGAAGGACTGGCAGGCGAAGCCGACCGGGCCCTCCTCGTCGGCGGCGGTGATCACCGTGACGCCGGTGCAGAAGTGTCCCATCGCGGTGCGGTAGTCCAGCGGTTCGATCACGGGGGCGGTCATCACTGCTCCTTGAAGCCGATGGAGAAGTCGTGGCCCCAGAGGCTGACCGCGGTCGACTCCCGCGCGATCCAGTCGTCGTTCTCGACTTCCAGCCCTTCGCAGCCGAATTCGATGTCGAAGCCGCCCGGCGTCTTCATGTAGAAGGACAGCATCTTGTCGTTGATGTGCCGGCCGAGGGTGGCGGACATCTTGACCTTCTTGCGGTTCGCGCGGTCGAGGGCGAGGCCGACGTCGTCGGAGTTCTCCACCTCGACCATGAGGTGCACGATCCCCGTCGGGTTCGGCAGCGGCAGGAAGGCGAGCGCGTGGTGGCGCGGGTTGCAGCCGTAGAAGCGCAGCCACGCTGGGTCGCCGTCCGCGGGACGCCCCACCATCTGCGGGGGCAGGCGCATCGAGTCGCGGAGCCGGAAGCCGAGCACGCCCTGGTAGAACTCCTGCGCGGCAGCGTCGTCCGTGCACGTGAGCACGACGTGCCCGAGGCCCTGCTCGCCGGTCACGAACCTGTGGCCGTACGGGCTGACGAAACGGCGGCCGAGGTACTGCGCGCCGTGGAAGGCCTCGAGCGTGTTGCCGGCCGGGTCCTGGAAGCGGATCAGGCCCTCGACCCGGCGCTCGGCCTTCTCGTCCTTGGTGCCCTCGTCGAAGGCGACGCCCGCGGCGGTGAGGGTGTCGCGGAGCTCCTGCAGCCCGAGGGCGTCCGTGACCTCCCAGCCGGAGACCAGGAGCCGGTCCTTCTCCCCGGGCACGATCACCAGGCGGGCCGCGAAATCGTCCATGCGCAGGTAGAGGGAATCGGGGTCGTTGCCCGTGCCCTCCATCATTCCGAGCACCTTCAGCCCGTACTCGCGCCAGGCCGCCATGTCGGTGGCCTCGATGCGCATGTACCCGAGCGCCTTGATCGCCATGTACCTACTTCTCCTTGTCAGCCGGCGAGGAAATCGGCGGTGAGACGGTTGAACTCGTCGAACTTCTCCAACTGCGCCCAGTGGCCGCACTGCCCGAAGACGTGCAGCTGCGCGCGCGGGATCTGCTTGAGCGCGAGGAGGGCACCGTCGAGCGGATTGACCCGGTCCTCCCGCCCCCAGATCATGAGCACGGGCTGGCGCAGCTTGTAGGCGTCGCGCCAGAGCATGCCCTTCTCGTAGTCCGCGGAGGCGAAGGACTTGCCCATGGCCTTGAACGCGGCGATCGCCTCGGGATCGAGCGCGAGCTCGAAGCGCTCCTCGACGAGCTCGGGGGTGATCATCTTCTGGTCGAAGACCATGATCCGCAGGAAGTCCTCGAGCCGCTCCTTGCTGGGTGCGGCGTAGAACTTCTGCAGCGTGCGCAGGCCCTCCGTGGGGTCCGGCGCGAAGGTGTTCACGCTGAGGCCGCCGGGGCCCATGAGCACGAGCCGGCCCGCGCGCTCCGGGAAGTCGAGGGCGAACCGCACCGACGTGCCGCCGCCGAGCGAATTGCCCACCAGGTGCACGCGTTCGGTGATGCCGAGCGTGTCGAGCAGTCCGGCGAGCGCGGTAGCGCTGTGCACGAAGTACTGCGGGTGCTCGGTCGGCTTGTCGGACCGGCCGAAGCCCGGCTGGTCGACGGCGAGCACGCGGAAGCGCTGCGCCAGCACCGGGATGTTGCGCCCGAAGTTGCTCCACGAGGAGACGCCGGGGCCGCTGCCGTGCAGCAGCACGACGGTGCCGTTGGCGCGGTTCTCCTCGCCGGCCTCGTGATAGTGCAGCGTGAGACCCGCGGCAGTGGTGGCGAACTTCCCCTCCTTGAGGATGTCCACGTCGAGGTCGGTCACGGCTAGACCATCCCGTCCATCACGGGCAGGCCGAACTCGCCGGTGCCGAACATCTTGTAGGCGCGCTCGGGATCGTTCGCGGCGTGCACGCGGCCCGCATGGGCGTCCCGCCAGAACCGCTGGATCGGCGTGCCCTCGGCCAGCGCACGACCGCCCGAGTTCTCGAACATGCGGTCCACGGCGAAGATCGCGCGCTCGGTGCCGCGCACCTGGTCGCGACGGACCTTGAGGCGCAGGTTGAACGGGATCTTCTCGCCGGCCTTGACCAGCGCGTACTCCTCGTTGATGTTGGAGATGAGCTGGAGCCAGGCCGCGTCGATCTCGCTACCGGCCTCGGCGACGCGGACCATGGCGAACGGGTCCTCCTTCGCGGACTCGCCCGCGTAGGCGGCGCGGACGCGCTTGCGCTGGTGCTCCACGTGGGCGTCGTACGCGCCCTGCGCCATCCCGATGATCGGGGCGGTGATCGTGGACGGGTGCACCGAGCCGAAGGGCAGCTTGTAGAGCGGGCTGGTGTTGACCTCCTGGCCGGGGCCCTTGCACTTGCTCACCAGCTGGAAGCTGAGCGCGCGGTGCTCCGGGACGAAGACGTCGTCGACCACGATGTCATTGCTGCCGGTGCCGCGCAGGCCGACGGTGCGCCACACGTCGTTGATCGTGTAGTCGCTGATCGGCACGAGGTAGGTCAGGAAGTCGACCGGCTTGCCGTCCTTGAAGGCGGGCCCGCCGAGCAGTGCCCAGGTGCCGTGGTCGCAGCCGGAGGAGAAGCTCCACTTGCCCGACAGACGGTAGCCGCCCTCGACGATCTCCGACTTGCCCATCGGGGCGTACGACGAGGAGATCAGCGTGTCCTGGTCCTCGCCCCACACCTCCTGCTGCGCGCGGTCGTCGAACAGCGCGACGTTCCACGGGTGGATGCCGAGGATCGAGGAGACCCACCCGGTGGAGCCGCAGGCGCCGGCCAGCATCTTGACGGCGGTGTAGAACGCCACCGGGTCGGCCTCGAAGCCGCCGTAGCGCTTGGGCTGCAGCAGGCGGAAGAAGCCGCTCTGCTGCAGCGCCTTGATGGACTCGGCCGGGATCCGGCGCGCGTCCTCGGTCTCCTGCGCCCGGTCCCGGAGTGTGGGCAGTAGCTCCGCCACCTCAGCCAGCACCGTGTCGACGCTCTGATCGCTCATCTTTCCTCGCCTCCTGAAGACCCTCTGGCGAACCCCGAAGCCCGCCGCTGGATCGATACTAGAACACGTTCTCATTTTCTGACGCGAAACGCTACATCAAAGGTTCGGATCGACCTATCTTGCTGATGTAACCGGTTTCGAGACCGCCCGAGGAGAGCCATGCCCGAGAGCCGCCGCCCCGTCCCGTCCGCCACCGTCTCCACCTGGGACTTCGAGGCGGACGTGGTGATCGCCGGCTACGGCATCGCGGGGGTGTGCGCCGCGATCGAGGCCGCCCGCGCGGGCGCCGACGTCCTGGTCCTCGACCGCACCGGCGGGTGGGGCGGCGCGGCCGCCCTCTCCGGCGGATGGATCTACCTCGGCGGCGGCACACCGCTTCAGCGCGCGCTGGGCTTCGAGGACACCGCGGAGAACATGGAGACCTTCCTGACCGCCGCGCTCGGCCCGGGCGTCGACGCGGCGAAGATCCACGCGTACGCCCACGGCAGCACGGAGCACTACGACTGGCTGACCGGCTGCGGCGTGGTCTTCAAGGAGGAGTTCTGGGGCGAGCCGGGGTGGGAGGTGCCGCACGACGAGGGCCTCGGCTACTCCGGCGGCGAGAACGCCGCCCCCTTCAACACCGTCGCGACGCCGGCGCCGCGCGGGCACGTCCCGCAGATGGCCGACAAGCGGACCGGCGTGCGCGGCGCCGGGTACATGCTGATGAAACCGCTGGTCGAGACTGCGGAGGCGCTCGGGGTCCGCGCCGAGTACGACATCCGCGCACACGCCCTGGTGACCGGTCCGGACGGGCGCGTCGAGGGCGTCGTCGCCCGGCGGTTCGGCCAGGACGTCCACGTGCGGGCCCGACGGGGCGTGGTCCTCGCGACCGGCAGCTTCGCCTACAACGCCGCGATGATCGAGACCTACGCGCCGCGGCTGCTCGGCCGGCCGGCCGCCGCCATCGAGGAGCACGACGGGGCCGGGATCCTCATGGCGCAGGCCGTGGGCGCGGCCCTGGCCCACATGGATGCGACGGAGGTCGCCTTCTTCGGCGACCCGCAGATGATGGCCCGCGGGATCCTGGTCAACGGCCGTGGCCAGCGGTTCATCGCCGAGGACACCTACGGCGGACGGATCGGCCAGGCCGTGCTCATCCAGCAGGACAACGCCGCCTACCTCGTCATGGACATGGAGGCGCACGAGGAGGCGCTCGCCACCGAGACCTCGACGCCGTACTTCCGGCAGCCGCCGACCTGGGCGGCAGAGACCGTGGCGGAGCTCGAATCCGACATGGGCCTGCCGGCCGGGGCGCTGACGGGCACCGTCGACACGTACAACCGGCACGCCGCCGACGGCGCCGATCCCCTGCTGCACAAGAAGCCGCAGTGGGTGCGTCCGCTCGACGGCCCCGTCGCGGCCTGGGACATGCGGGGCTTCACCGCCGGGTTCACCCTCGGCGGGTTGCGCACGGACGCCGACTCCCGGGTGCTGCACGTCGACGGTGCACCGATCCCCGGCCTGTTCGCCGCCGGCCGGTGCACCTCGGGCGTGTGCGCGGGCGGCTACGCCAGCGGGACCAGCCTCGGCGACGGGAGCTTCTTCGGCCGACGCGCCGGCGTGTCCGCCGCAACCGAACAGTCGTTGGATTTGCAGTAACTCACTGCTTCGGCGCGCTCTCACCTGGCCGTTGTCGCGATCACGAACGAATCCGCAGATCCGCTTCCGCGGACCACGGACACGGCATCGAATTCGCTGTGCGCCAATCACACTCGTGGTGGTACCGGTTCTCCCGAAAAGGAGAGCGGACTGCGAAGATGAAGGGCATGACTGCGACAGCGTCCGCCGCGCCCGCGACCGACCGGAGCGGGTGCGCGGGATGACCCACCGGGTGAATTCCTCGAGTTCCGCGCGCATCGGCGGCTTCACCGGCCGCGTGCTCGCCATCGCCGCGGCCACCGCGCTCTGCGTCGCCGCGATAGCCGTCACCGTGAGCATGTGCAGCGGCCCGTCGACCGACCCCCGCCCCGTCGTGGCACCGTCGGGTTCGATCCCGTCGACCGAGGTCGTCCCGAGCAGCATCACCCCGTCCACGACGGCACCGTCGACCTCCGCCACCGCGAGTGGCACGCCCTCGACGAGCGCGGCGCCCGTGCCGACGACCACCGTCGCACCGCCCGAACCCACCACGACGGCGCCCGTCCGGACCGCACCACGGGTCACGACCACCGCGCCGGCCACACGGCGGTGCACACCGCAGCCGAAGTGGGTCTTCCGCCCCAGCACGGGCACGTACGAGCGGATCACCCTCCCCTGCTGAGCACCTGAAGCTCGCCCCCTGGGCGACGGCGCACGCACGGCGCCGTGGCCCGATCACCGCCGAACCCTGGCAAGTGGAACCTGTTCTAGTCTATGCTGCAGTTGTAGCGCGTACCTGCTGCCCATCGGCGCAGGTGAGGCTAGAGAACTTGTTTCATCAGCGAGGAGAGTCGATGACGGCGGAGACCACCGAATACGACGTGATCGTGGTGGGGAGCGGCGCAGCGGGCATGACCGCTGCGCTCAAGGCGGCGGACACCGGGCTCAGCGTCCTGGTCGTGGAGAAGGCGGCGCACTACGGCGGGTCCACGGCCCGCTCGGGCGGCGGCGTCTGGGTGCCCGGCAACGAGTCGCTCGTCAAGGCGGGCATCCAGGACACCCCCGACGAGGCGCGCAAGTACCTGCACGCCATCATCGGCGACGTGGTGCCGGCGGAGCGGATCGACACCTACATCGACCGCGGCCCCGAGGTCATCTCGATGGTGCACCGGATGAGCCCGCTGGAGCTGACCTGGGTGCCGGGGTACTCCGACTACTACCCCGAGGCGCCGGGCGGCCGGGCGCACGGACGCTCCTGCGAGCCGAAGCCCTTCGACGGCAACCAGTTGGGCGACGAGCTGAAGAACCTCGAGCCCGACTACACCAAGGCCCCCATGAACCTGGTGGTCACGCAGGCCGACTTCAAGTGGCTCAACCTGATCATGCGGCACCCGAAGGGGATCGTGCGCGCGCTGCGCGTCGGCGGCCGCTTCTACGCGGCGAAGGCTCGGGGCAAGCACCTGCTGGGCCGCGGCCAGGCGCTCATCGCCGCGCTCCGCGTCGGCCTTCAGCGCGCGAACGTCCCGCTGTGGCTGAACACCTCGCTCGTCGGACTCACCGAGGAGGGAGGCAGGGTCACCGGCGTCACCGTCGAGCGGGACGGCACCGAGCTGCGGCTCACCGCCCGGCGCGGCGTGATCCTCGCGGCCGGCGGCTTCGAGTCGAGCGCGGAGATGCGCGCGCAGTACCAGCGCCAGCCCATCGGCATCGAGTGGACCAACGGGGTGCCCGCCAACACCGGCGACGCGATCCGCGCCGGCGCGGCCGTGGGCGGCGCACTCGAGTTCATGGACGACGCCTGGTGGGGCCCGTCCATCCAGCTGCCCAAGATGGCCTGGTTCGCGCTGTCCGAGCGCTCGCTCCCCGGCAGCGTCATGGTGAACACCGCGGGTGAGCGCTTCGTCAACGAGTCCGCGCCCTACGTCGAGGCCGTGCACGCCATGTACGGCGGCGAGAACGGCCAGGGCGAGGGCCCCGGCGAGAACGTGCCGTGCTGGCTGGTCTTCGACCAGCGCTACCGCAACCGGTACATGTTCGCCGGCCAGCCGCCGCGCCAGCCGTTGCCCAAGCGCTGGTACGAGTCCGGCAACCTGGTGCGCGCGAACAGCCTGGCCGAGCTGGCGGAGAAGATGAGCGTCCCGGCCGACGCCCTGACCGGCACCGTCGAGCGGTTCAACGGTTTCGCCCGCGCGGGACGCGACGAGGACTTCCACCGCGGCGAGAGCGCCTACGACCACTACTACGGCGATCCGCGGAACAAGCCGAATCCCAGTCTCGCGGAATTGACCACCGGACCGTTCTACGCTGCACGTATGGTCCCCGGCGATCTCGGCACGAAGGGCGGCCTGCGCACCGATGTCGCGGGCCGGGTCCGGCGCGCCGACGACACCGTCATCGACGGCCTGTACGCCGCCGGGAACACCAGCTCGCCCGTCATGGGCCACACCTACGCGGGCCCCGGCGCCACCATCGGGCCCGCCATGGTGTTCGCCTACCTCGCGGTCGAGGACATGGCCGGTAAGGAATCAGCCCCCGCGGCGGCAGCCCCCGCCCGCGCGGAAGAGGAGATCGCATGAGCAGCACCACCACCGAGGCGACAGCCCGCCTCATCGACAGCGGCACCGCGCCGACCCGGTACGCCCGCGGCTGGCACTGCATCGGCCTGCTGAAGGACTTCGCCGACGGGAAGCCCCACTCCGTCGAGGCCTTCGGCACCAAGCTCGTGGTGTTCGCGGGCGAGGACGGGAAGGTCAACGTCCTCGACGGCTACTGCCGGCACATGGGCGGTGACCTGACGCAGGGCACCGTCAAGGGCAACGAGATCGCCTGCCCGTTCCACGACTGGCGCTGGGGCGGCGACGGCAAGTGCAAGGCCATCCCGTACGCCAAGCGCGTGCCGCTGCGGGCCCGGACCCGCACCTGGCCCACCATGATCGAGAACGATCAGCTCTTCATCTGGCACGACGTCGAGAACTCCAAGCCGCCTGCGGAACTGGACATCCCGAAGATCGACGGGGACGTCGACGGACCCGAGTGGTCCAACTGGGTGTGGAACGAGATCATCATCGAGGGCAGCAACTGCCGCGAGATCGTCGACAACGTGGTCGACATGCCGCACTTCTTCTACATCCACTACGGCCTGCCCACGTATTTCAAGAACGTCTTCGACGGGCACATCGCCTCGCAGTACCTGGATACCAAGGGCCGCAACGACGTCACCGACATCGGGCTCTCCGGCGGCGACGACGTGCTGCTCAAGTCCGAGGCGCACTACTTCGGGCCGTCGTACATGATCAACTACCTGCACAACGACTACAAGGGCTTCCAGATCGAGAACATCCTGATCAACTGCCACTACCCGATCGATCAGCACTCGTTCAAGCTCATGTACGGCGTCAAGGTCAAGAAGTTGCCCGGGTTCGACGACGAGAAGTCCGACTACCTCGCCGGCAAGTTCGCCAAGAACGTGGGCCTGGGTTTCCTGCAGGACGTGGAGATCTGGAAGAACAAGACCCGCATCGACAATCCCCTCCTCTGCGAGGAGGACGGCCCCGTCTACCAGCTGCGCCGCTGGTACGAGCAGTTCTACGTCGACGCGGCCGAGGTCTCCGAGGACATGACCCAGCGCTTCGAGTTCGAGATCGACACCACCCACGCCGTCGAGGCGTGGGAGGCCGAGGTCGCACAGAACATCGCGCGCCAGGAGTCCGAGAAGGCCTCCGCTCAGGCGTCCTCCGACGAGACGGCGAAGGCCTGACCCCATGTCCCCCACGGTGACGATGTTCGGCGAACCGGTCACGCTGCCGTCGACGGTGTCCGATCGGGAGGGCTTCCTCACCGACGGTTTCACCCCGCTGAACTGCGGCACCTGCGGCGTCGCGGTGCAGGTCCGCAAGAACAGCCGGGAGCACACCTCGATCCAGTGGTGCGGCTCCGCGCGCGAGTGCGAGGTCTTCGCCACCGACGGCGCCGGGTCCGCCCTGCGCGCCACCTGCCCGCGGCTGATGGAATCGATCACGCGCGCCGCCAAACTCGGCGAGGTACCCGTCCAGACGGACGTCGCCCCGCCGGACACCGACCAGGAGAAGCAGAAGAAGTGAGCATCCACCGACTACTCGTCGCCAAGGTGGTCGCGGAGACGCACGACGCGCACTCCATCGAATTCGAGGTGCCCGATGACCTGGCGGCGAAGTTCACCTACAAGCCGGGCCAGTTCCTGACGCTGCGCGTGCCGAGCGATCAGACCGGGTCGGTGGCCCGGTGCTACTCGCTGTGCAGCGCGCCCCACGACGGCGGCCCGCTGCGCGTCGCGGTCAAGCGCACCGCCGATGGCTACGCCTCGAACTGGCTGTGCGACAACGCCACCCCCGGCATGGAGGTCGACGTGCTGGTGCCCGCGGGCATCTTCACGCCGAAGTCGGTGGACGTCGACATGCTGCTCTTCGCGGGCGGCAGCGGCGTCACGCCGATCCTCTCGATCCTGCGCTCGGTGCTGGAGACTGGCACCGGGTCCGTCGCGCTGATCTACGCCAACCGCGATGCGCAGTCGGTCATCTTCGCCTCCGCGCTCGCCGAGCTGACCCGGACGTACCCGGAGCGCCTCGTCGTGGTGCACTGGCTCGAATCGGTGCAGGGCCTGCCCAGCGCAGCGAACCTCGCCGCGCTCGCCGCGCCCTACGCCTCCCGCGAGGTCTTCGTCTGCGGCCCCGGTCCGTTCATGGACGCGGTCTCCGAAGCCATGACCTCGCTCGGCAAGGGTCGGCGCGAGGTGCACATCGAGAAGTTCCGCTCCCTGCCGCGCAACCCCTTCGAGGTGGAGGCCGCGCAGGAGGAGGCGGAGGAGAAGGCCGCGATCGCCGAGGCGGAGGACCTCCCCGAGCCCACCGCCGATACCCCCGCTCCCGCGGACGACGGGGGCACCGTCACCGTCGAGCTGGACGGGACGACGACCGAGCTCGCCTGGCCCGCCGAGAATAAGCTGCTGGACGTGATGCTCGAAGCAGGCCTCGACGCGCCCTACTCGTGCCGCGAGGGCGCGTGCAGCGCCTGCGCCTGCCGCCTCGTCGAGGGGAAGGTCGAGCTCGCCCACAACGAGGTGCTCGACCAGGAGGACCTCGACGACGGCCTCATCCTGGCCTGCCAGTCGATGCGCCGAACGCAGGCCGTGCACATCACCTACGAATAGTCCGTCCCACGACGGCCCACTGCTGAGGGAGTCCCATGCCCATCGACCCGTCGGTCGCGATCGGTGCCGAGCTCGGCACCGCCGAGTTCTCCTGGAGTTCCTCGGACGTGCTGCTCTACCAACTGGCGCTGGGCGCCGGCGCCGACCCGCTGTCGGCCCGCGAGCTGCGCTACGCCACGGAGCAGGACACCGTCGTGCTGCCGACCTTCGCCACCGTGGCGCAGAACTTCCACGCCACCGAGCCGCCGAAGGTCTCGTTCCCCGGCGTCGAGATCGACCTCGCCAAGGTCGTGCACGGCAGCCAGTCCGTCACCGCGCACCGGCCGCTGCCCACCTCCGGAACCGCTGTGGCCCGCACCAGGATCAGCGACGTGCACGACAAGGGCAAGGCCGCCGTCATCTGGCAGGAGACCGAGGTGGTCGACGGGGCCGGAGAGCCGCTGTGGACCGCGCGGTCGTCCATCTTCGCCCGCGGCGAAGGCGGTTTCGGCGGCGAGCGCGGACCGTCGGAGAAGATCGAGCTGCCCGCGCGGGACGCCGACGTGACCATCGACGTGCCGACGCTGCCCCAGCAGGCCTTGCTGTATCGGCTGTGCGGCGACCGCAACCCGCTGCACTCGGATCCCGCGTTCGCCCGGGCCGCAGGCTTCGACGCGCCGATCCTGCACGGGCTGTGCACCTACGGGATCGTCGCCAAGGCCGTGACCGATGCCGTGCTGGACGGCGACGCCTCCGCGGTGGGCTCGTGGTCGGCCAAGTTCGCGGGGATCATGCTGCCCGGCGAGACACTGCGCGTGCGGATCTGGCGCGACGGCGATCGTCACCTGGTGACCGCGGAGTCTGTCGAGCGCGCCGCTCCGGTGCTCGCGGACGCGGTGTTCACCGCGCGCTGAGCCGGCTGTAGCGCCCCACGGCGATGCCGGATCGCAGTCCCCCGATCGGTTCGTGCTGTGTCATGACCGGCTCCGTGAATCCACGGCTGAGGTGAACAGACGGCCAGATCCGGCCTCCTGTCGAGCTGAGCCGTGGATTCACAGACCGAGGGCCGGGCGTTCAGACAGGGCGGGCGGTGGCCATGGCGCGGTCGACCTCCCAGAAGGCGCGGAGCGCCACGATCTTCCCCGCGTCATCGACCTTGTAAGTGAAGACGCCCTCGGCGTCGATGACGTGTCCGCCGATGACGGTGCGGATGAGGCCGGTGAACGCCACCTCGTTGCCGCAGGCGAAGCCGTCGCCGAAGAGGAACTCCAGCGACTCCGCGACGCCGATGGTCTTGTCGTAGAAGGCCGCGATCTCCTCGCGACCGTGGTGCCCCTTGCCCTCGGGGTCGAAGCCGGAGGGGCCGACGGGGTCCTCGACCACGCCGTCGGCGGCGAACAGGTCGAGCCACTCCTCCTTGCGGCGGCCGCTCGCCGCGGCCTGCGAGGCGCGGCCGGCCAGGACTGCGGGGTGATCGTCCTTCATGAGCCCTCCTAGAACTTGCTGATGACGGAATCGGCGTAGCGGCGCAGGTGGTCGATCTTCGGCTGGAGCGGCTCGGTGTCGGGCCCCACCTGGTACGGCAGCCGGAAGCCGACGATCACGTCGGTGACGCCCTTGTCCTCGAGTCGCTTGATGCCATCCACGGTGTAGGCGTCCAGCGAGATCACGTGGATCTCGAACTCCTTCTTGTCGTGCTCGGCGCGCAGTTCGTCGATCCGCGCGAGCATCCGGTCGAGCTCCTCGCCGTCGCCGCCGGCGTGCATCCAGCCGTCGCACAGCCGCACCGCGCGGCGCAGCGCCGCGTCCGCATGGCCGCCGACCAGGATCGGTAGCGGCTCCGTGGGCACGGGGGAGATCTTGATCGACGGGATGTCGAAGAACTCGCCGTGGTACTCGAAGTACTCACCCGTCGACAGGCCCTTGATGATCTCGATGCACTCGTCCATCCGCTTGCCGCGGCGCGCGAAGGGCACGCCCATGATCTCGAAGTCCTCGGGCCACGGGCTGATGCCCACCCCGAGCGAGAAGCGGTTCCCGCTCAGGGAGGCCAGCGACGCCGCCTGTTTCGCGACCAGCACCGGCGGGCGGATCGGCAGCTTCAGGACGAAGGGCGTGAAACGGAGGGTCTTCGTGGACGCGGCGAGGGCCGACGCCAGCACGAAGGTCTCGACGAACTCCTTGCCGTCGAGGAACTCCCGGCTCCCATCGGGCGTGTACGGGTACGTCGAATCGGAGACCTCGGGATACGCGATGCTGTCGGCGACGCACATACTGTGGTAGCCGGCCTCCTCCGCCGCCTGCGCGAGCGGGACGTAGTACGACGGATCCGTCATCGCCTCGGCGTACGTGAATCGCATGGTCACCCTTTCGTCGAACTGCTTGCGAGCGTTCACTCCACTTGCTAAAAATAGAACACGTTTCACCGTTTGTACGCGGTATCGAGATCAGGAGTGCGCGTGGACTTCCGTCCGGACGAGAACCAGGTGGCCGTCGCCGGCCTCGCGGCCGACGTGCTCGGGCACGCCGCCGCGCGCGAGAGCGGAGGCGCCGACACCGGGGACGCCTGGCGCACGACCTGGGCGGACCTCGCTCGGGCCGACCTCCTCGGCCTCCCGGCGCCCGAGAGCCTCGGCGGCGCCGGGCTCGGTGCCGAGGAGGTGGCCGCGGTGCTCACCGAGGCCGGCCGGCTCGCGATCGCCGCGCCGGTGCTGCCCGCCCTCGCGCTGGGCGTCCTGCCCGTCGCCGCGCACGGCACCGCCGAGCAGCGCGAGCGACTCCTGCCCGCGGCCCTGACCGGGGACGAGCTCATCGTGGGTGCGCTGGGCGAGGCCGGGGCCGCCGTGCCCGCGGCCCCGTCGACCCGTGCGGTGCGGACGGCCAGCGGCTGGGCGCTGACCGGTCGGAAGGTCGCCGTGGGCTACGCGCAGCACGCCGCGCACCTGCTGGTCAGCGCCGCCACGGACGACGGCGCCGCCGTCTTCGTGGTGCCCGCGTCCGCGCCCGGCGTCAGCGTCGCGCCCAGCCCCACGTCGACGGGCGCGCCGGAGGGCACCGTCGACCTCGCGGGCGTCGAGGTACCGGCGGAGGCCGTGCTGGGCGGGTCGACCGACGGGACCGTCGCGCAGTTCGTGCGGGAGTGCGGGCTGGCCGGCGCGGCCGCCGTCGCCGACGGTGCGCTCGCCGGCGCCCTCGCCCTGACCGTCGACCACCTGCGCAAGCGCGAGCAGTTCGGGCGCCCCCTGGGGGCCTTCCAGGCCGTGGCGCAGCAGGTCGCCGACGTCTACATCGCCTCCCGCACACTGCATCTGGCGGCGGCCTCGGCCGCCTGGCGGATCGGCACCGGCTCGCCGGCCGAGGAGGCCACCGCGCTCGCGGCGCACTGGCTGGCCGCGGAGGCACCGTCGGCCGTGCGGACCTGCCACCACCTGCACGGCGGCATCGGCGTGGACGCCACGTACCCGCTGCACCGGTTCTACTCGGCGATCAAGGACCTCACCCGGTTCGTGGGCGGCGTCCCGCAGACGGTGCGGGCTCTGGCGACCGCGCACCGCGACGACGCGACGAGCGCGGACGAGTCGGGCCGGTTCCTCGCGCTGACCACCGCGCAGCGCGCTCTGCAGGCCGAACTGCGCGACTACTTCTCGACCCTGATGACGCCGGAGGAGCGCACCGCGATGCTGGTGCAACGGCACGGCGACGTGTTCCGGGACGTGGTGCTGCGCATGGGCCGCGACGACCGGCTCGGCGTCGGCTGGCCCACCGAGTTCGGCGGCAAGGGCTTCGGCCCGATCGAGCAGTACCTGTTCGTCAACGAGGCGGCCCGCGCCGATGTGCAGCTGCCCTCGGTCACGCTGCAGACCGTCGGGCCGACGCTGCAGGCCTTCGGCACCGAGGAGCAGAAGGCGAAGTTCCTGCCGAAGATCCTCTCGGGCGAGGTGCACTTCGCGATCGGTTACACCGAACCCGAGGCGGGCACCGACCTCGCCTCGCTGCGCACCACCGCGGTCCGCGACGGCGACCACTACGTGGTGAACGGCCAGAAGATCTTCACCACCGGCGGCCACGACGCCGACTACGTGTGGATGGCCGTCCGCACCGATCCCGATGCGCCCAAGCACAAGGGCATCTCGATCCTCATCCTCGACACCAAGGACCCCGGCTACAGCTGGACGCCGATCATCACGGCCGACGGCGCGCACCACGTGAACGCCACCTACTACAACGACGTCCGGGTACCGGTCGACATGCTCGTCGGGGTGGAGAACGAGGGCTGGAAGCTCATCACCACCCAGCTCAACCACGAGCGGGTCATGCTCGGACCGTCGGGCCGGATCGGCGCGCTGTACGACCGCGTCGACGCCTGGGCGCACGAGCAGGAGCTGCTCGGCGAGCCCGATGTCGCCGAGGCGCTCGCCCGGGTGCGGGCGGCCGAGCTCATCAACGAGCTGCTCAACTGGCAGGTCGCGGCCGCGGAGGCGGGCGGGCCCGTCGACGTCGCGGACGCCTCGGCCACCAAGGTCTTCGGGTCCGACCGGATCCAGGGCCTCACCGCCCTCCTCGAGGAGACCGTCGGGACGCACGGCGATCCGGCCGAGCCGGCCACGGCGGAGCTGCTGCACTGGCTCGACGTGCAGGCCAAGCGGCACCTGGTGCTGACCTTCGGCGGCGGCGTCAACGAGATCCAGCGCGAGCTCATCGCCCTCATGGGCCTGCAGCTGCCGCGGGTGCCGCGATGACCGCCCCGGACACGACCGCGGCCGTGCTCGCCGCGGCGGAACGGATCCGCGCGCTCGGCGATTCCGCGCCGCGCGCCGGCCGGGACCCGGTGAACCAGCCGATGATCAACAACTGGACCGAGGCCATCGGCGACACCAACCCGCTGTACGCGGACCCGGCGTTCGCGGAGCAGTCGGTGTTCGGCGGGCCCGTCGCGCCGCCCGCGATGGCGCAGGTGTGGTCGATGCGCGGCCTGCACGGGGAGCGCGCCGGCGACGACCCGCTGGGCCTCATGACCGAAGCGCTGGACGATCTCGGCTTCACCTCGGTCGTCGCGACCAACTCGGATCAGACCTACCACCGGCACGTGCGGCCCGGCGAGGAGATCACCGCATCGTCACGACTCGAGGACGTCGTGGGCCCCAAGAAGACCGGGCTCGGCGAGGGCTGGTTCTTCACGACGCGCACGCTGTGGCGCGTGGGCGACGAGGTGGTGGCCGAGATGGTCTTCCGCATCCTCAAGTTCCGCCCGCCGTCGGCCGATGCGCCTGAGGCCACCGTGCCCGACGCCGGGCCGAGCGGCCGCATCGTCGACGCCCCCGCCTACGCGGGAGGCGTCCTGCGGCCGGTGATGTCGCGCGACACCGCCTTCTACTGGGAGGGCGCCAAGCTCGGGGAGCTGCGGATCCAGCGCTGGGGGGAGACGCTCCGGCACCCGCCGGGGCCGATGGACCCCGGGGGCGACCTGGGGCTCGTCCCCGACTACGCGGTCTCCCCCGGCACCGGCACCGTCTTCAGCTTCGTGGTGCATCACCACCCCAAGGTCCCCGGCAAGCGCCTGCCCTTCGTGGTGGCACTCGTGGAACTCGATGAGGGCGTGCGCGTACTCGGCGAACTCATCGACGTGGACCCCGCGGGTGTCGAGATCGGCATGCCCGTGCAGAGTGTGTTCCTCCGCGTTGACGACGACCTCACCCTGCCCGCTTGGGAGGCACGATGACGTACCCCACCACCCTGCGCGCTGGCGCGGTCGCCGTCGGCACCGCGTTGCCGCCCATGACGATCCACGCGAGCACCACCTTCGTGGCGACCACCGCCATCGCGACCCGCGACTTCCAGGACGTGCACCACGACCGCGACGCGGCGCACGCGCGCGGAAGCAAGGACATCTTCGTCAACATCCTCACCGACAACGGCCTGGTCCAGAAGTACGTGACCGACTGGGCGGGCCCGGAGGCCTTCGTGCGGAACATCTCCATCCGGCTCGGCGCGCCCTGCTACGCGGGCGACACTCTGCACTTCGCGGGCTCCGTCACCGCGGTCGACGGTGCCGCCGTCACCATCGCCGTGACCGCGAAGGACAGCCTGGGCGACCACATCTCGGGCACCGCGACCGTGGTGTTGCCGGCATGAGCGGGCTGAGCGGCAGGGCCGCGATCGCCGGGATCGGCGCCACCGAGTTCTCGAAGGACTCCGGTCGCAGCGAGCTGCGCCTGGCCGTCGAGTGCGTCCGCGCGGCGCTCGACGACGCCGGGCTCACGCCGCAGGACGTCGACGGGTTGGTGACCTTCACGATGGACACCAACTCCGAGATCGCTGTGGCCCGCGAGTTGCAGATCCCCGAGCTGAAGTTCTTCAGCCGCATCAACTTCGGCGGCGGCGCAGCCGCCGCGACGGTGCAGCAGGCGGCGATGGCGGTCGCGACCGGCGTCGCCGACGTGGTGGTGGCCTACCGCGCCTTCAACGAGCGGTCCGGGCACCGGTTCGGCCAGGTCTCCAACGCCGCCGCGCAGCAGGTGAACACGAACGGCATCGACAACGCCTTCCACTACCCCGCCGGGATCGCCACGCCGGCGGCCACCGTCGCCATGGCCGCGCGCCGCTACATGCACGACTTCGGCGCCACGAGCGAGGACTTCGGCCGCGTCGCCGTGCTCGACCGGGCGCGGGCCGCGACCAACCCGCAGGCCTGGTTCTACGGCAAGCCGATCACACTGGAGGAGCATCAGGCGTCGCGGTTCGTCGCCGAACCGCTGCACCTACTGGACTGCTGCCAGGAATCGGACGGCGGTGTGGCGCTGGTGATCACGAGCGCCGAGCGCGCCCGCGACCTGAAGCAGACCCCCGCGGTGATCGCCGCCGCGGCGCAGGGCAGCGGCCCCGACCAGTACGTGATGACCAGCTACTACCGCGACGGCCTCACCGGGCTGCCCGAGATGGGCGTCGTCGGCGGGCAGCTGTGGGCGCAGGCGGGGATGGCACCGTCGGACATGGACCTGGCCGTGCTCTACGACCACTTCACCCCGTACGTGCTCATGCAGCTCGAGGAGCTGGGCTTCTGCGGGCGGGGCGAGGCACCGTCGTACCTGGCGGCCGGGACCTGCGAGCTCGACGGGGCCCTCCCCCTCAACCCGCACGGCGGGCAACTGGGCGAGGCGTACATCCACGGGATGAACGGCATCGCCGAGGCGGTGCGCCAGCTGCGCGGCACGGCGGCCAACCAGATCGCGGGCGCCGCGCGCGCCGTGGTCACCGCCGGGACCGGGGTTCCGACCAGCGGTTTGGTACTGAGTAAGGTCTGACGGATGAGCGAGTCGGATGCGGACAAGGTGGACCTGCGGAGCGAGATCCCGCGCTTCAGGGAGGCCACACCGCCGCCCGCGTTCGGCGAGTTCGTCGAGAACATGCGGCGGCTGCAGGACCTCGCGGTCAGCGTCGACGCCCCCGACGAGGTGTACGCCGCGGCCCGCGACCGGGCCGCCGAGCTCGTCGAACTGCTGGCGCCCCACGCCGCGCGCGAGGGCAAGGGGCCCGCGAACCGCAGCATGTCGCTGCCCGGTCGCGGCAGCCTGCTGATGCCGCCCTTCCGCGTGGAGAAGTTCGACGAGGAGTCCGTCGTCGCCCGCGGCGTGCTGCGGCGCTACCACCTGGGCGGCGGCGGGGTCGCGCACGGCGGCGTGCTGCCCCTGATCTTCGACGACAACTTCGGCAACGTGGTCTACGCGGCGAAGCGGCCCATCAGCCGCACCGCGTACCTGCACGTCAACTACCGCAAGGTGACACCGCTGGACGTGCCGCTCGTCATCGAGGGCAAGGTCGACCGCGTGGACGGACGGAAGACGTTCATCACCGCGCGCCTCACCGAGGAGGACGGCACTCTCCTCGCCGACGGCGAGGGCCTCATGGTGCAGCTCCTGCCCGGCCAGCCCTGACCAGCGGCCCCTGATACGACGAAACGGCGCGGACCCGCAGGTCCGCGCCGTTTCCCGTGGAGCCGCTACTTGCCGGACAGAGCGGCGTCCATGCCGCGCACGTCGCTGATCTTCCAGTCCTGCTTGGTGTCGATCGTCAGCGTGTAGGTGGCCGTTGACGGGATGCCCTCGGGGCGCTGCGTGCTCTTGGTGACCATGTTCACGAAGACGTTGAGCGTGATCAGGCCGTCCTTGTTGGACGCGACGATGGTGCCGAGCGGCGTCGCGGTGGACTGCCACTGCAGCGGCACGACGACCTGCTCGAACTGCGTGGACGCCTCGCGCAGCTGGTTCGCGAGCTCGTCCGTCGTGCCCGCGGTGAGCGCCGTGCGCCACCCGGCCAGGTTCTGATAGTCGATGGTGGCGGCGCCGATCGCGTACTTCTTCGCGATGTCCTCGGCGCGGGCGTTCGTCTCCTGCGTCTCCGTGACGGCGGCCAGTTGATCGCGGGCGTCGTCGCGGTCGGACGCGGCCGACTGCCAGAGGAAGCCGAAGGCGGTGGCGGCCACCGCGAGGAGCACGACGACGGCCGAGAGGGCCAGCATGAGCGGCGTGACGACGATGCCGCCGGGCGCGGCCTCGTCGGCCTCCTCCGCCGGCCGGGGCTTCGCGGCCTTCGGCGCGGGCCTGGACGCCTTCGCGGTGGTGATCTTCGCCGTGGTCTCGGACGCCTCGGATCCTGCCGCCTCGGACCCGCTCGCGCCCGTGTCGGGCTCGTCGACCGCCTCGGCCGTCACGTCGTCGGTCTCGGGCTGTGATGTCGCCATGGTGCTACCCCTCTCCCGCAGCGCCGTCGGAAAAGCCCAGGCAGGACAACTCGACGCTCACGGTCTCGTGGGCAGAACTGTAACACGTTCCATTTTTCGCGGGACCCGATCGCGCGATTGCGCGAGCGGCGCGTCACCGCCGGAGGACGACCGAAGGCTACCCGGCCCGCCGGTGCTGCACCGCGGGATCGTCGAAGACGGCGGTGGACTGCGCGGCGGCGATGCGCCAGGCACCGTCGTCCTTGGACAGGACGTACAACGGCGCCGCGTCGGGGACCGCGGGGTGCGGCGCACCGTCGGGCCCGAGGGGCCGCACCCGGACGCTCACTGCGGCCACATCCGGGCGGATGAACAGGACCCGCTCCACGACGTAGTCGGCGGCGCCGCGCGCCATCGAGCCGCTCACGGTGCGCGCGAGGAAGGCGTCGATCGCGGAGCGACCGTGCAGCCGGCGGCCGTGCGCCGTGGTCCACACCGCGTCGTCGCGGAACAGCGAGCGCACGCGCGGAACGCTGCCGGCGCGCTGCGCCTCGAGCACCTCGACGACGAAGTCCACGATCGCCGCGGCGTCACCGGGTGCGCCGTCGCCGAGGATGTCCGGAAGGTCGCGGATGGGCTCCCGCGAGAGGTCGTCAGCCATGCCTCCAGGCTCGCTTATCAACCCCGGTTGAGGTCAAGCGTTCGGTTCAGAGCGATTCGATCGGAAGGCGATCGGCGTGACGGTAGTACAGCTCGTTGACCAGGCGCAGAAGCAGCAGCACACCCGTCACGATCAGCAGGAAGGTCATGGACCGGAACGCTATGACCGGCCCGCGCCGCCCGGAAGAGGTGTTGACGGGACCCTGACGCGTCCTTGACGTCGCGAACGGAAAACTGATATCACTTAGTTAAGTGATATCAGAATAAGGAGGGGTGATGACAGGCATCGTTCAACCCGAGGACACCCAGGTGGCGATCACGGAGCGAGCGGCGTGGCACGCCGGGGCCGGCGCCGCGGTGGGCGCGTTCTTCGGCTTCCTCGTGCTCGTCGCCGGGGCCGTCGGCCTCGTGGTGCTCTCGATCGCGGCGAAGACGCCGGCCCTGATCGTGCTGAGCGTGCTACTCGGTATCGCGGCACTATTGCTCGTCAGCATGGTCGTGATCGTCGCGCCCGGGCACACCCTCGTGGTGCAGCTCTTCGGCCGGTACGTCGGCACCGTCCGCACCCAGGGCCTCGGCCTCGTGCTGCCCCTGACCACCCGGCAGCGGGTCTCGGTGCGCGTGCACAACTTCGAGACCGCCGAGCTCAAGGTCAACGACTCGACCGGCAACCCGGTCAACATCGCGTCGATCATCGTGTGGCAGGTCGCGGACACCGCGCGGGCCACCTTCGCCGTGGAGGACTACGAGGAATTCATCATCTCTCAGGCGGAATCGGCACTGCGGCACGTGACCACGAGCCACCCGTACGACGCCGACGACGCCGTCGCCGGCGCGACCTCGCTGCGCGGGTCCACCGATCAGGTGGCCGCGGAGCTGGCCGAGCAGGTGGCCGCCCGGGTCGAGCTGGCCGGCCTGGAGATCCTCGAGGCCCGCATCTCGTCGCTGGCGTACGCCCCCGAGATCGCCCAGGCGATGCTGCAGCGGCAGCAGGCCTCCGCGTTGCTCGCGGCGCGGGAGAAGATCGTCGAGGGCGCGGTCGGCATCGTCGAGAACGCCCTCACCCGGCTCGAGGACAACGGCACCGTCGAGCTCGATGACGACCGGCGCGCGGCGATGGTGTCGAACCTGCTGGTGGTGCTGTGCTCCGACAGCCGCACCACGCCCGTCGTGAACACGGGGAGCCTGTACAGCTAGTGGGCTCGACCGACTCCCCCGAGCGCCCCGCCGCGGGCGACCGACCGGAGCGGGGCCGCAAGGCGGTCCCGCTCCGGATCGATCCCGCCGTCTACCAGGCGCTCGCCAAATGGGCCGCGGACGATCTGCGCAGCGTCAACGCGCAGATCGAGTTCCTGCTGCGCCGGGCGCTCGACGACGCGGGCCGGATGCCGCAGAAGGCGCGGCCGATGCGGGGCCCTGGACGGCCTCCTGCAAACCCTGACCAGCGCTAATCACTGTTGGCTCCGACGGTAAGGCCAGCGTAACCTTCCCTTGCGATCCCCGCGGTGCCCGCGGGGAGGAAGGAAACCCGGAACCCATGAAGCTCTCCCTGGCGCGCGTGACGCTCGCCGCGCTCACGATCGGCGCGCTCACGGCGTGCGGCAGCGGCGCACCGTCGGACACGACGACCAGCAGCAGCACCGCCGGCGGCGCGTTCCCGCGGACCGTCGAGCACGCGATGGGCAGCACGACCATCCCGAGCCAGCCGCAGCGCGTCGCCGCGCTGGACGCCTCGTTCACCGATGCGACCCTGATGCTCGACACCAAGGTGGTCGCGTTCACCGAGTACAACACCCTGGGGAGCAAGCTCCCCGACTACCTCGGGGCGTCCGCGACGAACTACGGCGCCGAGGCGCAGAGCGTGGGCAAGCTGGCGGCGCCGTCGCTGGAGAAGATCATCGCGACCAAGCCCGACCTCATCGTGAGCGCCAAGGTGCGGCACGCCAAGGAGTACGCGCAGCTGAGCGGCATCGCGCCGACCGTCTTCAGCGAGACCACCGGCCCGACCTGGAAGGACAACATCCGCCTGCTGGCGAAGGCCCTCGGCAAGGAGACCCTCGCGGAGCAGCGCCTGGCCGAGTACGAGGCGCAGGCGAAGAAGGTCGGTGACGCGGTGAAGGCCAAGTCCGGGCCCGACACCACCATCTCCGTGGTCCGCTTCCTCGACGGCCCCACGCGCCTCTACGCGAAGAAGTCCTTCTCCGGCATCGTGCTGCAGGACGCCGGGCTCGCGCGGCCGGAGTCGCAGAACATCGACGAGTTCATGACCGAGATCAGCGCCGAGCGCATCCCCGCCGCCGACGGCACGAAGATCTTCGTGACCACCAACGGCGACAAGGGCACCGACTCGCTCAACACGTACCGGCAGAACCCGCTGTGGGCGCCGCTCGAGCCGAATACCGTGGAGGTCAAGGACGCCGAGTGGATGAGCGCCGTGAGCGTGCAGGGCGCGTACCACATCCTCGCGGACCTCGCGAAGGCCTTCGACGTGCCCGGTCCTGTGATCCCGGCGTGGATCTCGGGGAAGTAGGTCGACGGTGCCGGGGCGGGCGGGAACGCGGCCCGCCCCGGCGCTAAGGCCCCAGTTGAGCGGTGCATTTGGTGGTCGCCGGGCCGGTCAGTACACTTGGTCCTCGGTCCTGCACCGTGTGGGGCCACGCCGCCTTAGCTCAGTCGGTAGAGCGCTTCACTCGTAATGAAAAGGTCGGGGGTTCGATTCCCCCAGGCGGCTCCATTTCTCCAGATCAGGCCGGGTCCTCCACCCGGCCTGAGTCGTCTCCGGGTCCCGGGTCAGGATGGACTAACGTCTGGACCCATGTCCAAGCCGACGGAACTCCCCCGCAGGCGACTGTCCCCCGCCCAAGCCGAGACGGTGTCCAAGCTGTGCGCCGCGGTGCCGGCCGTGCTGGCCGAGCACGGCGTCGACGGGTTCACCGTGCGCCTGGCGGCGCGGGCCGCGGGCGTCTCGCCGGCGACGGCGTACACGTACTTCTCGTCGAAGAACCACCTGATCGCGGAGGTCTTCGCGCGACGGGTCGAGGCGGAGCTCGTCGAGCCCGACCCGGGCGCCACGCCTCGAGACCGGGTGCTGCAGGTGCTCACCGGCCTCGTCGAGCTGGTGCTGACCGATCCGCAGTTCGCGACCGCGGTGAACACGGCCCTCCTCGGCCACGAGGCGGACGCGCAGGCCGCGCGGCTGCGGGTCGGCCTGCTCCTCCGCGCCCGATTGACGGACGCCCTGGGGCGCCGCGCACCGTCGGGCCTGGTGGAGTCGGTCGAGCTCGCGTACTCCGGCGCGCTCGTCCAGGCCGGCATGGGGTACCTCGACCTCGCGTCCTCGAAGGCCGCGCTGACGCGCGCCGTCGACCTGATGATGTCGCACTGACCGAAGAACCTGTTCCCTTCCGGACACTCCTGGACTAATGTCTGGACACATGTCTAGTCCAACTCTCGATCCGTACTCCTACGCCTTCCACGACGACCCGTACCCGGTCTTCGAGCGGCTGCGCGCGGAGCAGCCCGTGTACTTCAACGCCGAGCGCGACTTCTGGGCACTGTCGCGGTACGCCGACGTGCGCGCCGCCTTCCGGGACACCGAGCGACTCTCCAGCGCGTGGGGCGTCACGCTGGAGCCCGCGGCGTACACGCCCGACGCCGAGTACGCGATGAGCTTCCTCGCGATGGACGACCCACGGCACATGCGGATCCGCCGGCTCGTCGCCAAGGCCTTCACCCCGAAACGCGTCGCCGCGCTGCGGCCGTGGATCGAGCAACGCGTGCGCGAGCACTGGGCCGCGTGCCTGGACCGCACCGAGTTCGACTTCGTCGCCGACTTCGCCGCGCTGGTACCGATGGAGGTGATCTCCGAGATGATGGGCGTCCCGATCGCCGACCGCGACGAGCTGCGCCGCCTCGGCGACGTCCTGATCCACAGGGAGGACGGGGTTTTCGACGTGCCGCAGCCCGCGGCCGAGGCGTTCTTCGGCCTGTACCAGTACTACGTCGACCTGGTCGCCTCACGTCGCGCGCGGCCGACCGACGACCTGATCTCCGCACTGATCGCCGCCCAAGTCGAGAACGAGAGCGGCGCACGGGAATCACTCACCGATGCGGAGATCGTCGGCATCCTCATCCTGATGATCGTGGCCGGCAACGAGACCACCACGAAACTCCTCGGCAACGCGATCTACTGGGGTGCACGACATCCCGACGAGGGCGCGAAGCCCTTCGGCGCACCGTCGGCCGTGCCGGACTGGGCGGCGGAGACCCTGCGCTACGACACGTCGACGCAGATGCTGTTGCGGCGCGCTGCCGTCGACGTGGAGTTCGCGGGAACCGTGATCCCCCAGGGGGATCGGGTGCTACTGCTGGTGGCGTCCGCGAATCGCGACGAGGGGGTGTTCGACGATGCCGCCGCCTACCGGATCGGGCGCGACACCTCCGCCTCAGTGAGCTTCGGCTTCGGCAGCCACTTCTGCCTCGGCTCGCACCTGGCGAAACTCGAGGCGGACATCGCGCTGGGCGAGGTGGTATCGACGGTGCGCGGCTACGACGTGGACTTCGAGAACGTCGAGCGGGTGCACTCGCTCAACGTGCGCGGACTCTCGTCGCTGCCGATCCGCGTCGCACGGCGATGACTAGTCGATGAGGACGAGCCACCAGTCGTCGGACAGACGCCGGCACCAGGTTTCGGCGCACCGCTCCGGACGGCTCCCGTCCGGGCGAAACACAAGGGTCGTGATTGTCATGAATCCTCCTCC
This sequence comes from Tsukamurella tyrosinosolvens, assembly GCF_900104775.1. NCBI lineage: Bacteria > Bacillati > Actinomycetota > Actinomycetes > Mycobacteriales > Tsukamurellaceae > Tsukamurella > Tsukamurella tyrosinosolvens. The sequence continues at coordinate 4,679,910 of NZ_FNSA01000003.1, forward strand.
GTGGACGGCGAAGGTGACGGCCCCGCCGGACCTACTGGTGGAGTACACGTCCTGACTGCCGATCCTCCGGTCGCTCGGATCATTGAACTCCGTCCGCGGATCGGCCAGCGCCGTTTGCGCTGCTGCGGTGAGCCGGGGTTCGTCGTAGGCCCACCGTGCCTTGTGCGGCAGACCGGTGAACGCGGCGGCGATCCCGAGCAGGCCGATCGCCGGGATGATCAGCAGGTGCCAGGCGAACCGCTTGCGGCGGGCCGCCCAGGTCACGAGGTAGATGAGCCACGCCACAACGAGCACGCCGCCGGCCAATAGGGAAAACGCCTGCCACAGCATGTCCGTGCCGACGGTCTGTCCCCACAGCCACGCGAGCACCTCGATCGCGACGAGGACGGCAAGAACCGCGCCGACCACGCCGAGGGGCGTCGCCCGCCGCGCAACGATCTGACCGGAATCCGCACCCATCACGTCAGGATAGCGGTCGGCGAATCTCGGCTAACGGATAAATCGCGGGATCAGGCGGACGAAGAGCACCATCACCACCAGCTCGACGAGGGTCTGCGTCACCACCACCAGCGGCGCCAGCGCGTAGGCGGCGGGCAGGGCGAGCACGAGCGGGAGGATCACCAGCGAGTTCCGCGTGACGCCGCTGAACACCACGCTCCGCCGGCTCGGCACGTCCAGGCCGGCGAGTCGCCCCGCGGCCGCGCCGACGGGCGTCATCACCACCGCGAACAGCACGTACACCGGGACCGTGAGCAGCAGCGACGCGAGCTGGTCGCGCACGCCCGCGATCTGCGAGGCGACGACCACCGCGAGCGTGAGCACCATGATCGGCACCATCGCGCCGGCCACTCCCGCTGCCAGCGCAGCGCCCCATCGGGTCCGGTCCGCCTCGCACTGCGTCGCCCCCGCGAGCAGCAGCGGCACCACGATCACCCACACGAAGGCCTCCGCGAACGGCCCGTACTCGACGGTCCGCACCACGTCCGCGCCGACGAACAGCCACAGGTACACGGGCAGCAGCACCATCTGCACCAGCATGAGCAGCGGCGCGGCGGCGAGCAGCCGGTCCTTCGCACCGCCCGCGAGCCCGCTGAACACGATCACGTAGTCGACGCACGGCGTGAGCAGCACGAACAGCACACCCACGAGCAGCACCCGGTCGTGCGCGACGATCCGCGACAGAGCGAACACCACGACCGGCACCGCGACGAAGTTCACCGCCAACACGGTGCCGAGGAAGCGCACGTCCCGCAGGGCCTCGCCCATCCGCGCGAACGGGATGCCGAGGAAGGTGGCGTACAGCAGCAGCGAGAGCACCGGGTTGATGACGGCCTCGGCGGGGCCCGCCACCGTCGGGACGGCGAGCCCGAGGACGGCCCCGAGAACCAGTCCGGCGAGGTACAGCGGGACCTGATGGGCCTCCGCCCAGCCGGCCGCCGACCGCATTCCCGTCACGCGCACACCCTAGTTCGGCACCAGGGTCAGTAGGGTTCCACCCATGGGTGCGCCGACGGAGCAGAGCTGGCCCGAACCCTCGGACCGGGTGAAGGAGCTGATCCGGCGCGCCGCGGAGTTCGCGAGCAACGCCCCCGAGGAGTGGGTGACCTCGCTGCAGGACGCGACCCTGACCGGAGTCATCCTCTCCCCGATCGCCGCGGACCCGACCCTCGCGGAGCTGGTCCGCAACTCCGACACCGCCGTCATGCTGCACTGGGCGGCGCACAACCTGGCCCACCCCGGCCGCCGGGTGCCGCCCAACATCGACTCCGCGGACGCCCTCGCCGTCGCGCGCGACCTGGTCCGACGGGGCCTCGACCTGCACGGGATCGACACCTACCGCAAGGGCCTCAACACCGCCTGGACGTTGTGGATGAACGTCTGCTTCGAGCTCACCGACGACCCCGCGGAGCTGCGGGAGCTGCTGGCCGTGACGTGGGCGTCGATGTCGACCTACGTCGACGACACCATCGACGCCATCACGATTCGCATGGCCGGCGAACGCGAGCAGCTGACCACCGGGACGAACGCGGACCGTCTGGCCGCGGTCTCGCTGATCCTCGAGGGCGCCCCCATCACCCGACCCCGCGCCGAGCAGCAGCTCGGCTACCGCCTGACCGGCCCGCACACCGCGGCGGTCATCTGGACCACCGGCGCGGTCGGCGACCTCGACGCGGCGGCCCACGCGCTCGCGCGGCACGCCGGCACCCCGCGGCCCCTGACCGTGGTCGCGAGCGCCTCGGCCCTGTGGCTGTGGCTCCCCGGCACCGTCGTCCTGGATTCCGGGGACCTGGCCCGCGAACTGGCCGACCACCCCGAGGTGCGCGTCGCGATCGGACGGCCCGGTGACGACCTGGAGGGCTTCCGCCGCAGCCACCTCGACGCCGGCACGGCGCAGCGCCTGATGACGCGCCTGCAGACCCGGCGGCGGGTCGCGCGGTACGACGACATCGCGCTGATCTCGCTGGTGACCAGCGACACCGGCAAGGCCGACGAGTTCGTCCGCGACACCCTCGGCGAGCTGCTGACGGCCGACCAGGAGACGCGGGAGACCGTCGCGGCGTACGTCGACGAGCAGTTCAACACGTCGCGCACCGCCGAGCGGCTCTACACCCACCGCAACACCGTGATCCGCCGCCTGACCAGGGCGGACGAGCTGCTGCCCCGCCCCCTCGCGGACAACCCCACCGGCGTGGCCGTCGCGCTCGACGTGCTGCGCTGGCTGGGCCCCGACGGCCCCGCGTGACGATCTGCACCAGAGCGGGGAGCAACCGGGTGCATTCTGCGCTGGCCGCACGCCCCCGCCGAGCGAGAGAGTAGGTCATCGGTTCTATCACTGAGCCCTCGGACCAGGAGAGACACGCATGACGAGCACCACCCCCGAGCACCTCGACATCATCGTCATCGGTGCCGGCATCTCCGGCATCGGCGCCGGCCACTACATCACCACCGCGCTGCCCGGGAAGAGCTTCGCGATCCTCGAGGGGCGCGCGACCTTCGGCGGCACGTGGGACCTGTTCAAGTACCCCGGCATCCGCTCGGACTCCGACCTGCACACCTTCGGCTACGAGTTCAAGCCGTGGGAGGCGAAGGACTCCATCGCCGACGCGCACAAGATCCTCGACTACCTGCAGGAGACGATGGTCGAGAACGACCTCGTCGACAAGGTGCGCTACGACCACCAGGTGGTCTCGGCCGACTGGTCGAGCGAGGACGGCCGCTGGACCGTGCAGGTGGACCACGCGGGCGAGCGCATCGCGCTCACCGCGAACTGGGTGCTCTTCGGCAGCGGCTACTACGACTACGACCAGGGCTTCACGCCCGAGTTCGCGGGCCGCGAGAAGTTCGCCGGGCAGATCGTCCACCCGCAGTTCTGGCCCGAGGACCTCGACTACAGCGGCAAGAAGGTCGTCGTCATCGGCTCCGGCGCGACCGCGGTGACCCTGGTCCCGTCGCTGCTGACCAGCGACAAGCCGGCCGGGCACGTCACGATGCTGCAGCGCACGCCGACGTACATCATGCCGGTGCCCAAGCAGGACCCCCTGACCAACGTCTTCCACCGCGTCTTCGGCCACAAGATCGGCCACGACCTGAGCCGTAAGCGCTTCATCTGGCAGCAGCGCGGCGTGTACGTCTTCGCGCAGCGCTTCCCGGACCTCGCGCGCAAGATCATCCGCAACGAGAACGCCAAGCGCCTCCCCAAGGGCTACCCGGTGGACGTGCACTTCAACCCGCCGTACAACCCGTGGGACCAGCGCCTGTGCGCCGTCCCCGACGGCGACCTGTTCAAGGCCATCCGCTCGGGCAAGGCGGACGTCGCGACCGACAGGATCGCGACGTTCGACGAGACCGGCATCGAGCTGGCGAGCGGCGAGCACCTCGACGCCGACATCATCGTCACCGCGACCGGCCTCAAGCTCAAGCTGCTCGGCGGCGTGACCCTGTCGGTCGACGGCCGCGACGTCGACGTGCCGAACGCCGTCATCCACCGCGGCGCGATGCTCTCCGGCGTCCCGAACGCGGCGCTCGCCATCGGCTACACGAACTCGTCGTGGACGCTCAAGATCGGGATGCTGTGGAAGTACGTCACCAAGCTGATCGCGACGATGGACGCGCAGGGCCTGGACACCGCGGTCGCCGTCGCCGATCCCGACATGGCGACGCGCCCCGCCCTCGACTTCGAGGCCGGCTACGTCCAGCGCGCGCTGGGTGAGCTCCCCCGCCAGGGCGAGGCCGACGACTGGCGCATGTCCATGAGCTACTTCGAGGACGCCAAGCGCCTGAACAGCGAGCTCTCCTTCGGCGAGGAGTCCGGGCTGCGCCTGAGCTCCAGCAAGCACGCCAAGGTCACCGTCTGACCCGATGGGACTGCTCCGGTTCGACGAACGCCCGGCGCCGGGCTGGTTCCTGGCGCTGCGGACGTTCCGGTCGGACGGGACCGGCGTCGTGACGCCGGTGTGGTCGGTCGAGCTCGACGGGCGCCGGTACGTGCTCACGCCCGCGCGGTCGGGCAAGGCGCGGCGGGTCCGCGCCGAGCCGCGGGTCGAGACGGCCGACGCCGACTTCGCCGGCACCGCGCTCGGGCCGTGGTCCGCGGGCCGGGCGAGCATCGTGGACGGGCCCGCCGCCGGGCGGGCCCGTCGCGCGCTGCGCCGCAAGTACGGCCTCCAGTACGTGGTCTTCCGCGCGACGCTGCTGCTGGGCCGTCGGCGACGCGCCGGCGGCCCGGGCGTGGTCCTCGTGATCGACCCCGTTCGCTAGGCGCTCATCCGGCGCGGACCAGCGCAAACGTGGCACCACCGGCATCTGCCGCTACCGTTGACTCGATGCGGTCGACTTCCCGGCCGCGGCGGAGGGAGCGGATGAACGAGCAGCAGATCGCGGGCTACCGGGTGGTCCGCAAGCTCGGCGGCGGCGGAATGGGCGAGGTGTACCTCGTCCAGCACCCGCGCCTGCCCCGGCAGGACGCGCTGAAGCTGCTGCACACCTCAGTCAGCAGCAATCCGCAGTACAAGGCGCGGTTCGACCGCGAGGCCTACGTGCTCGCGCAGCTCAACCACCGCAACATCATCCACCTGTACGACCGCGGCGAGGTCGACGGCCGCCTGTGGATCACCATGGAGTACGTCGCCGGGCCGGACACCGCGCGCATGGTCGCCGAGCGTGGCCCGATGCCGCTGTCCCTCGCCATCGACATCGCCGACGGTGCCGGCGCCGCGCTCGATTACGCCTACCGGCGCGCGAACATCACCCACCGCGACGTCAAGCCCGCCAACATCCTCGTCGCCTTCGACTCCGACGGTGCGCCGCAGGTCAAGCTCGCGGACTTCGGCATCGCCAAGGCCGCCGGCGACGCGGTCGGCGTCACGTCGACCGGGATCACCGTCGGGACCATGGCGTACATGTCGCCCGAGGCCTTCGACAACAAGATCCTCGACAACCGGGCCGACCTCTACTCGCTCGGCTGCACCGTCTTCGAGCTGCTCACGGGGGAGCCGCCCTTCCCGGGCGACTCCCCCGCCGCCGTCATCGCGGCGCACCTGAACCAGCCCGCGCCCAAGATCACCGCGCGCAACCCGTCGCTGCCGGGCCACCTCGACGCCGTCTTCCGCAAGGCCCTCGCCAAGCGGCCCGAGGACCGGTACGCCACGTGCGCCGAGTTCGTCGCCGGGCTGCGCGGGGAGGCACCGTCGTCGATGCCCGCCGGCACCGCCCAGCAGCCCGCGTACACGGGCGAGCACACGGGCGCCCACGCCGGTCCCGGCACCGCGCCCTACCCGGGTCCGCCGACGGGGCAGTACGTCCCGACCGGCGAGTACCCCGGCCCGCACACCGCCGCCCAGCCCGCGCCCACCCGCGCCGAGCAGCTGCCCGCGTCCGCGCGGCAGGACGCGCCCGTCGCGCCGCCGCCCGCGAAGCCCCGCAAGTGGGGCCGCGCCGTGGCCGCGCTCGCCGCCGTCGTCATCGTCGCCCTCGCCGCGGGAGTCTTCTACCTGGTCAAGCCGACGATCGGCGACCTGGGCGGATCCGGGGGAGGTTCGACGGTGACCGCCTCCTCGGTCAAGCAGGTGTATTTCCAGGGCGGCGCGGAGAAGTCCTCGAGCGCCGCGAACGTGCTCACCGGCGACAAGCCCTCGTGGCGCACGGACTACTACTTCTCCGGCCCCGGCTTCGGCGGTCTCAAGAAGGGCACGGGCCTGCTCATCACCCTCGACAAGGCCACGCGCATCACCTCCGGCACCATCGCGTCGCCGAGCTCCGGCTCGACGGTCGAGATCCGGATCGCCGACTCGGCGTCGCCGAGCTCGATCGACGACACGCAGCGGGTGTGGAGCGGGACGCTGTCGAACGGCGACACGGAATTCACCGCGAGCGACGCACCGTCGTCGAGGTACGTGCTGGTGTGGATCACCGGGCTGGTCAAGGTCGACAACGGCCAGTGGTCGACGACCCTCGAGCAGGTGCAGCTCAAGGGCGACTAGCGGCGGTTCTCCCGCAGCGCCGACGAGACGCCCGCGGCCATCGCGTCCAGCGCGACGACGGGCTTGACGTTGAGGTCGATCGCCTCGCGGCACTCCAGCACCGACTCGACGCAGCGCAGCAGGCCCTCGGGCCGCGCATAGCCGGCGAGCCGGCGGGTCTGCTCGGCCTCGTCGGGATGCATGAGCGTGACCTGCGCGCCCGCGCCCTGCACGAGCGCGTCGCGGAAGAGCGCGGCGAGGTCGATGAGGGCGCGGTCGAGGGCGTCGCGCACCGCGCGGGTGCCGCGCGCCTTCTGCCGCTTCTCCAGGTCCTTGAGCTGCCCGGCCGAGCCGCGCATGACGCCCGCGGTGCCGCGGCCGACGCCGCCGGCGCCGAGGGCCGTCTTGAGGTCCTCGGTCTCCCGCTCGTTGAGGTCGGCGTTGAGCTCCTTGGCCGTGCTCTCCGCGTCGCGCAGCAACTGCTCGACGACGCCGTACACGCCCTCCGACGTGGCCGCCCGCGCCAGGCCCAGCGCCTGCTTGCGCTGCTTCTGCGCCTCCGGGTCGGTGGCGAGGCGCTTGGCCCGGCCGACGTGGCCACCGGAAACGCCCGCGGCCCAGGCGGCGCGCTCGGCCTCGATGCCGTCCCGCTCCAGCACCGCGGCGATCGCGGGCGCCGACGGTGTGACGAGCGGCACGTGCCGGCACCGGGACTTCAGCGTCACCGAGATGTCCTCGGGATCGACGGTCGGCGCGCACAGCAGCACGATCGTCTGCCCCGGCGGCTCCTCGACCATCTTCAGCAGGGCGTTGCCGGCCTGCTCGGTGAGCCGGTCGGCGTCCTCGATGAGCACGATCTGCCAGTGCCCGACGGACGGCCGCCGCGACGCGTCGGCCACCACCTCGCGCATCTGCTTGACGGCGATGGACAGGCCGTCGGGGGCGATGGACCGCACGTCGGCGTGGGTGCCTGCCAGCACCGTCGTGCAGGCTCGGCAGCGGCCGCAGCCGGGCTCGTCGGCATCGTCGCACTGCAGGGCCGCGGCGAGCGCCCGGGCCGCGACGGACCGCCCCGAGCCGGGCGGTCCGGTGAACAGCCAGGCGTGCGTCATGGACGATCCCGCCAGATCGGCGACCGTGCCCCCGCTCGCGACGACCTCCCGCGCGGCGTCCGCGGCGGCCCGCAGGCCCACCACCACCGCTTCCTGCCCCACCAGGCGATCGAACACTGAGCTCACCCCCACACCCTAGCCCTCCCGTCCGACGCCGAGCGCAGGCTAAGTTGGAGCGGTGGCAGCACCGAAGAGCAGACTCAGTCGCGCACTGCGACTGGCGCGGTGGCTCGCCAAGACGCCCTGGCCGATCTTCGCGCTGGACATCCTGCGGTCGAACATCCTGGGCGCGGTCTTCGTCTTCGGTTTCCTGCGGTTCGCGCTGCCCGTGCAGCAGTCGGTGCAGTTGCAGGAGATCAGCGGCGTCAACCTGCTGGTCTTCATCACCTATCTGGTCGCCGCGAGCGTGCTCGGCATGCTGATCGGGCTCCGCCTCGTGCTGCCGGTCCTGCGCTGGCACCGTCGCAGCGCCCCGTACGACCCCGAGATCTCCCGCCGGGCGCTCGCCATTCCGCTGCGCATGGCGCTCATGCAGGCGATCTTCTGGCTCATCGGCGGCGCCATCTTCGTGGTGATCAACTTCAACTCGCCCGGCGGCATCCGCGTGGTGGTGGCCCTGACGGTGCTGCTGGGCGCCATCACGACGTGCGCGCTCAGCTACATGCAGACGGAGCGGGTGCTCCGGCCCATCACGGTCGCGGCGCTGGCGCAGGAGCCGCAGGGCTCCGCGGGCCTGTCCGTGACCACCCGCATCCTGCTCAGCTGGGTGCTCGGCACGGCCACGCCGATCGTCGGCATCATCATGGTCGTCGTCTCGCAGGAGTCGGGGGTCATCGATCCCGACGCCCCGACGCTGGTCAACCCGGTGCTGCTGCTGTCGGTCGTCGCGCTGGGCGCGGGCCTGCTGGGCACGGTCCGGGCGGCGAAGTCGATCGGCGACCCGATCCGCGACCTGTTCCAGGCGCAGCGCAAGGTGCGCGACGGGGACTTCACCGCCTCCGTGAAGATCTACGACTCCAGCGAGCTGGGGCTGCTCCAGGCCGGCTTCAACGACATGGTGCACGACCTGGCGGAGCGGCAGCGGATGCGCGACATGTTCGGCCGGTACGTCGGTCAGGACGTCGCGCGGCAGGCGCTGGAGCACGGCACGCACCTGGGCGGCGAGATCAACGAGGTCAGCGTGCTCTTCGTCGACCTGGTGGGGTCGACGAAGATCGCGGTCACCGAGGAGCCCGCGGCCGTGGTGGACCTGCTCAACGACTTCTTCAAGGTGGTCGTCGACCTCGTCGACCTGCACGGCGGCTTCGTCAACAAGTTCCAGGGCGACGCGGCGCTGGCCATCTTCGGCGCCCCGCTGCCCCACCCGGACGCCGCGGGTGCCGCGCTGGCCGCGGCACGCGAGATGCGGATCCAGCTCGGCGACGTCCTGGGCGGCACCGGCTTCGGCATCGGCGTCTCCGCCGGCCAGGTGGTGGCCGGGCACATCGGCGCGAAGGCCCGGTTCGAGTACACCGTGATCGGCGATCCGGTGAACGAGGCGGCGCGGATCACCGAGATCGCGAAGTCGGAGCCCTCGTCGCTGCTGGCGGCCGGACGGGCCGTCGAGGCCGCGACGCCCGCCGAGCAGGCCCTGTGGGTGCTCGGCGAGGCGATCGAGCTGCGGGGGCGCGGCCAGCTCACCCGGCTGGCGCGCCCCGTCGACGACTGATCAGACAGTCTCGTCCGCGGGCGCCTCGACGGCCTTCGCGGGAGCCTTCTTCGCCGCCGTGGTCTTCTTCGCGACGGTCTTCTTGCCGGCCGTGGTCTTCTTCGCGGCGGCCTTCTTCGCCGGCGTCTTCTTCGCGGCCGTCTTCTTGGCGGGTGCCTTCTTGGCCGCCGCCTTCTTGGTGGCCTTCTTCTTCACCGGTCCCCGCGCGCGACGATCCGCGAGCAGCTCGGAGGCGCGCTCGTCGGTGATGGTCGCGACCTCGTCGCCCTTGCGGAGCGAGGCGTTGGTCTCGCCGTCGGTGACGTACGGGCCGAACCGGCCGTCCTTGATCACCATCGCGGTGCCCGAGACGGGGTCGTTGCCCAGCTCGCGCAGCGGCGGCGCGGCGGCGGCGCCGCGGCCCCGCCGCTTGGGCTCCGCGTAGAGCTTGAGCGCCTCCTCGAGGGTCACCGTGAACATCTGGTCCTCGGTGGCCAGCGACCGGGAGTCGGTGCCCTTCTTGAGGTACGGCCCGTAGCGGCCGTTCTGGGCGGTGATCTCCTCCTTGGACTCGGGATCGACGCCCACGACGCGGGGCAGCGACAGCAGTCGCAGCGCGTCCTCGAGGGTCACGGTCTCGATGTCCATGGTCTTGAGGAGCGAACCGGTGCGCGGCTTGGGCGCGTCGGCCTTCTTCTTCCGCGACTTGGGCTTCGCGGCCTCGGCGTCCAGGTCCTCCGCGTCGGGGTCCTTCTCGGGCTCCGGCAGGATCTCGGTGACGTACGGGCCGAAGCGGCCCTCCTTGGCGACGATCTCGTTGCCCGTCGCCGGGTCGATGCCCAGCGGGCGGCCGTCCTGCGGGGTCGCGAACAGCTTCTCCGCGACCTCCTCGGTCAGCTCGTCGGGGGTCATCGACGCCAGGATGTTGGCGCGCTGGACCTGGGGTTCCCCCGCCTCGCCGTCCTTCGGACCGACGGTGCGCTCGAGGTACGGGCCGTAGCGGCCCACGCGCACGTAGACGACGTTGCCGTCCGGGTCGGTGTAGAGCGGGATCGAGTTGACCGCGCGGGCGTCGATGGCGTCGAGGTTCGCGGCGACGAGGTTCTTCAGGCCGGGGCTGTCCGGGCCGGGGCCGTCGGCACCGGCGACCCCGGCACCGTCGCCCTCGGGCCCGCCGTCGCCGAAGTAGAAGCGGGTGAGCCAGTCGACGCGGCCCTCGCGGCCGCCGGCGATCTCGTCGAGATCGTCCTCCATCGACGCGGTGAAGTTGTAGTCGACGAGGCCGCCGAAGTGGCCCTCGAGCAGGCCGATCACCGCGAACGCCACCCACTGCGGCACGAGGGCGTTGCCCTTCTTCACGACGTAGCCGCGGTCCTGGATGGTCTTGATGATCGAGGCGTAGGTCGACGGTCGGCCGATGCCCAGCTCTTCGAGGGTCTTGACCAGCGAGGCCTCGGTGTACCGCGCGGGCGGGCTGGTGACGTGGTCGGCCGCGCTGAGCTCGGCGGCCGTGATGGCCTGGCCCTTGGTGAGCTGCGGGAGCCGGGACTCGGCGTCGTCGGCCTCGCCGCCCGCCTGGTCGTCGACGGTCTCGACGTACGCGGAGAGGAAGCCGGGGAACGTGATGGTGCGGCCCGAGGCGGCGAACTCGACGCTCTCGCCCGTCGAGGCGGCGCCGCCGATCCGCAGGCTCAGGGTGGTGCCCTTGACGTCGGCCATCTGCGAGGCGACGGTCCGCTGCCAGATCAGCTCGTAGAGCCGGAACTCGTCGCTGTTCAGCACGGACGCCAGCGCGCCCGGCGTCTGGAAGGTCTCGCCCGCGGGGCGGATCGCCTCGTGCGCCTCCTGCGCGTTCTTGACCTTGCGGGTGTATTGCCGCGGGGTCGGGTGCACGTACTCGGCGCCGTACAGCTGGCGCGCCTGGTCACGGGCCGCGGCGATGGCGGTCTCCGAGAGCGTGGTCGAGTCCGTACGCATGTAGGTGATGTAGCCGCCCTCGTAGAGGCGCTGCGCGATCTGCATGGTGCGGTCGGTGTTGAACCGCAGCTTGCGGCTCGCCTCCTGCTGCAGGGTCGACGTCATGAACGGGGCGTAGGGCTTGCGGGTGTAGGGCTTCTCCTCGACGGAGGTCACCGTCAGGCTGGCGCCCTGCAGGCCCGCCACCAGGGCGTTCGCCCGGGCACCGTCGAGCACGGTGATCCCGGCGGGCTTCTTGAGCTGCCCCTGCGCGTCGAAGTCGCGGCCGGTGGCGACGCGGTCGCCGTCGACCGTCACGAGGCGCGCGCCGAAGGTGCGCGGCGTGGCCTCGGCGCCGGCGTCGAGCTGGGCGGCGATGTCCCAGTACCCGGCGGTGCGGAAGGCGATGCGCTCGCGCTCCCGGTCGACGATGATGCGGGTCGCGACCGACTGGACGCGGCCGGCGGACAGGCCCTGGTTGACCTTGCGCCACAGCACGGGGCTGACCTCGTAGCCGTAGAGGCGGTCGAGGATGCGGCGGGTCTCCTGCGCGTCGACGAGGTTCATGTCGAGCTCGCGCGGCTCCTCCGCGGCGGCCTGGATGGCCTGCTGGGTGATCTCGTGGAAGACCATCCGCTTGACCGGGACCTTGGGCTTGAGCACCTCCTGCAGGTGCCACGCGATGGCCTCGCCCTCGCGGTCACCGTCCGTCGCGAGGTAGAGCTCGTCGGCCTGCTTGAGCAGGGACTTCAGCTCGGAGACGGTGGAGCGCTTGCTGGCGGAGGTGACGTAGTGGGCCTCGAACTCGTGGTCCACGTCGACGCCGAGGCGGGCCCAGGGCTTACCCTGGTCGGCCTCGGGCAGCGGGTTGTCGCGGCTGGGGAGGTCGCGGATGTGGCCCATCGACGCGCGGACGGTGTAGTCCGGGCCGAGGAAGTCGCCGATCTTCTTGCCCTTGGCGGGGGACTCCACGATCACCAGACGATGCAGGCCGTCTCCAGCTGCTGCCTTCCCTCGTGCCGCCATGGACCCTCCTGATCTGTTCCGGTGGCACCTGCGTCACCACCTCGACCCCTCGCGTCACTTGCGACGTCGGTGGTCACTCGGGTGCTCATTCTGCCGCACCTTTCGCCCCACCTTATATACAGGGTCCACTGCACGCCTCCCGGAATTCGCGCAGTCAGTGCGTCTCACCCATCCCAGACACCCGCGCGGTGTGCCGCCGCAGGACGTCCGTGGTCGCACGCTGGAAGTCGGCGATCACCCGCTGTTGTTCGGGCGTGAAGCGCTCGTCGAGCATCGCGGCCATGTCGACGCCGAGGGGACCGAAGACCTCCGCGACGTGCGCGTCCAGGGTCGGATTGGGCGCCAGGGTGACCACGATCCGCCGACGATCCTGCGGGTCCGGCTCGCGCACCGCGAAGCCCCGCCGCACGAGCCGATCGACGAGGCCGGTGACCGCGCCGGAGGTGAGACCCGTGTGCTCGACCAGCTGCGAGGCCGAGACGGGACCGAGGCGCCGCAGGACGTCCAGCGTCTTGCGCTCCACGGCCGTCAACCCCATCGAGCGCCCGACCGCCTCGTGGAACATCACCACGGCGGTGATGAACTCGCGTCCCAGCAGCTCACCCTGCGTCGGTTCCGACATGGCGCAATGTTATCTCAGCGGATGATCATCTTAGTTGCTAAGTTATATGAGTGACTAAGATTATCAGGAGTCCCGCACTGGCCCTGTACGTCCTCCCCCCGCTCATCGGTGAGTTCTTCCTGGGCGACTTCCCCTTCGTGCTGCTTCCGCTGATCGTGGTGCTCGCGCCCTGGTACGGCGCGGGCGCGCTCCTGATCCGGGAAGTCGCGCGCCGGCGAGGCCGGGGCTGGCCCACGATCGCGCTCCTCGCTCTCGCGTGGGCGCTGATCGGCGAAGGCCTGCTCGGGCAGTCGCTGTTCAACCCCGGCTACGCCGACGCGCACCTGCTCGACCACGGCTTCCTGCCGGGGCTCGGCATCGGCGCGACGTGGACCGTCTTCGTCCTCGCGATCCACGTCGCCTTCAGCATCTGCCTGCCGATCGCGATCGTCGAGCTCGGCATGGGCGAGCCCCATCGACCTCTGCTGCGCCGCCGCGGAATCCTCGTGTGCACGGCCCTGCTCCTGGTCGGAGCGGTCGTCACCTTCTCGACGGCGTACCACACGTGGGGGCACTTCGTCGCCACGTGGCCGCGCCTCGCCGGTACCGCCGTCGTCGCGGTGGCGCTCGTCATCCTCGCCCTCTGCCTGCCGGTCCGCAGGCCCGACGCTGCGCGGGCGCCCTCGCCCGGCATCGCCCTAGCCCTCTTCCTCGCCTGCGGTGCCGCACTGCTGGGCGGTGTGCGCCTCCCGACCGCGGCCGGCCTGGTGACCATGACGGCCGGCAACGTCGTGGCCGTGATCGCTCTCGCCCGGTGGGCACCGTCGCCGCAGTGGGCGGACCGCCACCGCCTGGCGGTGATCACAGCGGGACTCCTCACCTACGGCTGGTCGGCCCCGATCCGGATGTGGGGACACACGCCGGCGGACCACACCCTGGCGCTGGTCAGCGGGGCCGTGTACCTCGCCGCGGAGATCGCGATCGTGCTGTGGTTGCGGCGGACCCATCGGCGCGGCGCGGCCGCCAGATCTACGGCTGCGGCCAGTGCGCGGCCGCGTCGGGGTGCGCGGGCGGGTCGCCGATGCTCTCCCGCAGGCGCAGGAGGCGACGGTGCCCGGACACCCGCAGCGCCGGTTTCGTCCCGCGCGTGCCCACCAAGGTGGGCGCCACGCCGGCGCGCATGAGGGCCGTCGCGAGCACGGGCGCGCTCTCCGGCGCGTGCTGGTCGAGCGCGAGGAGGTAGTGCACGCCGTCCACGTCGCCACCGGCGAGCGCCCAGGCGCGCAGCGCACGCGGGCCGGGGACCCACGTCGACGGTGCCGCCTTCGCCGCGCCGCGCGTCCAGGCGACGGCCATCGGCTGAAGTTCCGGCGAGGCGAGGGTCCGGACCAGCGGATTCCCCTCCTCCGAGGTGTCGAGCTGGGCGCGCAGGCCCGCCTCCTCGATCATCACGGCGATCGCCTCGGCCCGCCACTGATCGGCGACGACCACCGAGACCCGCGCGCTCCCGCCCAATTGCACGATCTGCCCCGTCGAAGCGAGCAGGCCGGCGAGGTCGCGGGGCGACGGCTCGGTCTGCTCGGCGGAGAAGAGTGACAATTGGGACACGTGATGAGCCTAGAGGGCCGTGGTGCGGCGCGACACCGTCGACACGTCGAACGGGCTGTGAAATGCACAGCACCCCTCCGCCGAGAAGGCGGAGGGGTGCTGCGAGAAACTCTTATCGCGTGGTGCGGGGTTTCTTAGAGAGCGCGGACGCCGGTGGCCTGCGGGCCCTTGGTGCCCTGGCCGACCTCGAACTCCACGAGCTGGTTCTCCTCGAGGGTACGGAAGCCGTTGCCCTGGATCTCCGAGTAGTGGACGAACACGTCATCCGAGCCGTCGGCCGGTGCGATGAAGCCGAAGCCCTTCTCCGCGTTGAACCACTTCACAGTTCCCTGTGCCATTGAGATGTTTCCTAACTTGTCTTTCTACCGGTGTAGGAACCGTTCCCCGAGTGGGGCGCGACTCCTGGCCGGTTCCGGCCGCCATACTTTCTGGAGCCGTTTGCGGAGACCGCACACAAAAACCTTCAGTACCACGCCCGCAACATCGATCCCCCGATGGTCCCTGACGGACCCCCGGCGGGAGCTGCGACCGCATACAGTCAATCACGATTTCCCATCGAGCGACAGCGGGCGGAGCGATTTCGCCTTCCGTTCACCCGCCGTCCCACCGGACGACGGTCCGTTACCGTCGCCGCTAGACTGGACGATCGGCGCGTCCGCGGCCCCTTCGGCCGCGCGGACGCCGGGTCGATTCGGGGGCTATCACGGTGGAGCACAACACCTTCGGCAGGGAACTGCTGGACCGTGTCATGGCCGGTTCGGGGTCCGGCGCCGAGAGCCTGACCCACGTGGCGGACATCCCGTCACGCCGAGCGGAATTCGCCCCCTGGCCGACCTGGATTCCGGCCCGCGTGCGGGACGGGCTCGTCGACGAGGGCGTACAGGAGCCCTGGCGGCACCAGGCGGAGGCCGCCGAGCACGCCCGCGCGGGCCGACACGTCGTGATCTCGACGGGCACCGCCTCCGGCAAGTCGCTGGCCTACCAGCTGCCGGTCCTCGCGGCGCTCGCCGAGGATCCGCGGGCCACTGTGCTGTACCTGTCGCCGACGAAGGCGCTCGGCACCGACCAGCACCGCGCCGCGGTCCGCCTGACCACGGAGTACGGCCCCGCCGACGCCTCCCCCGCCATGTACGACGGCGACACCTCGCAGGAGATGCGGCGCTGGGCGCGTTCCGACAGCCGCTGGGTGTTCACCAACCCGGACATGCTGCACGTGGGACTGCTTCCGCGGCACGCGAAGTGGGCGCGCTTCCTGCGCGGCCTGCAGTACGTGGTGGTCGACGAGTGCCACCACTACCGCGGTGTCTTCGGCTCGCACACCGCCCTCGTCCTGCGCCGACTGCTGCGGGTGGCCGCGAAGTACGGCAGCACGCCCACGGTGATCTGCGCCTCCGCCACCACCTCCGATCCGGCGGGAGCGGCGTCGCGGCTCATCGGCGCGGACTGCGTTGCCGTCACCGAGGATTCGTCCCCGCACGGGCCGCGGACCGTCGCGCTGTGGGAGCCGCCGCTGCTGCCCGACCTGGAGGGCGAGAACGGGGCGCCCGTCCGGCGCGCCGCCACCACCGAGGCGGCGCGGATGCTCGCCGACCTGGTGGTCGAGGGAGCGCGCACGCTCGCCTTCGTCCGGTCCCGACGGTCCGCCGAGACCGTCGCGCTCTCGGCCCGCCGGATGCTGGCCGAGGCGACGCCCGAGATCGCCGAGCGCATCGCCGCCTACCGGGCGGGATACCTCGCGGAGGACCGGCGCCGCCTCGAGCAGGGGCTGACCGACGGTGCGCTGCTCGGCGTGGCCACGACGAACGCGCTGGAGCTCGGCGTGGACATCGCGGGGCTCGATGCGGTGCTCATGGCCGGCTTCCCCGGCACCGTCGCCTCGTTCTGGCAGCAGGCCGGGCGCAGCGGGCGGCGCGGGCAGGGCTCGCTGATCCTGCTGATCGCGCGCGACGATCCGCTGGACACCTACCTGGTTCACCACCCCGAGTCGCTGCTGGGCCGACCGGTGGAGGCGACGATCACCGATCCGTGGAATCCGTACGTGCTGGGGCCGCAGCTGTTGTGCGCGGCGAGCGAGATCCCGCTCACCAGAGCGGAGGTCGGCACGCTCGGGGCCGTGGACGTGGTGGGCCGACTGGTGGCCGACGGGCTGCTGCGCGAGCGGCCCGCGGGCTACTTCCTGGCGGCCGGGATCGATCCGCATGCGGGGGTGAACATCCGGGGCGGCGCGGGCAGCGAGATCCTCATCGTGGAGGAGGCGAGCGGCCGGCTGCTGGGGACCGTCGACTTCACGCGGGCGCTGTCGACGGTGCACGAGGGCGCGGTGCACGTGCACCAGGGCGAGTCGTACGTCGTGGACGAGCTGGACCTCGACGACGGGCTGGCGCTGGTGCACGCGGAGGAGCCGGAGTGGACGACGTCGGCGCGCGAGGACCTGGATGTGCATGTCACCGCGGTGCATTCGACGGAGGTGCTCGGCGACGTCACGGCGCGGTTCGTCTCGGTGGAGGTGACCAGCCGCGTGGTCGGCTACCTGCGGACGCTGCGCAGCGGAGAGGTGATGGACGCCGTCGAGCTGGACCTGCCGGAGACCACACTCGCGACCCGCGCCGCCCTGCTCACCCTGACGCCGGAGGTGTTGGAGGGCGCCGGTCTGGTCCCGGAGCGGTGGCCGGGTGCGCTGCACGCCGCCGAGCACGCGGCGATCGGCCTGCTGCCGCTCGTCGCGTCGTGCGACCGCTGGGACATCGGCGGGCTCTCGACGGCGCTGCACGACGACACCGGCCTGCCGTCGATCTTCGTCTACGACGGCTACCCCGGCGGCGCGGGCTTCGCCGAGCGCGGCTACGAATCGCTGGCGACGTGGCTCGTGGCGACGCGCGACGCCGTCGCCGCGTGCGAGTGCCCGTCGGGCTGCCCGTCGTGCGTGCAATCGCCCAAGTGCGGCAACGGGAACGACCCGCTCGACAAGGAGGGCGCGGTTCTCGTGCTCGACCTGGTGCTCGCCGCTGTGGCCGCGGGCTGAGCCCCGGGCCCGGTCACTTCGGCGGCAGGGACCGCGCGTAGTCGACGGTGCGCCGCACCCACTCGGCGAGCTCGGTGTCCGAGGCGGTGGCCTCCTGGTCCAGATCCAGCCAGCCCCGCATCTCCCGCCCCCGCATGACGGTGCGCGTCACGTGCGGCCCGAGCAGTTCCTCTGCGACGTCCGGGTCCAGGTGCGCCATGGCCTCGCCCTTGCTGTTCGCGGCGATCGCCATGTGCCCGTCGACGAGGAACGCCAGCCCACCGAACATGCGTTTCTCCACCACGCCGGGCTGCCCGTCGATCGCGTCCCGGATCCTGTCCGCCAGCCCCTCGTCGTACGCCATCGTCCCAGTGTGCGCCGGTCTTCCGCGGCGCGCAGCACGTCGCCGGCGATCGGGAACTACGGTGGCGGGGTGACGACTGGTCGGATGGCGTGGGAGGACGACGTCGACGCGGTCTGGCGACACGTGGACACCGACGAGCCCGGCGCGTTCCTCGCCCGGATGGAACGCGCCGTCGCCGGCACCGACGTTCCCGAGGGTGTTCGCCTGTTCGAGACGGCCGGGGCGCACGACGCACTGGACCACCCCGACCTCGCCGTAGCGGGTTACCGGGCGGCGCTGGAGGCCGGACTCGACGACCACCGCGCGCGCCAGGCGACGATCCAGCTCGCGAGCTCCCTGCGCAATCTCGGAGAACCGGACGAGGGCCTCCGACTGCTCGCTGCCCTCGACATCGACCGCGGGGACGGGCTCGACGACGCCGTCGTCGTGTTCCGCGCGCTGATGCTCGCGGATCTGGGGCGCGACCGGGAGGCTCTCACCGCCACGATCCACGCCCTCGCGAACCATCTCCCCCGCTACCGGATCTCAGCACGCCGGTACGCGGACGGTCTGATCGAGGACTGAGCGACCTCACCGCCGACCGCGAAGGCGGCGAGGGCCGCGCGACAGACGCCCGACCGGCCGGAAAAGGACGCGACAGCGGTCACCGGCGCGCTCTACCGTGAAGCACGATGTCCAGTTCGACCCTGTCCGACGCGCCGGCTCCGACGCCACCGCTGCCGCCGACCGGCCCCGAACGCCGGGTGACCTGGCGGCGGCTCCGCAGCCCCGTGGCTCTCGGCGCGATCGCGGCCGTCTGCGTGGCCTCGATCGGGGCCACCGCGGGGACCGTGGTCGCCGGACGGGTGGCACAGGATCCGGCCGGCGGGCTGATCGGCGTTCTCGCGCTCTGCCTGATCGGCGCCGCGGTGATCGAGTCGGTGGGCAAGATCGCGTGGGTCGCCGTCGTCGATCGCGCCGAGGGCCGGCTGCGGGACGACGTGCTGCAGGCGGCGATGCGTCAGCCCCTCGCCGCACTGAACGAACAGGCGGTCGGCGAGATCCTCGATCGCGTCGACGACGATACGCACGAGATCGGCAATCTGGCCCGCTGGCAGCTGTGGGGTCTGTTCCGCACCGTCTCGTCGAGCCTCCCGATGTGGATCGTGGCCGCTGTCGCCTGGTGGCCGGCGGCCATCCTGTTCCCGACGTTGGCGATCATCACCTGGTTCGCGATCCGGCGCCTGCTCGGGGAGATCGCCCGCCGCAAGGTGATCGAGGAGATCGCGTGGACGGACCAGGCCGCCGCGCTGGAGGAAGGGATCGCCGGGCGCGACGACCTGCGGACCAGCCTCGGACAATCGCACGTGATCGCCCGGCTGGCAGGACTGTCCGCCGTCATTCACTCGCGGTTCCTCGCGGTCATCCAGGTGGAATCGCGGTTGGCCCGCCGGGCGGGCGTGCTGCTGCACGCGCTGCTCGCCGCGATCGCGGTCGCGGGCGTCGCCCTCGCGATCGACGGCTCGATGTCGGTCGCCCGCCTGGTCACCCTGTTCCTGGTGACGTCGATGTTCGTCGGCCAGGTCGCGCAGCTGGCGGAGCAGCTCCCCGATCTGCAGGCCGGGATGGGTGCCGTCATCCGGATCCGGCACATGCTCGCCGCTCCCCCGGAGCCCGAGGGCGGCGACGACGTCCCGTCCAGCCCGGGCTCGGTGTCCGGGCTCGAGATCGACATCCGCGGCCTCGACTTCGCCTATGCGGAAGGCCCGTTCGCTCTCACCGGGATCGACCTGACGGTCCCCGCGGGGCACACCGTGGCGCTCGTCGGGCGCACCGGCTCCGGCAAGTCGACCCTGGCATCGCTGCTCTCGCGGGCCGTCGATCCCCCGCGCGGCACCGTCTTCGTCGGCGGACGCGACATCATGGACATCGACCTGCAGCGACTGCGGTCGCGGGTCGGCGTGGTCACGCAGCGCACCGAGATCCTGATCGGCTCGCTGGCGGACAACATCGCCCTGTTCGATCCGGCGATCACCCCGGAGCGGATCAGGGACGCGATCGAGCGGCTCGGACTGCGCTCGTGGGTCGACGGCCTGCCCGCCGGCCTGGACAGCCGTCTCGGCCCGGGCGGGACCACCCTGTCGGCCGGGGAGGAGCAGTTGGTGGCGTTCTGCCGCCTCATGGTCCGCGACGTCGACGTGGTGGTCCTCGACGAAGCCACCGCGCGGATGGACCCGCTCACCGAGCGGCTGGTGATCGCCGCCTCGGACCGCCTGCTGACGGGCCGCACCGGGATCCTGATCGCGCACCGGCTCACGACCATCGAGCGGGCGCCGCTGGTGGCGGTGCTCGACAACGGGCGGATCGTGCAGCAGGGTCCGCGCGACGAAGTGGCCGCGGCGCCCGGGCCGTTCGCCGCTCTCCTCGCCGCCGGTCGGACGGAGTCCGACGGTGCCGCTGCGGCTGGTCGGGGTCCCACCTCCGGACGCGGTCGTCCGGCGTCCGCGGCACAATCGAGCCCTGCGGCGCTCCCCGCGACGCCGAGCGCCGGCGTCGGCGGGCGACGCCGGACGGGGCCAGCGCCGGCACTCCGGGAGGTCGGCGACGGGCCGACGTTGACCCGCGGCATCGTGCACGCGCTGCTGGTGATGCCGGCCTGGGGCGTGCTCGGCGCGGTCCTCTTCCTGCTCGCCGCGCTGACTGGCGCGCAGGGCGCCGTGACCGGCCTCGTGTGGGGCGAGACCGTCCAGGCCGTCAGCGCGGGCGAGCGCCCGGGGTGGCTGCTGCTCGGGGTGGTGATCTCGCTGATGGCCGCACCGTTCGCGATAGCGGAGGCCTTCCGTCGGTATCCGCGGTGGTGGATCGAGGTCATGCTGCGGGTGCGGATGGCCGTCCTCCGAGGTCAGACGCAGCCGCGCCGGCTCGCGAAGACACCGGCCGGCGAAGTCGTCGCCCGGGCCATGGACGCGGACAGGTTCGCCCGGTACGCCGACCGCTGGGTGGATTTCGGTAACGGGATCGTGATCGCCGCCGCGACGGCCGTCCTCGGCGGCACGTGGCTCGCAGGTGCGGTACTCCTCGTCGTCCTGGTCGCGTCGGCGGTGGCATCGAGCGTCGGACGTCCCCTCGCCGGACGGTCCGCGGCCGCCGCCTCGAGCGCGCGGGCCCGGTTCGGGCGGGCACTGGTGTCGGCCCTGGAATCGGCCCGCACGATCAAGCTCGCCGCGACGACCCCGTCGGTGCTCGCCCACCTGCGACGGGTCGACGCGGGACGCGTCGACGCCGCGGTCACCGAGCACCGGATCCAGGCGGCGCTCGAGGGTGTCCCCGTCGTGATGGTCAGTGCCGGAGTGGTCGCCGCCTGGGCGGCGTACGCGGGCGGGCTCTGGGAGTTGTCGACGGCACTGCTCGTCGCGAACGCGGTCAGCGGCTTCGGTTGGTTCGGCCGGGTCGCCGGCAGCGTGGTCACCGAGGCCCCCGGCACCCGGGCCTGGCAGGCGGAGACGAGCCGCTTCGCGGGCGGCGTGGACCTGATGACCGTGCCGCCGGGCGTCGACCTGGTCACCGGCGCCGCGCCGGCGCCGCTCACGGCGGCCCGGGTGCGGCTGGAGGAGGTGGTGCTGCGGGACGTCGCCGCCGTCCACGACGACGGAACCATCGGCGTCGAGCACGTCGACCTGCGGGTCTCGGCGGGCGAGCTGGTGCTGCTGGTGGGCCAGGTCGGCTCGGGCAAGTCGAGCCTCCTGGCGGCGTTGGCCGGCCTGGTCGCGCACCGCGGCGAGATCCTGTGGAACGGCCGCCCGGTCTCCGACGCGGAGGTCTTCCTGCGCCCCGGACAGGTGGCGCACATCGCCCAGGTGCCCCGGGTCCTGTCCGGGACCTTCGCCGATAACGTGCGGCTCGGGCACCAGCGCGCCTTCGACCAACCCGTCGCCGATGCCCGCCTCGGATCGGACGTCGCCGCAGCGGGCGGCCGGGACGCACTGGTCGGGCACCGGGGCGTTCGGCTCTCCGGCGGCCAGGTGCAGCGGCTCGCCCTCGCGCGGGCGCTGGCGACCGACGCGGAACTGCTGCTCGCGGACGACGTGTCGAGCGCGTTGGACGCCACCACCGAGATCGAGCTGTGGAAGGCACTGCGCGAGCGCCGCGCCACCGTGATCGGGGCGACGTCCAAACGGGCCGCGCTGGCCCGGGCCGACCGGGTGGTGGTGTTGGTCGACGGGCGGATCGCCGCGATCGGGCCGTGGACGGAGCTGGCGCCGGACTGGGGCTTCCTAGCCGGCTGAGTTCGCTCACTCCGGACCGGCCCGGGCGACCGCGACAGCCTCGTCGGATCCGAAGACCGACAAGGAGACCGGGACGCTCACGCGCACCGCCACCTCGAAGCCGTCCACGCCGCACGCCCGGAGCGATCCGGCGTTCGCGCGGGCCAGACGGTCCGCCGCCCCGCAGGCCTCCTCCGCGTCGATCGCGCTCGCGGCACCGGCGAGCGCCGCCAGATCTGCTGCGGCCTGCGCGCGGTGGCGGGCGGAGACCGCAGCGCCGACGTCGATCACCATGATCGCGACCACGACGATCGCCGCGACCATCACGGCGGCGAGCACCGTCGCCACGCCGTCCTCGCGCCCGGCCCGGGAGAGGGCTCCCGGGCGGCGCCCCGGGCAGCAGGGCGGACCGGTCCGCCCGGCTGCCGGGCCGGCGCGCGCCTTCGCGGTCACGGCGCAGTACCCGGTTCGACGGCGGCGACCGCCGAAGCGGAGACCGTCAGCCCGGGCAGGAGCGCCACCGGGGCCCGGACCACCACCGTCACCGTGTCCCCGTCCCGGCTCACCGTCGACGTCGCGCCCGGCGGCCCCACCTCGGAGACGGCCTTCGCCACCCGGGCGTCGTCGCCGCGGGCGCTGAGGCGGGCCGCCTCGCGGGCGGCGTCCACGCACCGCACGTGTGCGGTGACGCCCACGACCGCACCCACGCTGAGCACCAGCACGGCGATGAGGCTGGCGACGGCGAACGCGGCCTCCACGGTGACCGCGCCCGCCTCGCCGGCTAGCCGGTGGAGGTGCCCAGCGCCTTGCCGATGATGTCGGTCAGGCCGCTGACGATGTTGTCGCCGGTGACGACCCCGTACAGCACGGCGCCGAACGCGGCCGCCGCTATGGTGCCGATCGCGTACTCCACCGTCGACATGCCGTCGTCCTCCAGCAGCAGCTCGGTCATCCTGCATCGCAATCGAATCCACATTCCATCCCCCTTCCGTCGAGCCGCTACAGCAGCCCCTCCCCGAGCACTGTGCCCGCGAGTCCCATCACGACCGGCACGATGCCCAAGCACACGAACGCCGGAAGGAAACACAGCCCGAGCGGTCCCGCGACCGCGACGCCGGCCCGCTCGCCCGCCGCGACCGCGCGGTCCTCCGCCTGCGCGCGCTCGGTGCGCGCGAGGTCCGAAAGCCCGGCGGCGGGCGACGAGCCCGCGCGGGCGGACCGTCGGAGCATGCGGGTGAGCCCGACGACCTGCGGGTCCACGGATCCCGTCCGCCACGCGGTCTCGGCGTCGGAGCCCAGTGCGAGCAGTTCCGCCGCACGGGTCAGCACCTCCGCGAGCGCGGGCGGCGCACCCACCGCGACGGCGCGGGCCGCATCGGCGGTCGGCATCCCCGCGCGGAGGCAGACGGCGAACAGGTCGTAGGCCGCGGCAGCCTCGAACGGGTCCGGAGAGGCGGCCCGCCGCGGCAGCCGCATCCCGCGCAGCCGCGCCGGCTCCCCGCACGCGGTGGCCGCCACCGCAGAACGGGCCGCGACCGGGAGCACGAGCAGCGCCGCCGCCAGCAGCGCGAGCGCCGCGGCGAGGGGACCGTGCCCGCTCACGACCGTTCGTCCGATCCGCGGCCGGCGGCACCGTCGGCGATGGCACGGGACCAGAGCAGCCCGGCAGAGGTCAGGCACGTCCCGACGACCAGCAGGACACCGCCCGCGCCGGTGCCCAGCAGCGTGCCGAGCGGGTCGGCGCCGATCAGCTGGCCCATCGCGACGCCGAGCACCGGGAGCGCGGCGAGCACCTGCGCGGTCGCGCGGGCCCCGGCCAGCGACGAGTGCGCCCGCCGCTCGTACCGCTCGCGTGCCCGCAGGTCCTCGCGGACGGAGGCGAGCAGCTCGCCCATGCCGATGCCGTGCCGCGTGCCCGCCTCCCAGGCCGCCGCGATCCGCGACCACGCGGCGCTCTCCCCGGCGTGCGTCCGCAGGCCCGCGGCCACGTCGCCACCCAGCTCGGCCCGGCCGGCCATCTCCGCGAAGACGGCGCGGACGTGCGGGTCCTCGGCGTCGCGGCCCGCGGTGGTGCAGGCGGCCGCGGGGTGCGCTCCGACGGACAGTTCGGCGACCATCGCGTCGACGCCGGCCAGGATCGCCGAGAGCCGGGACATCCGCTGCTGCGCCGCGCGGTTCCGCGCCCGGAGATCGCGGACGGTGCCGGCCGCGAGCGCCGCGGCCAGCGCCTGACCCGGTCCGATGAGCAGCGCGCCGACCGGCACCGCGACGGCCAGCCAGCCCCAGCGCAGCGCGACCGGCGAGGTTGCGGACGCCCGCGACGCCCGGAGTCGCGCTGCGGCGGGACCGCCGGGCCAGGCCAACGCGGCGACCGCGAGCAGGACTATCGCCGCGGTCACGGGACACCTCGCTCCGCGAGCAGCGCCTGCACGCGCTCCACCTCCGCCGTGAACCCGCCGTCGCGGTCCCACGCGGGCAGCACCCGCACGTAGCCGTCACCACCGCGATCGACGACGCCGATACTGCGCAGGCCGCGCCGCCCCGACGGCCAGCGGTGCACCGCGAACACCACCTGGGAGATTTATCAGTAATTGGTGCGTCTAACACGCATCTATCCGCATGCCAGAACTGGTTTATTCATTCGCTACATGTAGGATTAGATGCATGTCAGTGGTCGGATCTACCGTGAGACACGGTGGTCGGCGGGCCTGTTGCGAGTGGAGGGTTTCCGTGCAATTATTTCGCTATGGCACTCCATGGGGAGCTTCAGAAGACGCTCGAGGTGTTCGTCGAGCAGCATCGCGCGGCGTTGGCGACGGTTCGTCTCGATCTGCCGACGGCAATCACCGAGGTCGGGAAAATGTGGTCGCCTCGGCACGCGGATCCGGTGGAGGTGTCCGGCGATGCGTTCTGCTCGGCGGTTCGGCATACGATGCGCGACATCTGGAGGAACGACCGCAACGACCAGCCTGGGATGAATCTGCGGTGCGGTCGCGGCCAGGGCGGCGGCGCAGTGTTCTCCGATCTGGGTGGTACGGAGTTTCGGCTGCGGAAGTTCCTGTCCAAGCACTTGCAGGCGGCGATCGACCGGGAGGTGGTGCTGCCGCCGGAGGCCGAGCAGGCGATCGCGAGCGGCGGGTTGCAGGCGGAGCAGATGAATCTGTTCGCCGGCCCGGGCCGGATTCCCAAGCCCGCGAAGCGCAGCGCCAGCGTGGACGACGAGGAGCAACGCGAGCACGACGGCATCTTCGCGTTGTGGTCGACGACGGACAACACCACGTTGGAGTCGCTTCACCTGGCGGTGGTGCGCGGGGTGGACAACCCGGCCAGTGCGGAGATCTTGGCGGTGGTGCCGTTCCCGTCGGCGGAGGAGTCCCCGTTCTACGGGCTTCCGGCGGCCAAGCCCGTCGGTGCGCCCCCGGCAGACGACTTCGGCAGCTACGACAAGCCGGTTCAGGGTACGGGCGACGAGGACGACGACGGGCCGGAGTTCACGCCTGCGTAGCCGTCACGGCAGGGGGAAACTGGGATGCGGGGACCTGCAGCGTTGAATCGGATGGGCAATGAGGGCGACGGTGAACGTATACGGACGCCGGGTGCGTCAAGCCCGGATCATGCGGAAGATGACCGCGAAAGCGTTGGCGGCTGAGTTGAATTGGCCGTCAGCTGCGCGGCTCACGCGTTTGGAGAAGTCGATCACGAGCGAGATCGGCACTGATGAGTTGGAGGCGTTGACGACGATTCTGCGGTTCCCTCCGCGGTTTTTCATCACGGAGCCGCCGATGCGGATCCATGCGTCGGACTTGCTGTTTCGGGCTCCGCAGTCGACGACGAAGACCGAGCAGGAGTACCTGGCTGATTTCGCGTCGATGATCGGTGAGTTCCTCGATGAGCTGCATTCGCGGTGGCAGCTGCCAGCGGTGAAGGTCCCGATGGTCGATCCGTCGGTGCCGGTCGCGGAGGCAGCTGGGCGGGTACGTGATGCGCTCGGTGTGGGTCGGGATGAGCCGATCGACTACCTGACCCACAACATCGAGCACGCGGGTGTGCCGATCGTGATGCGGCGGATGTTCGCGGCCGCGACGCTGCGCGACGGCGACGCCGGTGCGGCGGCGTCGGAGAAGCATCTGGGGTATTCGACGAGGGTCGGTGAGTTCAAGGCGCGGCCGTTGATCGTGGTGCGTCAGTCGACGTCGTGGGAGCGGACGCGGTGGACTCTCGCCCATGAGCTGGGGCACTTGAGTTTGCATTGGAGCGGCGATGTTACTGAGGACAAGGAGGAGCAGGCGTCGAGGTTCGCCTCGGAGTTGCTTGCTCCGCTGGCGCAGGTGCGCAAGGAGGTGACGGCGACTCCGTCGCTGATGTCGCTGGTGCCGGTCAAACAGAAGTGGGGAATCTCGATCGGTGCGTTGCTGCGGCATCTGCACACCGGCGGTGTCCTCGACGACGACCGGTTCCGCAGTCTGCAAAAGCAGCTCTACCAGCGGGTCAACCCAGATACCGGGCGGACCTGGGGTCGGACCGAGCCGGGGTGGAACGACCGTGTCGTGGAACGGCCACGGTTGCTGAGCAAGTGGATCGAGCTGGGCTTTTCGGTGCAGTCACCGCAGTTGCTGGCGACCTACGATCTGATCTTCCCCGGCGATATCCTCGCGGACTTCCTGGTCGGGCAACGCCCCGCCCCCACCACGTCGTCCACGGCGTCGTCGTCCGCCCCGGCGGCCGATACGGCTGCGGGTGCGCGGGCCGGGGATCGGGGCGCCGGTGACGGTTCAGCGGATGTGATCGACTTCCGTCGGTTCCAGCAACGCTCCCGGCGAGCCTGACCCGGAACGAACAGCGAAGGGGCGCGAGTCGGTGGCGAAGGTGCAGCGGGTGCGGTACCCGGACCGGCCGGGCACCTTCATCGTGGTCGACGAGCTGGACCGGCCGATCGCACCGGCCCGCGAGTACCTGCGGTTCCTGACCGCGAGCGCGGCGTCGCCGAACACAATTCGCGCGTACGCAGCAGGGTTAGCGCAGTGGTGGACGGTGCTCGAGCACAGCGGGCACCGGTGGGATGAGTTCCCCACCACCTTGTTCGGGCAGTTCCTGACGTTCCTGCGGACCGGGGATCTGCCCGGAACCCGGCGGATCGGCCCCGAGGTGCTCGGCGGGTCGTCGACGGCGACGGTGCAGCTGCGGGCGACCGCGGTGCTCAGCTTCTACCGGTTCCACGCGGATGCGCATCATCTGCTGGGCCCGTACGAGAAGCTGTTCACCTCGCACAGGCAGTGGCGACGCCGGTCCCGGTACGTCGGGTTCCTCGACGGTGTCGGCCCCAGCCAACCCTCGGATCACCCGATCTACCGGGTACGGCAACCCAACCGGTCCGCCACCCCGGTGCTGCTGCCCCGGGAAGTCGCGGCGATCCTCAACGCGTGCGCCACCCATGACGGCACCCGCTGGTCCGGAGCCGGTCCCGGGTTGCGGAACCGGCTGCTGTTCGCGATCCTCGCCGAGACCGGGATGCGGCTCGGTGAGGCGTTGTCGTTGCGGCATCACGACTTCCACATCGGTGGCGGTGGTACCCCGTATGTGGAGGTCGCCGGTCGCCAGGACCACCCGCACGAGGTGCGATGCAAGACCGGGCCGCGGCGGATCTACGTCGGCGATGATCTCGCCGCCCTGTACTCGGAGTACGTGTGGGCGTTGATCGATGACGGCGCCGACCTGGAAGTGCCTGGTTTCAGTACGCATTTCGTGTTCGTCAATCTCACCCACGGCACACGGTTCGCGCCGATACGGCCGGAAACGGTGTACGCGGCGGTCCGGTCGATCACCCGCCGCTGCAACCACCACGCCCCGGACACAGCCACCCACACCGATACAGAGCCTGGGCAGCGGGTGCTGCAGCCGGGGTGGACGCCGCACTGGCTGCGCCATACCCACGCGACGGCGTTGCTGCTCTCCGGTGTCGCGCCGCATGTGGTGATGCGCAGGCTCGGTCACGCGGATGTGCAGACCACCCTGTCGACGTACGGGTGGGTCACCGAGGACGCCGAGATGCGGTCGATCGCGCAGTGGCGCAACTACGTCGCCGGATGGAAAGGCCTGCACGATGACCACCCCTGAGCACACGCCACGACTGTCGGCGGCGGCGGCGACCGCGTTCACCTGGCAGGCCCAGGCGGCCCTAGTGCCAGCGGCATGGCGCGAGCCGATCTACCAGATCGACGCCCCCGAGCACCGGCAGGTGTTCCGGCAGAACTCGCGCTACCTCGGCCGCCGTCTCGACTTCACCCCGCCCGGGTGTCCGCCGCGCTTCGCCCGGGAGGTGGCCTGGTACGTGTGGCTGTGCGCCACCGACCAGATCGCGAAGATCGAACCGGCGTACCTGCGGTGGTGCTGCGAGGCGATCTCCCTCGCCACCCACAGCTACACCCGTGAGCATGGGCACCCACCGGTGTCGATCACCGACCTCACCTCGGCGGCGCTGGTGCGGCACGCCCTGCTCGCGTACCAAGCCCGCAACAAGCGGCTCCCGCCGGTGAATACCCGCCGCAGCATCACCCACCTGATCGAACAGCTGCACCTGTACCTGTCGGTGCGGTGCACCGACCGCTCCTGGTGGGAACACGACATCTGGGACCTGCGGGTCGATCCACGGATCCCGCAACGCGACCACGAACCCAGCCACGACATGTGCGCCCGCCTCGGCGGCATCGAACCAGCGTGGCTGCGCGAAGGAGTGCGGTTCTGGCTGCGCGTGTCCATCACGGCGGAGCTGCTGCGCTGGTCCTCCGCGGTGGAACGCTCGAGGATGGCGACCCGGCACTTGGGGCGGTTCCTCACCGACACCGGACACACCGACGACCCTGTCCTCGCCGATGATCCCGCCCGGCTGCGGATGATCTTCACCGAGTTCGCCGCGTGGTTGCGCAGCCCGGCCGCCTCCGCCCGCCCGGACCGGCGGCTGACCGGCTCGGCGATCGAAGCGACCGTCTCCCAGACGCAGGTGTTCTACACGTTCATGGTCGACCACGCCCCCGAGGCGGCCGCCGCGACCGGCATCGCCCGCTGGGGCGAGGTCGGCCCGGCGCACACCCGCCTGTGGGGTCCGGCGTTCCGCCGCCGCGCCGCACCGAGGAATCGCGAACTGACCTGGTACAGCACCGGCGATCTGCAGCGGATGCTGTGCTACCTCGACGTCCTCGCCGCCGACCGCGGCCGCCACGTCACGCTCACCCACCCCGACGGCACCGTCTCCCTCGTCGCCGGCCTCGGGGACCCGCAGGCGGCACGGATCTGGCTGCTGCAGGCGCTCACCGGCCGGCGGGCCTCGGAGATCCTCATGCTCGACGTCGACCCGATCGAGCCCATCCCCGGCTTCGAACGCCCACCCACAGCCCCGGCAGAGCACCCCGCGAACAGGGCCGACAACAGGGTTACCAGCAGGGTTAACGACCGGGTTACCGGCGGGGTTGAGGGCCGGGTTGGGGACGGGGTTGGCACGGAGGCTGTGGCCAGCGACGACGCAGGCGACGGCGAGGATAGCGGGGTGTTCGTGGCGAAGTTGCGGTACCAGCAGACCAAGGTCGACGGGGTGATCCCGACGATCCTGATCGAGCAGGCCGTGGTCAACGTCATCGCCGAGCAGCAGGCCTGGCTCGCCGCGGCGCACCCGGACTGGTCGCCGCGGTACCTGTTCGTGCCGCTGCGCGATCACCACCAGGGCCGCCGGCACCGCCCCTACAACAGCTACCGGCAAGCCCTCAGTGGCCTCGACCGGATCCATGGGCTCACCGACTCCACCGGGCGGCCGTTGCGGTTCACCCAGACCCATCGGCTGCGGCACACCCGCGCCACCGAGCTGCTCAACGACGGCGTGCCCTTGCACGTGGTGCAGCGCTACCTCGGGCACAAGAGCCCCGAGATGACCCTCCGGTACGCCGCCACCCTGGCCGCGACCTCGGAGGCGGAGTTCCTCAAGCACAAGAAGATCGGCGCGGGCGGCGTCGATATCGCCCTGAGCCCCAGCGACATCTACGACATGACCCAGCTGGCCAAGCGCACCGACCGGGTCCTGCCCAACGGTGTGTGCCTGCTGCCGCCGGTGAAGACCTGCGACAAGGGCAACGCCTGCCTCTCGTGTGGGCATTTCGCCACCGACGCCACCCACCTCGACGAGCTCCGCGCGCAGCATGCGGCCACCACCGCGCTGCTGCAGGCCCGCCGAGAGCAGTTCCACGCCCGCACCGGCCGCACGCTGACCGACGACAACATCTGGGTGCACCAACGGCTGCGGGAGCTGCACTCCCTCGAGCAGATCATCACCCGCCTCACCGCCGAAGAGCCGGGCGGCGAACCGGGCCAGAGCGCCGCTGGGGCGGTGACCGGTGCCGGCGCCGCGAATCGGCTGCCGATCCTGCAGATCCAGACCCGCGGCAGCCACGAATCAGCCCTGCGCACCGCAGCAGGCACCACTGCAGGCACCACGGCAGGCGCCGCGTCAGGCACTGCTGCGGGCACCGGTGGGGATGGCGATGCCGCACACAGCGCCGGCGCGGGCGGTGGTGCGTCGTGACGGCCAACGACGCCTCCCTCGCTGCGCTCGCCGAGAGCGCGGAGATCCGGTCCGAGGCGTCGCGACGCAGAATCGACAAGGCGCTCAAGGCGATGCGACGCAACGGGGAAGCCATCAACGTCCAGGCCGTGGCCCGGCGGGCCGGGCTGGCCCGCACCACCGTCTACCGGCACAAGGATCTGCTCGGACAGATCCACCGCCAGCGCCGCACCGCAACCGCCGTGCCTTCTGATCACGCCGCCTCCGGGCAGGGCACTGCCGCATCCGATGCTGGGGTGGATCCATCGCGCGGAGTCGCCGCGGCGCTGCATCTGCGGATCCGGCAGAAGGACGCCACGATCGCGGAACTGACCGGTCAAGTCAAGGCCCTCGAAGCGACGATCGCCCGGCTGCACGGCGTCATCGACGACCTGTCCCCGGACTGAACCGAACCCCCAGGGGACTATTGCTGCCGACGAGGTAGGCGATCGCGGTCTGGCCGTCCAGGTCCCGCGACGGCGCGCACATCCACAGCTGGTCAACCCGCCGTGACCATCGCGTCAATTGACGCAGGGCACACCACCGGCCCCGACACCGGTTCCGGTATCCGGGGCGGGCGCGTCGGCGGCTACCTGCACTGACGCCCGTCCCGCTGAGCCGGTCACACCCGGTTTCCCCAGCGGCACGGCCCGCGAACCGGTGTTGCGGCTGCCCACTGTCGCCGGTGCTGGTGTCTGGAACTCGAAGGCCTGCCGCACCGCGGCCCGCACGGCGGCAGTGTCCACCAGGTTCACTGCCTGCCCGTCGATCGTCGAGTAGGCCCTCACAGGGAGGGTGGTGAAGCGCAGTCCGCCGAGGCGGAAATCGCTCATCTGCTGCGCGAACGCCACCAGATCCCACCCTGACGAGAGCACCACGTCCTGCTTCGTCGCGGCGAGCAACCGCTGCACGGTGCCCGCCTTCGACAGCGTTCCGTCCTGTTGCAGCTCGTGCATGACTGACGCCAGGAAAGCTTGCTGCCGGTGGGTCCGGTCCAGGTCGCCGTTGTCGAGCCCGTGGCGCTGCCGCACGAACGCCAACGCCTGCGTAGCATTGAGGTGCTGTACACCCGCGGGGAACCGAGCGCCAGAGTAGGAGTCTCGGACCGCACTGTTCAGGCATACCGTGACGCCGCCCAGCGCCTTGGCCACGTCGTAAAAGCCTACCAGCGAGACCTCGGCGAACCTGTCGATGGGGATCTGGAGGAAGGCCTCCACCGTCTTGATGGTGGCCGTCCGCCCGGCCTCGCGACCCATGTTCTCGAGCTGTGCGAGATCGGTGACTCCGTCGGCTCGCGCCGACGCCTCTGCCTGCGCCTTCGCCAGCCCGTAAGCTTCCTTGATCTTGACGTGGTCGTTGTCAGCGATGCCGGTGACTGGCACGTAATCGTCACGCGGAATCGACACAGCGGCTGCCTTCGACTTGTCCGCCGACAGGTGCACCACGATCAGCGTGTTCGTGTTGTAACCGCCCTGGCTGCCGTCGCCCGCGTGCAACTGCGACAGGACCGCGGCGGGAAGCTGCTGCCCGTTGCGATCTTTACGACTATCGAGGCCCATCAGCAGGATGTTCTCGCCACCATCGCTGGAACGCTGGCCGCCGGCCCGCTCGATCGCCGAGGACAACGAGAATCCGCCGATCGCCGTGCCGAGCATCCACCATCCGGCCCCGGTGACGGCGAGCGTGACGATCGACAACAGCGCCACAACAGCGTGCGCCCTCCCGAACCGCGGCCCCGACACCGGGCGGGCGGTGTTCCCAACCCCGTCGTCGACGTCTTCGACGGCGGGGGAGAGCCCAGATCGGTGTTCCATGATCGGCTCTCCTAGGTTCAACTGACTCGAAACGGGATCGTCCCCGCAATCGCGGCCCGGTTCGCGACCATTGCGATGCCGCTCGCCGCTGCCGGGTGGTAGTGGATTCTGCGAAACGACCCCGACCAGGATGGATCTTTTCTGCTCGCGAGCTGTCATAGGCCGAACGCGCCGCCGGAGACCAGGATGACGACGCCGAGGCCGATCAGGACCAGCGGGAACAGCACGCTTTCCCACCGCTCGAGGATCTCGGCGACCTGGCGGCGGGTGGCGACGAACCGGGCGACGAAGACCAGGGCACCGACGAGGATGAGGAACACCACGCAGTAGGCGATCATCGCTTGGCCGCTGATGCTGACGAACACCGGCACGTAGACGCCGATGTTGTCGCCGCCGTTGGCGAAGGTCACGCCCGCGACGCCGAGGACACCGATCCGGCTGCCGCTGCCCGCCCCGGTTCCGTCGCCGTCGTCATCGTCGTCGCGGCTCCGCCAGGCCGACCACGCCGCCCGCAGTCCGAGCAGCAGCGGGACCAGACCGAAGTACGGAATCGCGGACACCGGCAAGAACGCGCCGGCGCCGAGGGCGATGAGCACGGCCACGGCCAGGATGCCCGCGAATCCCAGGTATTGGCCCGCGGTGATCTTGACGGTGGTGCCGCGCTGGCCGGCGCCGCGGGCGAAGAACAGCGAGATCACGATGATGTCGTCGATATTGGTGGCCACGAACAGGCCGATGGCTTGTAGAACGGATGACAGCATCACCGCGGACCTCCTGCGAGGGTCGGGTCGAACCGGTCGGCGCAGTCGGTCGAGCAGAACCACCACCTCTGGCCGCCGGCGGTTATTCGGTGCGCTGGCGCGGTCGCCGGGTCGACGCGGACCCCGCACACCGGGTCGGCCGGGTGCGGTGGTGCCGCGAGGTCGAGGGTGTGGAGCTGTATCGGGGTGCTGATGTTGCGCAGGTTGCGTTCCCCGATCGCGGTGGCGGTCAGTCCGGCGCCGGTGGTGGCGGGCAGGATCGGGTCGGTGATCACGGCGTGGCCGGCGCCGGCGAGGGCGGTGATGCGGGCGGCGACGTTGACGGCGTGCCCGAACAGGTCACCGTCGCGGCCGACCGCACTGCCGTAGTGGATCCCGGCGCGCAGGGCGAGGAATCCGTCTTGGCCGGCGGCCGCGTCGGCGAGGGCGGTGATCGTGGCGAGCATCGCCTCGGGGGTGTCGGCGGTGAGCATCACCGCATCACCGATGGTCTTGACCAGCCGGGTGCCCGGCTGCAGCGCCCGGCGGGCCTGAGCGGCCAACCGGATGGCCAGTTCCGCGGCTTCCTGGTCGCCGCACATCTCGGTCAGGACGCTGTATCCGGCGAGGTCGACGAACGCCACCGCCACCTCACACCGATCGAGCCCGGCGAGCTCGTCGGCCCGGTCACCGTGATGATGCCCGTGCGGCGGCGGCGTGATCATCGGCCACCGCCGCGGCGGGCACGGAACCGCGTGATGATCGGGTTCTCGCGGACGGTGACGTCGGCCAGCGGCAGGGACGCCAGGTGCGGGTGGAGTTCGCCGCGGGTGATGAACCGGTGCGGTGCGCCTTCGAGGTGGTGCAGCAGCCGCGCCGGGGCGCTGCCGAGCAGGTCGTAGCCGACCAGCGTTCCGCCGGGCGCGAGCACCCGGGCGGCCTCGGCGAGTGCGCGTTCCCAGTCGACGACGTGGTGCAACATGATGAACGAGACGACGGTGTCGAAGGTGCCGTCGTCGAACGGCAGGGCGGTGGCGTCGGCGACCTGGGCGTGGGCACGATCGCCGAAGCCCTGGAGCCGGTCAGCGGCGGCGGCGACCATCACCGGGTCGAAGTCGGTGACCGTCACCTCCACGTCGCCGGGGCTGGCGGTGAGGATCTGTGCGGCCATCGCACCGCCCCCGCCGCCGATCTCGAGGACCCGCCCGCGGGGGCTGACGCCCTGCAGCGCCCATGGCAGCACCCACCGGCCGGTCGCCGCTTCCCACGGGGTGCTGCGGCAGAACCAGGATTCGATCGTCGACATCGACGGCATACCACCAGCTCCCACCATGCTCGCCCGGCCACGGAGTGTGACCCGGGAATTCTTCGTGACGATTCGATTACACCACAGAATCCCGCTATCATCGTCCACGAACGATGAGAGTCAGGTTTGTTGCGGCTCGGTGCGATCGCCAAACCGTCATTAGTCCGGACGATGTTGCCCTCAGATCTGCCTCACTGAAGACGCCTCTCCTGGGGCGCGTGCGCGAACGGGAGTGCAGACGGTGAATCCTCTGCGGAATCTGCAGCTCACGGCAGGTCCCGTACCCCTTCTGTTGCTCGTCGCGGGCGGTGCTGCTCTCGCTGGCCTGATCGGCGCGTCCCGTCGCACGGGGTCTGCACGGATCGTCCTCGCCTGCGTCGGCGCCGCCCTCGTTGTGACGGCGGTGGTGGACTACCTCGTGGAGTTCGTGTGGAAACCTTTCCCGGATCGCCTCGACCCGCTGGTGTTGCTGTGGATCGCTCTCGGAGTGTTGGCGCTGCTGCTGGCAGGAGCGCGTGTGGCGGGCGCCCCGTCGTGGCGGTCCGCCGGGTTGAGTAGCGCGGCTGTCGGTGTCGTGATGCTGATGGGGGCCGGTCAGGTCAACTCGTTGTACTCGGCCTACCCGTCGGTGGAGGACCTCCTTCCTGTTGACTACCCGGCAACGATGCCCAAGCCATCCCCCGGTTCGACAGTCCAGCGCGGGGTGGTGGTCAGGACGAACATCCCCTCCGTCCGGTCCCGCTTCGCCGCTCGGCAGGCGTTGGTGTACTTGCCGCCCGCGTACCTATCCGGCGCCCGCGAACAGTTGCCGGTCCTGATGCTCGTGCACGGCCAGCCCGGCGCGCCCCGTGACTGGTTTTCGGGCGGGAGGCTCGCACGGATCATGGACACCTACGCGCAGCGCAAAGGCGGCGTCACACCCGTCGTGGTGGTCCCGGACGCGACAGGTGGTCAGTTCGAGAATCCACTATGCGCCGATACCCGGCGCACGCGCGCGGCCACCTACCTCGCGGAGGACGTACCCGCCTGGGTACGTCAGAACCTGTCCGTCGCCCCGGCGGCGCGGGCGTGGGCGGTCGGCGGCTACTCGTACGGCGGCACCTGCGCCCTTCAGTTGGTGACGCGGTTTCCAGACGTCTTCCGCACGTTCCTCGCCTTGTCGCCGGAATCCGAGCCCGACCTCGGCGGAGGGCGCGAGCGCACCCTCCGGGAGGCCTTCGCGGGCGACCGAGGAGACTACGCCCGCGCCGATCCCATGACGTTGCTGTCCTGGCGCAAGTTCCCCGACACTGCTGGCGTTCTCGTCGCCGGCACCGATGATGCTGCGTCGACCGCCGCCGCACAGCGCGTGGCCGTTGCGGCTGCCCGCGCGGGCATGGACGTGCGGACCCTTCGGTTGCCGGGCGGGCACGACTTCACCGTCTGGTCGCGAGGTCTCACGGCTGAACTCGACTGGATCAGCCGCCGCCTGGGCCTGCCTGCCTAAGCAACAGCAGGACATTGGTCGCAGTCGGCTTGATGAGCGCCAGCCTCCAGTCTGTTGTACCGAGCGTTCAATGCTGTCACTCCCGGATCGTTCGAGGGGGCTCGATTACACCGACCAATACAGGTATCATCGTCGTATGACGATGAATGAGTGTTCGGTGGCGACCGGGGCGGACCTCGATCCGGCGGTGGCGTTGTTCCACAGTCTCTCCGACGGCACCCGGCTGGCGATCGC
This sequence comes from Tsukamurella tyrosinosolvens, assembly GCF_900104775.1. Taxonomy (NCBI): domain Bacteria; kingdom Bacillati; phylum Actinomycetota; class Actinomycetes; order Mycobacteriales; family Tsukamurellaceae; genus Tsukamurella; species Tsukamurella tyrosinosolvens. Next base: position 4,716,131 of record NZ_FNSA01000003.1, read on the forward strand.
GACCCGCCTCGCCCACGGCGGCGAAGCCCGGGTGGCGGACCTGATGGCCGAGTTGGGCCTGGCGCAGTCGACCGTCTCGGCGCACGTGGCGTGCCTGCGGGACTGCGGGCTCGTCGAGGGCCGCCCGGAAGGCCGGCAGGTGTTCTACAGCCTGGCCCGGCCGGAGTTGATGGATCTACTCGCAGCGGCGGAAACGCTGCTGGCGGCGACGGGCAACGCCGTGGCGTTGTGCCCGAACTACGGCACCGACACCGCCGTACCGTGCTGCGGAAGCGACGGCACGACCGCGGCCGGGACCGAGGAAGCTTCGGCGGCGAAGGCGGTGCGGCGATGAGCGACGCATGCGGCTGCGGGCACGACGAACCCGCCGGTGAGGACGAGCAGGCCCCGGAGCACTGGTGGCAGGTGCGGGAGCTGCAGGCCGCCGCCGCGGCCGCAGTGTTTCTGCTCGCCGCGTACATCGTCGGCTGGACCGGCGGCCCCGAACCGATAGCCCTCGCCTTGGAGTGGGTGGCGCTGCTGATCGGGGCGTGGACGTTCGTCCCCTCCACGTTGCGCCGGTTGGCGAAGGGCAAGATCGGCGTCGGCACCCTGATGACGATCGCCGCGGTCGGCGCGGTGATCCTCGGCGAGGTCGGCGAAGCGGCGATGCTCGCTGTGCTGTTCTCCATCAGTGAAGGCCTCGAGGAGTACGCGGTCTCCCGCACCCGCCGCGGCCTACGAGCGCTGCTGAACCTGGTCCCGGACACCGCGACCGTCCTGCGCGACGGCACCCCGACCGTCGTCTCCCCCGACGAGCTGGCCGTCGGGGACTTGATGCTGGTCAAACCCGGTGAGCGGATCGCCACCGACGGCCTCATCACCGAAGGCCGCACCGCGCTGGATGTTTCCGCGATCACCGGCGAATCGGTGCCCGTCGAAGCCGGACCCGGCACGCAGGTGTACGCCGGGTCGATCAACGGCACCGGCGCCCTGACCGTGCAGGTCACCACCACCGCGGAGAACAACTCGCTGGCCAAGATCGTGCAGATCGTCGAGGCCGAACAGTCCCGCAAGGGCGACGCGCAACGCCTCGCCGACACGATCGCCAAACCTCTGGTGCCGGCGATCATGATCTTCGCCGCCGCCATCGCCATCCTCGGATCCCTCCTCGGCGACCCGGCCACCTGGATCGAACGGGCACTGGTCGTGCTCGTCGCCGCCTCCCCGTGCGCGCTGGCGATCTCCGTACCGGTGACCGTGGTCGCCGCGATCGGCGCCGCCAGCAAGATCGGCGTCCTCGTCAAAGGCGGCGCCGCCCTCGAAGCCCTCGGCCGCATCCGCACCGTCGCCCTCGACAAGACCGGCACCCTGACCGCGAACCGGCCCACCGTCGTCGACATCGCCACCACCGAACCCACCACCGACACCGCTGCGCCCAGCGTCGACAGCAGCGGCCCGGGCGGCACCGACAACGGTGGCCGCTCTCCGGGGCAGGAGTGGGTGCTCGCCGTCGCAGCGGCGCTCGAAGCGCACAGCGAACACCCCCTCGCCCGCGCGATCCTCGCCGCCCACGGCCAGACCACCGCCGCGGTCGATGTGCAGGCCGTTCCCGGGGCCGGCTTGACCGGTCTCGTCGACGGCCGCCCCGCACGGCTTGGGCGTCCCGGCTGGATCGAACCCGGCCCCCTCGCCGAGCGGGTCGCGGCGATGCAGGCCGGCGGCGCCACCGCCGTGCTGGTCGAATACGACGGGCAGGTCATCGGGGCGGTCGCCGTCCGCGACGAGCTGCGTCCCGAAGCCGGCGAGGTGATCGCCCATCTGCACCGCAGCGGCGCCACTGTCGCGATGCTCACCGGCGACAACACCGCCACCGCCACCGCCCTGGCGAAGATCGCCGGCATCGATGATGTGCACGCCGACCTGCGCCCCGAGGACAAGGCCCGCATCATCGGCGACCTCCGCCAGGATTCGTTCACCGCGATGGTCGGCGACGGCGTCAACGACGCCCCCGCCCTGGCCACCGCCGACCTCGGCATCGCCATGGGCGCCATGGGATCCGACGTCGCGATCGAAACCGCCGACGTCGCCCTCATGGGCGAAGACCTCCGCACCCTCCCCCAAGCACTCGACCACGCCCGCCGAGCCCGAACCATCATGCTGCAGAACGTCGGCCTATCCCTCGGGCTGATCGCGATCCTCATCCCCCTCGCGCTGTTCGGGATCCTCGGCCTCGCCGCCGTCGTCGCCGTCCACGAACTCGCCGAGATCGTCGTCATCGCCAACGGCGTCCGCGCCGGGCGAATCAGGGCGCTTGCCCAGGCGGGGAGCGGTGCTGGCCAGCGGACTCCGACCATGGTGGCGGTCGGTCAGTGATCACCGCGACGGTTCCGGCGGCGGCGACCGGTCGCGCACGCCTCGCGCGGCGGTGCGGGCTGCTGTCCATCGCCGCCGGACTCGCGGCCACCGATCTCGCCATCAAGGCCTGGGCCGCTAGTGCGCTGGCGGGCGACACAGTCATCGGAACTGGGCTGGTGCAGCTGCGGCTGGCATTCAATCCGGGTGCGGCGTTTTCGCTCGCCGCCGATGCCCCGGCGTGGGTGCTGCTCACAGTCACCGGCGTTATCACCTTCGCCGTTGCGGCCATCGCGTGGCGGATGGCGCCGAGCGCCGGGCGCCTCGGGCGGCTGGGGCTGGCAGCGATACTCGGTGGGGCAAGCGCCAACCTCATCGATCGGTTCCCCGATGGGGTCGTCACCGACTATCTGCACACCGGCTGGTGGCCGACGTTCAATCTCGCTGACACTTTCATCGTCAGCGGCGCTGCCATCTTGATCACCCTCACCGTATCGAGGAGTTCCGATGAGCGAGCACACTCACCTGAGCGCTGAGCTGCCCCCGATCAGGCGCTGGGCCGGGTTGGCAGCGCTGGTCATCGCCCTGCTTACCGTCGGCTTGGACTTGATGGTCCTCAATGTCGCCCTGCCCACCCTGGCGCAGGACCTCGGTGCTAGCACCACCCAACTGCAGTGGATCGTCAACGCATACACCCTCGTATTCGCCGCGCTGATGTTACCCGCTGGCGGTTTCGGGGACCGGTACGGCCGTAAACGACTCCTACTGTTCGGCCTCGTGGCGTTCGTCTCCGCGTCGGCGTGGGCTGCGTATAGCGGGACCACAGGCGCCTTGATCGCCGCGCGCGCAGTCATGGGTGTCGGCGCCGCGATCATCGTGCCACTATCGCTGGGAATTCTGCCGATCCTGTTCCCACCCGACCAGCGGCGCCGCGCGATTGCAGTGTGGGTGGGCGCTCTGGGCATCGGCCTGCCCCTGGGCCCGATCGTCGGCGGCTGGCTCCTGCAGCATTTCTGGTGGGGCTCTGTGTTCCTGATCAATGTCCCGGTCGGTGTTGCCGCCCTCATCGCTTGTATTGCACTACTTCCCGAGTCCTCCGACCCTGACGCACCACCGCTGGACTGGCCGGGCATTGTCACCGCTGTGACCGGAACAGCGGCCCTCGTGTTCGGGGTCATCCAGGCTCCCGACGACGGCTGGACTCACCCTGTTGTGTTGACGACCCTCGGTACGGGAGTGGTGCTCATCGCGGGATTCCTGGTGTGGGAGCGACGGGCCAGCCATCCGTTGATCGATCTGCGACTATTCTCCAATCCGGGATTCACCTGGCCCACCCTCGCGGCCACCGCGGGAACATTCACCCTCGTCGGTGTGCTGTTCGTTCTTCCCCAGTACCTGCAGATCCTCCGCCACCACGACGCTCTCGGCACCGGACTGCGACTCGTCCCGCTGGTGTTGGCGATCCTCGTCGCGGCCGCCGCCGTCGACAGCATCGTCACCCGCATCGGTGCGAAGATCCCGATCGTCGCCGGGTTATTCATCACCGCAATGGGTTTCGTCCTCGCCTCCCGCATCACCGCAGATTCCGAGTACGGCTTCATCGCCGCCTGCCTAGCCGTCGTGGGGCTAGGAGCCGGACTCGCCCTGGCACCGGCAGTCGACGCGGTCATGGCAACCCTTCCCGAACACCGCAGCGCTGCAGGCTCAGGGCTTCTCATGGCCATCCGGCAAATCGGCGCCGCATTCAGCGTCGCCATCCTCGGCACACTGCTCAATCTCACCTACGGCCGCGACCTCGACCCGCATCTGACCGGCCTACCCGCACCAGTAGCCGCCGCAGCCCGCGAGGGCATCGCCGCCGCACAACTCATCGCGGCGGACCTGCCCGGACCGGCCGGAGACGACCTCGCCGCTGCCAGCGCGCACGCCTATACCGCGGCGATGTCCGCGGTATTTCTCGCCAGCGCCGTGGTCAGTGCGTTACTCGCCGCGCTCATCGCCCTGCGCCTCCCCGCACGACGGGAAAATCCTGCCATAGCGGAGGGTTCCTGTGTGTTTGTCAACAGCCTGCCGAACTCGAAAAAAAATAGCGCCTGGGACGTCCTGTCTCGACGCTTCTGCCGACATCATGAACCGACACGGCGTCCGCGCAGCCTAGGCAAGGGCTAGGAAGAGTTTTTCTAGCTTCTGTTGGTCGACGTTGTCGGGGCCTTCGGTTGCCATGCAGTGCTGAAGGCCGGTGGCTACGAGGGCGTAGCCGCTGCGTCCGAGGGCCTTGTTGACGGCGGCGAGTTGGGTGAGGACGTCTTCGCAGTCGTCGCCGTCTTCGAGCATCCGGATGACGGTGGCGAGGTGTCCGTGTGCGCGCTTGAGCCTGGTGAGGATCGGCTTGGCAGCTTGCTCTGGAATCTTCACTCGGCGCCGCCGTCGGTGAGCGCGTCGAGCATAACGGTCAGCAACTCCCGGGCCTCTGTAGCGACAGCCGTGAGCGTGGGATTGCCGGTGAATCCCGGCATCACGTCGGGGTTCATGATCTCAACGACGGAGCCGTCGCCGTCTGCGCTGACGACCACGTTGCACGGAAGCAGGGAGGCAACCCGCGGATCCGCCTGTAGCGCTTGATGGGCGAGTTGCGGCCGACACGCGCCGAGGATCAACTTCGCCGGCACATCCACATCAAGCTTCGCCTTGAGGGTGGCTGCGATGTCGATCTCCGCGAGAACCCCGAATCCCACGCGCGCCAACCCCTCCCGCACCTGCGCCACAGCCTGCGCATACGGCGTCGGGAGTGACCTGGTCATCGTGAATTCGTTCATTGACTCATCCTTCTTCGATACCCGAGGAGGCTGTGCACCCAGTATTGCACAACCCCCTGGGGGGATGCTAGGTTCGCTGCATCCGATCCCCCTGGGGGGTTAATGGTGAGGAGTGAAGACATGGCAGAGACAGTCGGAGACGCGCCGAAATCCGCAGCCGGTGCAACGAGTTCGTCGTTGACCGGCGCGTTGGGGCGCCTTGGCGTGTGGGTCAGCGAGCACGGCCGGGTTGTCACGGCGGTGTGGGTGCTGTTGGTTGTGGGGCTGGGGATCTTCGCGCCGTTTGTGGAGAAGAATCTCTCCGGCGCGGGCTGGCAGGCCGACGGTTCGCAGTCGGTGCAGGTGCGGGAGCTGGCGCAGAAGCACTTCGGTGGCAACGCCAGTCACGCGATCCAGGTGGTCGTGCATAGCGACACTGCGGCGTTGACCGAAGGCCAGGGGCCTCAGATCCTCGAGCGGGTGACCTCGGAGTTGAAGGCGGATCCGCGGATCGCCCAGGTCGTCGCGCCACAGCCGGGCGTGACCTTGAGCGCCGATGGTAAGACGGCGATCGTCCTCGCCGGTGCCGGGGCAGGTACGAACGAGATGGTTCGGGCGGCGACCGATCTCAAGGGGCCACTGAGTGCGCTCTCGACGGATGCGGTGTCGGTGAATCCGACCGGCTCGTCGGTGCTGTGGTCGGACTTCAACGCGGCGAACCTGGAGGCGATGCTCACCTCGGAGATGCTGTCGTGGCCGGTGACTCTCGCGATTCTGGTGATCGCCTTCGGAACCCTGGTCGCTGCCGGCCTGCCGCTGCTTCTCACCTTGGCCGGGCTGGTGGCCTCGGCCGGTGCGCTGGTCTTGATCAATGAGATCGTGCCCGTGTCGATCTGGGCGATGAACTTCGCGATGATGTTCTCCCTCGCGCTGGGTATCGACTACGCGTTGTTCCTGGTGGTGCGGTACCGGGCAGCGCGCTTCGGGCACGGCGTGTCGCCGCGGGAGGCGATCGCGCAGACTATGAACACCGCCGGTAAGGCCGTGTTGCTGTCCGGGGCGACCGTGCTGATCTCCCTGTCCGCGGTGATGCTCGTGCCTTCGCCGTCGTTCCGGTCGATGGCTGGCGGGATCATGCTCTCTGTCGTGTTCGTCCTCGCGGCAACGCTGACGCTGCTGCCGCTGGTGCTAGTCAAGCTCGACAAGCGGATCAACGCGCTGGCGCTGCCGTGGGCCCGAGTCGGTGAACACCGCTCACCAGCCTTCGAGCGATGGGGGCAGCGTTTGTGGAAGCGCCCATTCGCGTGGGGCGCCGCTGCGTTGGCGATCCTGATCGCGCTGTCGATCCCCCTGGCGGGACTGAAGACCGCGATGCCTTCGATCGCGGTGCTACCGTCCGATGCCAACGCGCGAGTCGGCTACGACCAGGTCAAGCGGGCCTTCGGCCCCGGCGCTCCCGGAACACTGCAAATCATCACCCCGTCCTCGGCCGCCTCGCAGGCGCACCAGGTGCTGGCCGCTGACGAGGGAATCGCCGGCGCGATGCCGCCCGCCGCAGCAACCGACGACAGCGGCTTGTCGCTGATCTCCGCGATCCCGAAGGTCGATCCCTCCGACCCGAGCCTGAGCGCGACAGTCGACCGGCTCCGCTCCGACCTTCCAGACGGCACCTTGGTCGGCGGCGCGGCGGTGGAGAATCTCGACCTGAAGGCGCAACTCGACACCTCCACCCCGATGGTGATCGCTGTGGTCCTCCTGTTGGGCTTCGCGCTGCTGCTGGTCGCGTTGCGTGCACCGTTGATCGCCCTGATCGGCACCGTGGTGAGCCTGCTGTCGACTGCTGCTGCGTTCGGTGTCGCCCGCTTGGTGTTCCAGGACGGTATCGGCGCGAACCTGTTCGGCTTCGAACCGCAGGGCTTCCTCGATGCATGGGCGCCGGTGTTCTTCTTCGCGATGATCTTCGCGATCGCTATGGACTACACCGTGTTCCTCCTCTCCTCCGCCAAGGAGCACTGGGAACGCTCCGGTGACCCGAAAGAAGCGATGATCGGAGCCGTCGCCCACTCCGGTCGCGTCATCTTCGCCGCCGGCGGCGTCATGGTCGCCGTCTTCTTCACCTTCGCCCTGTCCGGGCCACTGCCCCCGAAGGAGATGGGCGTCATCCTCGGCGTCGCTGTTCTCCTCGACACCTTCCTTATCCGGCTGGTCCTGCTCCCCGTCGCACTACGCCTGGCAGGACGCGCAGCGTGGGCTTGTCCCGCGTGGCTCGCCCGGATACTGCCGAACATCAGCTTCGCCCACGACTAACCCGTGAAAACAGGAGCACAACCATGACCGACAAGCCCGAAACCACAGCACCCGATCACTCCACCGAATCAGGAGCGGACACCCTGCGGCGACTCCAACCGCAGCACCGTGACCTGCGCAAAGCGATCCCCGACGTGTACATTGAAGACACGAAACGATCTCACCGCATGCGCAAACCCAACATCGACCAAGCCGTCCTGCTCCTCGCCGGAACACTGAACCTCACCGGAGTCGCCCTCAGCGTCACCGTCTCACCCTGTTGGGCCCTCCTATCGGGGCTTGTTTCACTGAACCTGATCCAATCAAGCATCACCGGACTTTGCCCCGCCGCCGTACTTCTCAAGAAGATGGGACTGCAATCGGGAAGGGCATTCTAGGTAGGCCGCTACGGACGGACTTGATGCGATCAGCGATCAATCCAGTGGAAACGACGGAAGGAGCTACGAGTGAACCAACGGCCCGCATTCACGATCTGGCTGGACCCGGTGTGCCCGTATTCGTGGACCACCGCACAGTGGCTGCTAGCCACTGTCGGCAATCCCAACGAACTACAGTGGAAGCTGATGAGTTTGGCCCTCCTCAACGAGGGACGCGAACTGCCCGAACGTGCCCGCAAGCGGATGCAGGATTCCCGAGCGGCGGGCAGACTGTTCGCCTCGCTGGAGCGCGAACTAGACAGCGAGCGGATGTGGCAGGCCCTGCGCACGTTCAGCGACCAGTACCACCGAGACGGCGGCACGATCGACGGTCAGTCAGTGCGCGAAATGCTACTCGAGCTCGACCTGCCCGCACACCACATCTCGAGCATCGACGACCCGACCTTCGACGTCGCGGTGCGCGACGCGCATTCGCTCAGTCAAGAAGCCGCGGGCGAAAGCGCAGGAAGCCCCCTGATCGGGATCGGCGAGACCGTCTTCCACGGTCCCGTGCTCACCGCGATACCGACTCCCACCGCCGCACGCGACCTTCTCACCGCTCTCGAAACACTCGCCACCGTCAAGACCTTCGCATCCGTACAACGGTTTCCACACCCTGTAGCAGCTCACCTCTGAGAACGGAGCAAATCGAGATCATGAATAGCAAACGAATCGTCATCGCCGGCGCCGGAATCGGCGGACTCAGCGTGATCAAAGAGTTGCGCGAATCCGGCACTCCCCTCGACAACACCGACATCACATTGATCGACGAAAACTTCGAGCACTACCTTGGCTTCACTCTGCCGTGGGTCATGCGGGGCTGGCGCACTCCAGAGAGCGTCCCGATCCGCCCGTCCGAGAAGAGCCTCGCTGGAATTCGGACGGTGCGCGGCTCTGTCTCCGGTGTCGACGCCGCCAACAGCACCGTCATCCTCGACGACGGTGCGCACGTGGACTACGACGCGCTCGTACTCGCGCTGGGAGCCCGCAATGCAACGCAGCAAGTGCCCGGCCTCCAAGAGGCGGCCGACGCAGGCGTCGCCGTGCACTATTACGCCACCGCCGACGCCGCACGTGCCCACCGGGCACTGACCGCGTTCGAGGGCGGCCGACTGGTCTTCCTCGTCGCATCGATGCCCTTCCGCTGCCCCGTCGCCCCCTACGAGGGCACCTTTCTCGCGGCAGATCTCCTGACCGAACGCGGCGTGCGGGACCATACAGATATCGCCGTATACACCCCGGAACCGCAGCCAATGCCCTCCGCCGGGCCCGACGTCGGCATGGAACTGGCGAACCGCGTCAGAGCGTCGGGAATCGACCTGCATCCACTACACCAGGTCGAGCGAGTAGACCATCAGACCAAAACCCTGCACTTCACCAACGGCGTGCACGACACCTTCGACCTGCTGGTCTTCGTCCCGCCGCACGAACCCGCGTTGACCCTGGACACACCGGGATGGATTCCAGTCGACCGAGCTTCAATGCTCACCGAACACCACGGCGTATGGGCGATCGGCGACCTCTCCGCAGTCACCTCCCCCACGAACAGGCCCCTCCCTAAGGCCGCCATCTTCGCCAAAAACGGCGCCGCCGCCGTGGCCCAAAACGTACTGCACTACCTCGGGCTCGCCGAATCCCCAGCGTCTCTATCAGGGCAAGGCTATTGCTACATCGATACCGGAGCCCACGAATCAGCCCGGGGCCAGGGCAACTTCTTCGCCGAACCACACCCCGACGTCGCGCTCACACCCGCATCTCAACAGCTGCACCAAGAAAAGATCCGCGAAGAACTCGACTGGCGCGCCTACTGGGAATGACAGCGGACTGCGCGGCCAAATCGAACAAGCCGTAGAGTCCCGTTTAGTCGGGAACAAACGTTGTCGATCGCAGGTCGATCTCCGAACGCTGCGCCCATCGGTCGCTCAAGCTGCCGATCTCACCGGCCGCACCGATCAGCACGCACTCACGCTACAATATCCATCCGCGGCCTCTCCCGCATCGCTGATCATTGTGCGCCACAAGCGTTTCGCGATCTGTCGCTTCAAGCATCGGATCGCCTCACGTGACGTCTTGCCTTCGTCAAGCTTGCGCCGGTAATACGCGTTACCAGCGCTGCCCGCCATCCGGGATTGGGTAACGGCAACGATGTAGATCGCCGCGTTCAAAGATCTGTCGCCCTCAAGGGGTAGGCCCCGGTGTCGTTGCTTATCGGCGCTGGCCACCTCGATTGGCGCGGTCCCAGCATAGGAAGCGAATGCCGACTGATCCCGGAACCGAGCCGGGTCGCCCGTCCGGGACAGAATCCGGCACGCCGTCACCGTCCCGACGCCCTCAATCTCCAACAGGCTCGTCCCCGAGGCCTTCAACTCGACCTCGATCCTGGTGGTGATGTCATCGATCTGAAAGCGCAGCCTGCGCAGATCACCGACGATCGCCAGCCCCACCTCCTTGCGCATCGCATCCGCGCCCGAAGCCGGCGCAAGCCTGCGGAGCGCATCCGATGCCTCCTCCGTCGTGAACGCCCGATCCAAACCGCCCGGCAGCAGTTCCCGCAGTAGAGCATGCAGCTGGTTCGTCAGCCTCCCCTTGTGCCGCACGAGGTCAATCCGGCGTTCATCGAGGACCCGCAACCCATCCGAATGCTTCTCGGCGCCCACCGGCCGGAAGTCGCCTTGCGAGAAGGCGACGCACGCCGCCGCGGCCGCGTCGATTCGATCATTCTTTCGACGCCCGCCTCGGGAGAGCTCCCGCACCCGGGCTGTGGCGGTCGCCGGCACATCCACCACCGCCTCCGCTTGGCTCACGAGCCACTGCGTCAGGTGATGCCCCAACCCGGACGCGTTCTCCACCGCCCAGATCCGCTCCGGCCACTGCCCCGCCCACTTAATCAACTCGCGATAGGAGTTCAGGTCGGCGGAGATCCTCAGCGACCCCAGATCCTTGTTTGTTCCCGAATCGACCGCCGTCGCCGTATGCGTCGACTTATGCGGATCCACACCAATGACGATCATCAAGCACCAAGCCCTGCCTGCGGCGTGGCCGACGACCGCCATACCTCACCCGGGCACTTCAGTGGCTCTTCTCATTTCAGAGTGCGTTGACCCGGTCGGCGAGCTGACCGGAGTGCAGTAGCGACCGCAAGATGTAGTGCTCGAGGTTGCGGAAGCCCAGGGCGATGCCACGCAGGTGCTCGAGTCGTCCGTTGATTGCCTCGACCGGGCCGTTGCTGACGCCGGTGTCGAAGTACGCCAGGATCTCTCGGCGGCGTTTCAAGAGGCTGCGGCCGAGCTGTGCGAGTTCGTCGAGCCCGGCGGGGACTCCGGTGTGGATTCGTTTGAGAGTCTTGAACATTGCGATCTTCCCTGCCCGTCGGTCAGGGTGCTCGTAGGCGGCGATCAGATCCTGATACACCTGGGCGGTGACCTCGACCGCGACGTGACGCTCATCAGCAGCCAACGCCGAATCGAGCTTGACCTGCTGTTTGTCGGCGAGGAGAGCAGGCCGGGTGAGCAGGATCCGGCGAATCCCATAGAGCGGGTCCCCGGAGCGGCCGCGGTGCCCGCAGATCGCCTGCTGCAGCCGCTGCCGGCAGCCGGTGACCTTGTCCGCCGCCAGGTGGATGACGTGGAACGGGTCCATCACCGTTCGCGCTGCGGCGAGTACCTGCGCTGCGGCGGTGTGGTAGCCGCCGAACCCGTCCATCGCGGTGACCTTGATCCGGTCCCGGAACGCTTGATCGCGCTCTTGAAGCCAGCCGCGGAGGGCTTGCGCGGAGCGGCCGGCAACCATGTCCAGCAGCCGGGCGGGACCGGTGCCCTCACGCACGGGGGTCAGATCCACCAGGACCGTCACCCACGAGGAATCGCCGTTGCCGCGGACGTGCTTCCACTTGTGCTCATCAACGCCGAGTTCCCGAACACCCGTGAGATGCTGCGGGCCACGTGCAGCACCGAACGGGCACCGCAGACCGGCAGGTCCACCAGCTCGCGGACGATGTGATCGCGCACCACGCCGAGACCTCGCCGCAGCCCGGGCATTCCAGGTCAGGCGTGAGGACCTCGCACCACAGGTGCGTCACGTCATCGGCGGTGGCAGCGTCGACGACGCTGACCCCCAGATCGATGGCACGGCAGATGGTATCGGCAAGCAGAGACGACGTAGGCTCAGACACAGGTCCTCGGAGTGTGATCGAGATGGCGTAGGAACCTTCATCGTCACACCCCGGGGCCCTCTACATCTTGTGCCGCGCCACGTCAGCGGCGGACCCGCTCATGCACTCTCGCTTGGGAAGAGCCACTTCAGTCTCATCGATCAGTTCAGCGCCCACCGCCTAACGATCAACGCCCATCAACCGGCGACCAGCTGGACCGAACCATTCCAAATCATTGAAGCTGCGACGCCGTGAGCACGAAACACTTCTGCCACCGCAGGCTCTGACTTACGCGTGGCGCGGCCGTACCGATGTCGACGGTATTCCCCACCAAACGTCGCGATCAGCGCAGTTCTCGCTTCCGCGATCACGCCCCTTCGCTCTGCCCGAACATCCAGCGAAAGCGACATTTCCTCCTCGGCAAAGGCGGTTGTGCGCGAGGTCGGATCACACGAGCAACCGTACGGTAGGCAGCTATCAGATCGGCATGACCGTGTTGGTGATGAACAGGCGGCGAACCAGGTCCACGAACACCGCCCAGTAGCCGGTGACGAGGGCGATTCCGACGAGCACCATGAGAGCTCCGCCGAATACCTGTATGCGACGTGAGTTGCGGCTGAGCCATCCGACGGCGCGAACTGCCACCGTCGAGCCCAGGGCCAGGATCACGAACGGCAGGCCCAGTCCGGCGCAGTAGGCGATGATGAGCACTGCGCCCCGTACTGGGTCCGCGTTGGTGCCGACCACGATCGAGAGGATCCCGGCCAGCGTCGGCCCGATGCACGGCGCCCATCCCAGCGCGAACACTCCGCCCAGCAACGGAGCCCCGGCGAGGGTGGTCCACTGCCGTGGCGCGAACCGTACCTCGCGCTCGAGAGCCGGCACCAGGCCGATGAACGCCAGGCCCATGACAATGGTGACCACGCCACCGATCCGCATCAGCACCTCGGAGTTGAGACGAATCGAGCTGACCAGCCCGAAGACGGACATCGTCATCAACAAGAACACGACGGTGAAGCCGGCCACGAACAGCGCCGCGGCCCCCATCACCCGCCAGCGCCCTGCACGAGCGCCGGCCGTGGCCTCCTCGACAGCGGCCGCCGGCGCCTCAGCGCCGACCAGGCCCGCGAGGTACGACAGGTACCCGGGGACCAGCGGCACGATGCACGGCGAGGCGAATGAGACCAAGCCGGCGAGCGCGCACGCGGCGAGCGCAATCAGTAGCGGTCCCGAGACGGCCGCGTCTGCGAATGCCTGCCCCATCAGCGCTCCACCAGAACCTTGTCGATGGCCCCGGTGAGATCCTTCTCACCCACGGTGGTCAGGAAGCTCGCGGCCACTCTGCGCTGTCGGTCGAGGACGAAAGTCATCGGTACGACCGTGGTCGGGTACTGCTCGCCGATCGCGAGCAGCGTCCTTCCCGGAGGGTCGTAGATCGACGGGTAACTCAGCTTGTTCGCGGAGATGAAGTCGCGAGCGGCGGCGTCCCCGGCGGTTTCACGGACGTTGATGCCGAGGAACTCCACTCCCTTGGTTTTGGTGGCGCGGTAGACCTTCTCCAGTTCGGGTGCCTCGATTCGGCACGGCGCGCACCACGATCCCCAGACGTTGATCACCACTATCTTGCCCCGGAAGTCCGCGAGGGACACGCTCACGTTCGGATCAGTGACGCTGCGTCCCTTGAGATCACTGACCACGCTGCGTTCAGCTGGCGGGTAGAACTGCGTGAGCTTGCCAGCGGGGGCGATGACCCCTCCTTTGGGGGCCTGGTCGCTGTACTGGACACAACCACCCAGCAGGAATGCGGCCACGAGGATGACACCTAGCATCCGTCTCCGGGACCTCACGCGCTGCACCGCTGTGGAGCAGCCCACCGGGCGAGGCTCGGCCGTTCGGGTCGAGGCCGCGCGCCCAAGCCTTCGCTACCGCGCGCACCACGACCGGGCCGAGACCGAGACCGTACGACATCACCCTTGCGGCGTCCGACATGATGATTGCCCCCGCGAGCGGGCCCACGCACCGCCGCCGTCGGTATCGGCGCAGCTCGCCATCGCACATCCATCTTTCGGCCTCCCGAGAAGTCGAACCCATCCACCCGCTCCTACTACGCACCATAGTAGCTCCGTCGGGTGGAAGCGGCGGCGACTTCGCACCCCGGCCGTGGCACGGCGCACGCGTTGTTTCCAGCTCACCGCGTCCCGGAGTCGACCTCCCACCGGTGCTGGTCGGCGCCGCGTCGTCGGGGCGCATGCTCGTCGGGCGCACCCGATCGTCGTCGGTGTCAGGTCGATCACGCCGGCAAGAGACAGTCCCCGTCTGGCGCCATGGTGTGGTTCGCCCCGAATCCGTCAGGAAATCTCCGGTTCAAGGATCCAGCACACCCCGGCGTCCTGCGCGGGGCCGCCGCGTTGGGCGCGGTCGAGCAGCGAGGTCAGTGTTCCCTCCAGCGACCGCAGTTCCTGCAGGGTGTTGTGGACGTGGGCGAGTCGTTCGGTGAGCAATCTGACCACTTGGTCACAGGGGGTGAGTCCCTGGTCGTGGAGGTTCAGGATTTCGCGGACCTCGCGCAGTGTCAGGCCTGCCGCTTGGGCGCTGCGGATGAAGTGGAGTCGTTCGATCGATTCCGGTTCGTAGTCACGGTACCCGGATGTGGTGCGGGCCGGTTCCGGGAGTAGCCCACTGTGTTCGTAGAACCGCAGTGTCTTGGTTGCGATGCCACTCTGACGGGCGAGTTCGCCGATCTTCATCACGCCTCCTTGACCTTCCACCTTACTGGAAGGTTCACGATGGGTGGTGCCCGGGCGATGCGGTGATGGTCTGCCACCTTGTCCGGCGCCACGCCAGAGCACGGTCTGAGTGTGGAGTCAGAAATGTGGAAGGCAGCTGGATCGGTATGGGCACAGCGAGCAGGTTGGTGGGCTTCAGCGTCATCGCGGCGATGGTCGCTGCGGCAGCGTGGTGGCTCGGCAGCATCTTCGGCCCAGGCCCGGCCGGTTCGGGTCCGGTGACCGGCGCGTCATCACACGAACGAGCGGCATCGGGCCACCGTGCCGCAGCTCCACCCGCGGCCGTGACGGTGCCCCTGGCCGCGGGTGCCCCGCCGTCGCCGACGGTCGGTGGAGCGACGGCCGGGCAATCACGCGGCGGGACGCCGTCGCCGACCCTTGCTGGGCTGCCGGTCTCGGCGCCGCTGCCGGTGGGACAGCCGTTCGTAGGGCTGTCGGGTGCACCCGCACCGCCTGCACCGCCTTCGGCGACCGGGCCTGCACCGACGCCTGACACGGGCACGGGTGACGGCGCGGGCACGGTGGTGAGTGCGGTCGCGGCCCCGACTGGATCTGCCTCCGCCGCTCCGGGTGGCCCGGCGGTCCCAGTGGCCTCAGGAGCGGCAGGCGTGGTGCCCGGCGGTGGTACGGGCAGCGGAGCCGTCCCCGTGCAGGTGCCGCCGATCGTGGTGGTGGCGCCGACGGTAGGCGGCGACTTGTCAGTGGGCCCTGCGGCACGGCCGAACCCGCATCCGGCGATCCCTGATGCCGGCCACGGGTCGGAACCGCAGGCTCCTCCCGGCGGGCACACCTCGACATCGACGGCGAAGGACAAGAGCGAACGATGAGTACAGACCTGCACGACGGTGACCCGATCACCGGCAGCTCGCAGCAGCTCACGCTGGTGATCGGGGGCATGACCTGTGGGTCGTGTGCCGCGACCATCGAACGCAAACTAAACAAGCTCGACGGCGTGCATGCGACGGTCAACTTCGCGACGGAGAAGGCGCTCGTCGAACACCCGGCTGCGATGCCGAGCGCCGAGATCACCCACGTGATCGAAGCAGCCGGTTACACG
This sequence comes from Tsukamurella tyrosinosolvens, assembly GCF_900104775.1. Taxonomy (NCBI): domain Bacteria; kingdom Bacillati; phylum Actinomycetota; class Actinomycetes; order Mycobacteriales; family Tsukamurellaceae; genus Tsukamurella; species Tsukamurella tyrosinosolvens. Next base: position 4,731,976 of record NZ_FNSA01000003.1, read on the forward strand.
GCCGCCCTCGTCGGTCCCCCCACCCACCCAGTGGACAGTAGCGAGGGGGGCGATGGCCCGGACCGTGATGAGCACGCGCAGTCGCTGCGCCAGCGGGCCGTTATCTGTGGTGCGCTGGCGGTTCCGGTGATCGCGTTCGCGATGATCCCAGTACTCCAATTCGACTACTGGCAGTGGCTCTCACTGACCCTGGCCGCGCCGGTCGTGGTGTGGGGTGCGTGGCCGTTTCACCGCGCAGCCGTGGGCGGTGCACGGCACGGCACGGCGACGATGGACACACTGATCTCGGTCGGTGTGAGCGCAGCCTTCGCCTGGTCGGTGTACGCGCTGTTCCTGGGCACCGCCGGCGACAAGGCGATGCGGCACGGCTTCGGTCTGGTCGTAGACCGCGGCGGCGCCACCGGCAACATCTACCTCGAAGTCGCCGCCGGAGTGACCGCGGCGATCCTGACCGGCAGGTTCTTCGAAGCTCGCTCCAAACGCCGCGCCGGTGCGGCGTTGCGCAGCCTGCTCGAGCTCGGCGCGAAGGACGTCGCGGTCCTACGCAATGGCCGCGAAGAGCGCATCCCGACCGATCAGCTGGCGGTCGGGGACCTGTTCGTGGTGCGCCCAGGCGAGAAGATCGCCACCGACGGCGAGATCACCGAAGGCAGTTCTGCTGTCGACGCCGCGATGCTGACCGGAGAATCCGTCCCGGTCGAGGTCGCACCCGGTGACCTGGTCGCCGGCGCCACCGTCAACGTCGGCGGCCGACTGGTAGTGCGGGCCACCCGTGTCGGCGCAGACACCCAGCTGGCGCAGATGGCCCGGCTTGTCGAGGATGCGCAGAACGGGAAAGCGGAGATCCAACGTCTCGCCGACCGGGTATCCGCGGTGTTCGTGCCCATTGTGATACTGCTTGCGCTGGCGACCCTCGGATTCTGGTGGGGCGCCGGATACGGCGCCGCCGCCGGGTTCAGCGCCGCGGTCGCCGTGTTGATCATCGCCTGCCCGTGCGGGCTCGGGCTGGCGACACCGACAGCGCTGCTGGTGGGCACCGGCCGCGGAGCCCAGCTGGGCATCCTGATCAAAGGACCGGAAGTCCTCGAATCGACCCGCCGGATCGACACCGTCGTGCTCGATAAGACCGGCACTGTTACCACGGGCAAGATGAGTCTGGTCGGCGTTCACACCGTCGCCGGCGTCACCGAGGAGCAGGCGCTGCGTCTGGCCGGCGCGCTCGAGGACGCCTCCGAACACCCGATCGCCCGCGCCATCGCCGCCGGTGCCCGTGACCGCCTCGGTGAGCTGCCCGCGGTGCAGGACTTCACGAACCGGGAAGGCCTCGGAGTCACCGGCACGGTCGAGGGGCATACCGTCGTCGTCGGCCGAACCGGACTACTCGCCGATCTCGGCATCGATCTGCCGCAGCACCTTCGCTCGCACAAGGAAGCTGCGGAATCCGGTGGCCGCACCTGCGTCGTCGTCGCTTGGGACGGCCTCGCTCGCGCGGTTCTGGTGATCGCCGATACCGTCAAGCCGACCTCCGCCGAGGCCATCGCCGGGCTCCGCCGGCTGGGCCTACGGCCCATCCTGTTGACCGGCGACAACGAGCGGGTCGCCCGCGCGGTCGCCGCCGACGTGGGTATCGCCGACGTCATCGCCGACGTCCTCCCCAAGGACAAGGTCGACGTGGTGACCGCGCTGCAGCGCGACGGGGCCGTCGTCGCCATGGTCGGTGACGGCGTCAACGACGCCGCCGCCCTCGCCCAAGCCGACCTGGGCCTGGCGATGGGCACCGGCACCGACGCCGCGATCGAGGCCAGCGACCTCACCCTGGTCCGAGGGGACCTACGTGCGGCGGTCGATGCCATCCGACTGGCCCGCCGCACCCTGCGCACCATCAAAGGCAACCTGTTCTGGGCATTCGCCTACAACATCGCCGCGATACCGCTCGCCGCCCTTGGGCTGCTCAACCCGCTCGTCGCCGGCACCGCCATGGCGTTCTCCAGCGTCTTCGTCGTCTCCAACAGCCTGCGGCTGCGCACTTTCCGCAGCTCCATCACCGCCGTGGAAACCGGCGGGCCGCAGCGAAGGTCCCGCCCCACCGGGCGGCGCACGCTGCTGGGTTTCGTCGCGGTCGTCCTCGCAGTCATCATCGCCCTGGCCGTCGGCGCTCTCACGGTCCGCGACATCGACTTCGGCGACCTCGCGCCGGCCCTGCTGCTGCTGAGCCTGGGCGGGATCATCGGCCTCGGCGGTGCGATCGTCGGATTCCTGATCGCCGGACGCCGCAACCCATGACCGAGCCAGCATCCGCGCCGTCCCCTGCACCGACGTCCATACCGATAACACCCGACTCTTCTCGAGAGGCAACACCGTGAACCTCACCGCTGTCCTGATCACCGGCCTGTTCGCCGGCGGCGTCTCGTGCGCCGCGGTGCAAGGCGGCCTTCTGACCGGCCTGATCACCCGGCAACGCGCCCACGCCACCACTCCGAGCAGCGGCCGCAGCCCGCGGCAGTCTGTGCTCGCCACTCTCGGTGAGGACCTGACCCCCGTCGGTGGCTTCCTCGCCGGGAAACTCCTCGCCTACACCGTGCTCGGCGCCCTCCTCGGCGCCTTAGGCTCAGTCGTGCAGCTGTCCGTCGGGGCGCGGACGTGGCTGCAGATCGGCGCCGGCGTGCTGATCATCGTGCTCGGCCTCGCCCAGCTCGGCGTCCCCGGATTCCGCGGCATCGTCATCGAGCCCCCGGCCTCGTGGGCCAGCTTCGTGCGCGGCCGGGCCCGCTCGCGCCAAGCGTTCGCACCCGCACTGCTCGGCGTCGCCACCGTACTCATCCCGTGCGGGGTCACACTCTCCGTCGAAGCGCTCGCCCTCGCCTCCGGGGCAGCGGTCCAAGGCGCGGCGATCATGGCCGTCTTCGTCGTCGGCACCAGCCCACTGTTCGCCGTGCTGGGCTACGCAGCGCGCAAAGCCGCCAGCGTCTGGAACAACCGCCTCGCTGTCGCGACCGGGATCGTCGTCGTCGCCCTCGGCCTGTTCACCCTCAACGGGGGCCTCGAGCTCGCCGGATCCCCGTGGGCCGCCAGCCGCATCGGCAGCAACATCGGCCTGAGCGCCGCGGCCGCCGACACCACCGCCGCGACCATCACCGACGGCAAACAGCAGGTAGTCATCACCGCCAGTTCCGCCGGCTACAGCCCGAAGAACGTGCAGATCAAAGCCGGAATCCCCACCATTTTGATCCTCCGCGCTAGCAGAGACGCCGGTTGCACCCGCACGTTCACCATCCCCAGCCGCGGCGAAGAGAAGACTCTCCCCGCGACCGGTGACACTCGCCTCGACCTCGGCGCCCTCACCCCCGGCACCCTCCCGTACGTGTGTGGCATGGGCATGTACACCGGCACTCTCACCATCGTCTAACTTCCCGTCTCACCCCACTGTCCAACGAAAGGTATCGACCCGATGCCCACGACCATCACCATCAGCGTCACCGGAATGCACTGCGGCAGCTGCTCACTGCTGATCGACGACACCCTCGAAGACCTCCCCGGCGTGCTGACCTCCACCACCTCCCGCAAAAAGGGCGAGACAACCGTCGACCTCGACCCCACACGCACCACCGCCGACGACGTGATCACCACCATCACCGAACTCGGATACCCGGCCACGCTGGCGCCCTAGTCGCGCAAGCCATCCACCGCTGATCGACGACAAGCTCGACGACCAACGCCGACGCGCCGCCCGGTCTGCACCTGCCGACTGCGACACGCAAGCCGTAGACGGGGGTATGGATAAGACCAGACGAGAAGCCCCGCGCGGCGACAGGAGCAACCATGCCCACCAACTATGACCTCGCGATCATCGGGTCCGGCGGCGGCGCGTTCGCTGCCGCAATCCGCGCGAGCACACTCGGGAAGTCGCTGGTGATGATCGAGCGCGGCACGCTTGGGGGGACCTGCGTGAACACCGGCTGCGTACCGTCCAAAGCCCTGATCGCGGCCGCCGCAGCACGGCACGCCGCTGCCGACGCTCCCGGCCGGTTCCCAGGCATCACAACGGCCGCAGGGCCGGTGGACATGCCCACGGCAGTCGCCGGAAAGCAGTCGCTGGTCGACATCTTGCGGACCGCGAAATACGCCGAGATCGCCGACTCTTACGGGTGGCAGACCCGGCGGGGCTTCGCGTCATTCGCCGGCACACCGGATGCGCCGGTCCTCGACATCACCGACGTCGACGGCAACGTCGAAACCGTCACGGCCGAGCACTACCTGATCGCCACCGGCGCCCGCCCCTGGGCACCACCGATACCCGGGCTGGACGAGGCGGGGTATCTGACCTCGACCGCGGCAATGGACCTGACACAGCTTCCCCAGTCACTGCTAGTGCTCGGCGGCGGCTACGTCGCCTTGGAACAGGCACAGCTGTTCGCCCGCCTAGGATCGCAGGTCACGCTGCTGGCCCGGTCGCAACTAGCGTCGAAAGAAGAACCAGAGGTCTCCAGGACGCTGGCCGAGGTCTTCGCCGATGAAGGGATCCAAGTCAAACGAGGAGCGGTACCCCTCCATGTCACCCGCACCGCAGACGGCACGGTGACCGTCACCAGCGATGTGTCCGGACGCTTGCAGGAAGATCGCGCCGACCAGATTCTCGTTGCCCTCGGCCGCCGCCCCGCCACCGATGCAATGAACCTCGCCACGGTCGGAGTCCACACCGGCGACTCCGGACAGATCCTCGTCAGCGACCACCTGCAATCGTCCAACCCCCGGGTCTGGGCCGCAGGCGATGTCACCGGCCATCCGCAGTTCGTCTACGTCGCCGCCCGCCACGGCACCCTGGTCGCCGACAACTCACTCGCAGGCGCCGCCAAGTCCGTCGACTACACTCGACTGCCGCGAGTGACTTTCACCAACCCGGCGATCGGCACAGTCGGCATCACAGAAGAGCAGGCACGTACAGCGGGGATCCGCTGCGCCTGTCGCGTCCTGCCGCTCGACCACGTGCCCCGCGCGGTGGTGAACCGGGACACCCGAGGGTTCATAAAGATCGTCACCAACGCCGCCACGGGCGAGGTCCTCGGCCTGACCACCGTCGCCGAGAACGCAGGAGAACTGGTCGCCACCGGCGTTCACATCTTGGGCAAAACCGTCACCGAGATCGCCAACGCCTGGACGCCCTACCTGACCATGGCCGAAGGCATCCAGATCGCCGCCAAGTCCTTTGTCACCGACGTCTCGAAGCTGTCCTGCTGCGCCTAACGTCCGAGCGAACATCCCCGAATGGAACCCCCACCTGATGATACCCCCATGGGGTATCATCGGGTTATCTACGAGAGGTGCGATTATATGGTGTACGCATCACGGCGCGCGGTGATTGCGGCTGGCCTGGGCCTGGTTGGGTCGGGGGTACTCGCCGCGTGCGGCGGCACGAGCACCAGCAAGCCGGGCGGCGGCTCGCGATCGATACAGGGCCCGCCGCTGCAGGCGACACCCCAGGCCGGGCAGAAGGTCGTCGAAACGACGCTCACCGCGCGGGAGAGCACCGTCGACCTCGGCGGCATTACCGCCCGGACTTGGGCGTACGACGACGCCCTACCGGGCAAAGTCATCCGCGCCAAGGCCGGCGATTTCCTGCGCGTCACCCTCGACAACAAGCTTCCCGCCGACACCACCATCCACTGGCACGGGATCCGGCTCCGCAACGAAGCCGACGGTGTTCCCGGCGTCACCCAGGACGCGATCCGTCCCGGAAGAAGGTTCGTCTACGAGTTCACCGCACCGGACCCGGGCACCCACTACTTCCATCCGCATGTCGGCGCCCAACTCGACCGCGCCCTCTACGCCCCGATCATCATCGATGATCCCACCGAACGCGGCGCCTACGACGACGAGTGGATCGTCGTCCTCGACGACTGGACCGACGGCGTCGGCAAGAACCCCGACCAGATCCTGGCCGACTTCCAGGCCAAGACCGGGTCACTCAAACCCGGAATGGATATGGGTGGCATGGATCACTCCTCGATGCCCGGCATGAGCAGCTCACCGCTCGGCGATGCCGGCGACGTGATCTACCCGCACTACCTCATCAACGGCCGGATCCCCGCGGCGCCGACCGAGTTCCGCGCCAAACCAGGACAGCGGATCCGCTTACGGATCATCAACGCCGGCTCCGACACTGTCTTCCGGGTCGCCCTCGGCGGCCACACCATGACCGTCACCCACACCGATGGACACCGGGTCAATGACAAGCAAGCTCGGGCACTGTTCGTCGCCATGGGCGAACGGTACGACGTGACCGTCACCGCGGGCGCCGGCGCGTTCCCTCTCGTCGCCGCCGCGGAAGGCAAGAAGGGTCAGGCACTGGCGGTCCTGCGCACCGGATCCGGCGACGCACCCGCTGCCGACGTTCGCCCCGCTGAACTGGACGGCCCCGTCCTGCTCGGGGCGTCCGAATTGACCGCCGCCGACTCCGCGCGCCTACCCGACCGCGAACCGGACTCGACGCTCAAGGTCACGCTCAACGGCCAGATGGACCCGTACGCGTGGGGCATCAACGGCAAGAAGCACGGCGAAGACAAACCGTTGATAGTCCGGAAAGGCCAGCGCCTGCGGATGCAGATCACCAACGAAACGATGATGCTGCACCCCATGCATATCCACGGCCACACCTGGGCCCTGCCCGGCAGCAGAGGCCTGCGCAAGGACACCCTGCTCCTCAAACCGATGGGCTCGGTCGAGGTCGACCTCGACGCGGACAACCCCGGCAGCTGGGCCCTGCATTGCCATAACATCTATCACATGGAGATGGGCATGATGACCACCCTCCGGTACTCCGGTACACAGTGACACACCTGCGGCCCCGTGATGGACCGCAGGACAAGTGCACGCCTTGGCGTTACCGGACCTGCACCATTTCGGCTCATGGCGACTGCGGTCAATCCGATCTGGCATCTCGCCAGTTCAACTCGACATCGGCACAGAGTGTTCACCTCGACAGTAAGGATCGTTCAAGGACGTGTGATCCCATGCTGCAATGACGAAGATCGATGGTGGAAAGACGCGCGTCGCGGCGGCCGTCAGCGTGGTGGCGGTGCTCGGTGTCGTGGCGGCGTGCGGCAGTAACGAGGCTCTTCCCAGATGAGGGTGTAGGTCGGTCGGGCGCGTCGGTCCGCAGATAGACGTCGAGGTCTCCCGACGATGGAGGTTCCTACGCCATCCATCCGAAAGACCTCGACGTGACCGACACAACCCCGCCGGCCGGCTTCGGCCGCCCTGACCTCACCGCCTTCGCGGCTCATCCCAATCGACCCTGATCGGGTCTGCTGACCCCCTCGACGAGAACGCAGCGACATCACAGCCACCCAACCCCGACCGTCCGGGAAGCTGGGGCACGTCACACGGCCTGTGCTGCGGGCGTGTCGAGTGGGTCGTCCAGGGGCGACGCAGGAGCGTCGACGCGACGTGCTGAGAGGTGGTTCCAACCGAGCGCTAGGACACTGGCTACAGGCATGGCGATAGGTCAGGAACGGCGTCGCTCCCTGCGCAGGAGGGAGCGCAGAGTCTCGGCGTTCGCGTAGCCGACCCGTAGCGCGATCTCGGCGGAGGTGAGGTCCGTGGTTGCTGAGAGGTGCCGAGCTCGTTCGATGCGAAGCCGTTGGACGAAGCCGAGCGGAGTGAGGTTGAGCGCCGCACGGACTCGTCGTTCGAGGGTGCGCCGGCTGGTGCCGAGCGACTGCGCGACGAAGGCGACGTTGAACGGTTCGTCCAGGCGGGCGCGCACGAAGCGTTCGAACTCGACGACGATCGGGTCCTCGTGCCGGAGATGTTCGTAGGCGACGAAGGCCGCCTGCGACGGACGCTCGTCTATGATGAGGAGCTTGGCGACATGTTGGGCCAGGTCGGGGCTGATCGATCGCACGAGTGAGAGCGCGAGGTCGATGTGGGCGAACGCGGCGCCGGCGGTGACGAGGTTCCCGTCGACCACGACCATGGTGTCGAGATCGAGGGCGACGGTCGGATAGCGCTTCAGGAACTCCGGCCCCAGGAACCAACTGGTCGTCGCCCGCCGATGATGCATCCGTCCAGTCTCGGCGACAGCGAACACGCCGGTGCACGCCGCGGCGATCCGGGTGGTCGCCTCGTCGAGGCGCCCGAGCGAGGCGATGACCGAACGAGCATCTCGGCTCTGGAGGGCGTCGTGGGTCGCGGCGGCCGTGAGGGTTCCAAGCGCAGGGACGACGACCACGTCGAACTCTCCGGACTCCGACAGCGGGTGGTCCACCGACAGGGTCATCGATGCCGTCGTGGTCACTCGCCGTTTCGGTCCGAGGATGGCGAGTTCGATCGCGTCGATCCGCGGGTCGACATCGCTGCGGGCTCCGTCGGCCACCCGCACGATGTCGATGATCGACGCGACAGCCGAACCGAAGCAGCCGTCGATCGCGATCAGTCCGATACGCATGGCGCCAACAATAGCAATACTGCCGTATACGCCACTTCTCACATGCCCTTGCTCGTCATACGCTGAACTCGCTTCACCAAGAAACCTCGACACCTAGGAGAACCCCTCATGTCCACACCCGCATCACTTCCGTATGCCTTCGTCGCCAAGATCGTCGCGGCCGATGGACAGCACGACGCGCTCGCCGATCTGCTCGCCGGCGCTGTCGCGCTCGCCAACGAAGAAGTAGGAACGATTGTCTGGTTCGCGGTCAGGACCCACGCCGACACCTTCTGGATCTTCGATGCATTCCCCGACGAGGCCGCTCGCGACGCCCACGCCAACGGCGCCATCGTCGCAGCCCTGATGGCCAACCAGCACCTCCTCGGCGCAGCACCCGAGATCCTGGCGGCCGACGTCCTCGCGTCCAAGCTTCCGTAGTCCGCCAACGCACGAGACGATCGCGCCCCGCCGAGCCGTCGCCAGGTCGCGACGCAGCGCCACGCTGCGTTGCCGAGCGGTGCGAGGCCTATCGGCACACGGACAGGATGTCCGAGCGTTCATCCGGCGAGGGGTCCGTCGCAGAGGAGAGCGACGTCGGGTGTCGGGCAGAGCCGTGAGGCCAGCGCATCGCGCGACCATCAGAACCGAACCGCCCCTGCCCTACGTTTCCGCAGGTCAGGGGCTGTTCGCCGGAGCCGCCTGTCGGAATCGAACCGACGACCTAATCACGTCGGCTTTGCGTCTATCGCCTGATGCGCCCACTGGGCGAACGAGCCGCTGACCTGCGCGAACGCCGAGCGTGGGGGACGCCGCCATCCGGTGGTGACCGACGACGACCGACTAGTACCGACCGTTTCACCGGAGCTTGCGGCGGCGTCGAAGCCGAGCAAGCTCCATTCTTTTAGCTCACCGCGCCCTCCTCCTCGCCGGTCCCGTCTTCGTCGAAGACGTTTCAGGGGTCTTCTCAGATGCCGGTGTAGGTCGGCCGGGCGCGTCGGTCCGCAGATAGACGTCGAGGTCTCCCGACGACGGAGGTTCCTACGCCATCCATCCGAAAGACCTCGACGTGACCGACACAACCCCGCCGGCCGGCTTCGGCCGCCCTGACCTCACCGCCTTCGCTCGACTCGACGGCCTCGGTCTGAGCGTGACCGGACAACGACTTGAACCGGATCGTGCGGTCCTAGCGTGCCGCGTGGTGGAACCAGATCAGTGGTGCCGACGGTGCGGCAGCGAAGGCGCTGCTCGTGACACCGTGATCCGGCGGTTGGCCCACGAGCCGCTGGGCTGGCGACCGACCGTGCTGGAAGTTGTAGTGCGCCGCTACCGCTGTGCCGACTGCGGACACGTGTGGCGCCAAGACACCAGCGCCGCTGCGGAGCCACGCGCGAAGCTCTCGCGCACCGGGCTGCGGTGGGCGCTGGAAGGGATCGTGGTCGCACACCTCACCGTCGCCCGTGTCGCCGAGGGACTCGGGGTCGCGTGGGACACCGCCAACAACGCGGTCCTGGCTGAAGGCAAGCGGCTGCTGATCAACGACCCCACGCGGTTCGAGGGCGTGAAGGTCATTGGCGTCGATGAGCACGTCTGGCGCCACACCAGGCGTGGCGACAAGTATGTCACCGTGATCATCGACCTCACCCCGGTCCGCGATGGCGCCGGCCCAGCAAGGCTGCTGGACATGGTCGAGGGCCGGTCGAAGGCGGCGTTCAAGACCTGGCTCGCCGACCGCGACGACGCCTTCCGTGACGCGGTCGAGGTGGTCGCGATGGACGGCTTCACCGGGTTCAAGACCGCCGCTGCGGAGGAGATCCCGGACGCGGTCACGGTGATGGATCCCTTCCACGTCGTGCGCCTGGCCGGTGACGCCCTCGACAGGTGCCGGCGCCGGGTCCAACTCGCGATCCACGGGCACCGTGGGTTCAGGGACGACCCGCTCTACAAGTCGCGGCGCACGCTGCACACCGGCGCGGACCTGCTCACCGACAAGCAGAGCGACAGGCTACGCGCGCTGTTCGTTGATGACGCTCACGTCGAGGTCGAGGCGACCTGGGGTGTCTACCAGCGCATGATCGCCGCCTATCGCCACGAGGACCGGCAACGTGGCCGCGAGCTCATGGAGAAGCTGATCACCGACCTCAGCGCCGGCGTCCCCAAGGTGCTCACCGAGCTCACCACCCTGAGCCGGACCCTGAAGAAGCGAGCCGCTGACGTGCTCGCCTACTTCGAACGACCCGGCACCAGCAACGGGCCGACCGAGGCGCTCAACGGACGGCTCGAACACCTGCGCGGCTCCGCACTCGGGTTCCGCAACCTGACCAACTACATCGCCCGAAGCCTGCTCGAGACCGGCGGCTTCAGACCCCAACTCCTACACCCCCGATTGGGATGAGCCAGTAACGACGGGGGCCCGGGGGTCTCGGGCGACACCGCGTCGAAGGTGGACATCACCCGGTCCGCGGCGGGCGACATCACCGCCCACGGGGGTGCGAAGCGCCTCGCCGGCGACCAGACGCAGGCGATCGCCGATTCGATCCAGCGGTCGAAGGCGAAGAACGTCATCCTGATCATCGGTGACGGCACCGCCAACCAGGAGCTCACGCTGGCCCGTGACTACCAGTGGGGCGCCGGCGGCCAGATCCCCGGCATCGACCAGCTGCCGCTGTCGGGTGACTACACCACGTACGCGCTGGACAAGAACACCAAGAAGCCCGACTACACGACCGATTCCGCCGCCTCCGGCTCCGCGTGGGCCACCGGCACCAAGACCTACAACGGCGCCGTCGGCGTGGACGTCAACGGCAAGGCGCAGCGCTCGATCCTCGAGATCGCCAAGGCCAACGGCCGCAAGACGGGCAACGTCACCACCACCGAGCTGCAGGACGCGACCCCGGCCGTGCAGGTCGCGCACGTCGCGCAGCGCAAGTGCTACGGCCCCGTCGCCACCAAGGAGAAGTGCGCGTCGGACGCCCTGGAGAACGGCGGCCTCGGGTCGATCACCGAGCAGCTGCTGGCGGCCCGCGCCGACGTCACCCTGGGCGGCGGCTTCAAGACCTTCCAGGAGGTCGCCGGCGCCGGCCAGTACGCGGGCAAGACGCTCGAGGTGCAGGCCAAGGAGCGCGGCTACCAGATGGTCCGCTCGGGTGAGGAGCTCGACGCCGTCAAGGACGCGGGCCAGGACAAGCCGCTGCTCGGCGTCTTCGCCGACGGCAACCTGCCCCGCCTGTGGGGCAAGGCCACCGCGACCAAGGAGGGCGGCAAGGAGCCGGCCGTCACCTGCTCGCCGAACCCCGAGTTCGCCGCGACCCCGAAGCTCGAGACCATGACCAAGAAGGCGATCGACCTGCTGGGGGGCGACAAGGGCTTCTTCCTGCAGGTCGAGTCCGGCTCCGTCGACAAGGCCAACCACGACGCCGACCCGTGCGGCCAGATCGGCGAGACCGTCCAGCTGTCCGAGGCCGTCACCGCGGCGCTCGACTTCGCGAAGAAGGACAAGGACACCCTGGTCATCGTCACCGGCGATCACGCGCACACCAGCCAGATCGTCGAGACCGGCTCCGTCACCCCGGGCCTGACCCGCACGCTCAACACCAAGGACGGCGGCCTGCTCACGGTCAACTACGGCACGTCGCTCGACCCGGGCGAGGAGCAGCACACCGGCGGCCAGGTCCGCATCGCCGCGTACGGCCCCGGCGCCGCCAACGTCGTCGGCGTCACCGACCAGACCGACCCGTTCTTCTACATCACCGACGTACTCGGCCTGGACCGGGCCAAGAAGTAGGAGGCAAGCCACGGCCACGCGTTCGCGATCACCCTTCGCGGACCGACTGGACGAGATCCCGGTCGGCATGATCGCCGGCCGGACAGCCCGGCTCGATGTCCCGGGCCGACGGAGCATCGTGTTCAGCGGCGCCACCCGCAACTCGGCGTAGGTGGCTATCACGAGTGCGTTTCGCGGGGCGTTGCGCAGTCCGGCCCTTCGCTCCCGTTGCGGTCATGGACGGCCTGGGCATGGAGCTGGTGGCGGGTCTGCGGCCAGGTGCGTCGTCCTTCGGCGGTGGTGAGCCGGTGCGCGTGCACCAGATCCCAGGCGGCGCGTAGGTTGGCCGGGAAGGTGCGAGCGGTCGCTTCGCCGAGCATCAGCTCACGACGCTCGCCGTGTTCACGCCAGATCAGGAACGCGTAGGTGCGGCGGGCCTTTCGGCGACGGTTGAGCTTGACGCGGCCGAGCGCGACCCTGCCGTCGTCGCAGACGACGCGGCGGCGCACCTCGCCGCCGGCGGCGACGTCCTGCTCGGTTTGGTGCTCACGCAGCGTGGCTGCGGCCGAATGCACCGCGTCCGGTGGAAGCGGCGCCGGACGCCACGTCCGGCGGATAGCCCGCACAGCGACCTGGACGGGGTTAGACGCTGCTCAGCTGCGGCCGCAGCCGCGGGAACGGCCACGAGTCGCCGAACACGTCCTGCAACTCCCGGGGCCTGGTCGCGGTGATCGCAGCGATATCGGCGACGGCGTAGCGACTGTTCCGCAGTGAGGCGAAGAACTCCGCGGCCGCCTGCGGCCGGACCGGGTACGTCGATCGCCGCTTGTCCCGCAGCAGGTTCCGGGCGTTGAGGGTGCGGAACCAGTACCGGTACTGCGATTCGGTGATGTCGGCGTGCACGTGCGCGCGGCGCACCAGCGCCGACAGGCTTACCCCCCACCGGCGCCGCAGATCGTCGAGGGTGTCGATCCGGGCCGGGGTGATCCCCCGCAGCTCGTCGCGCAACGACCCGTATGGGGCGAGGAACTCCGCGGCGAACCGATCCGCCCGGTTCTCGATCTCCTTGAGCCCCAACGACACACCCGACAGTTCATCCATCACCAGGTGCCCCAGCTCGTGGGCGAGGGTGTGCCGCTGCCGATCCTCCGGCGCGTGGGGGTTGAGCAGGATCACAGCGGTCACCGGGCCGGTGGTGCGGACGCTGATCGCGTCGACCTTGTCCACATCGGCGGGCATCGGCAAGATCATGATCCCGGCGCTCTCGAGCAGGCCGGCGATGTCGGAGACCGGGCCATGGATGCGCCACGCCTGCCGCACCAGCTGCGCGGCCTCCTCCGACCCCTCATCGAGCAGGTCCACATCCAGCTGCGGCACCGACCGCGGATGCACCGCGGTCGCCAACGTGTCCTCATGCAACCGGTTGAGCATCCAACCGGCGAAGTTCGCATGCTGAATCAACCTGTCCTGCAACCGCTTAGTGACAGTTTGGCTACGGAAGTGCACACCCTCGGGCGGCTCCTGCGGCAACACCGTGCACAGCAGCTCCTCGGTCACATCGAGCACCTGCGCCCACAACGTCAGATCCGCACCACTGACCGATCCGTCGCCGCTCTCAGCGCGCGAGACGTAACTCGGGGAACGCCCCAAGGCATCAGCAACCTGCTTGGCCGTCAGTCCGCGGCGCTCACGGGTGGCGCTCAATGTGGCGGCCACCGCGCAGCGGTCGGTCGACAGCGGCGAACGCGACGCCCGCGAATCAAGATCCGTCACCGTTCCCATGGCCAAAATCTTAGACCCTCCCACCCTCACGGATCACGCTGACGTGCCGAACACCACGCAATCATTCCCCGATCACCGGTAATCCCTACCGTCACACCCGCACCACGGAGGAGGAACGGCCGTTGGGGTTCTACTCGTCCGCTTCGGCATCCTCGGCGGCGTTCGGGTTGGTGGGGACCTCGAAGCGGCTGCGCTCCGCGGCCAGGCCGGCACTGCGGGCGAGGACGGCGATGTCGGCCTCAGCGCGGGCGAGGCGGTCTTGAAGGTCCTCATTCTCGGCACGCAGGCGGGCCGCTTCCTCACGGGCTTCGTCCGTTGCGGCCAGCACCAACGCCCGCTCGGAAGTCATCAGCCACGGCACCCTGCGGCGCCGCCAGGCCACCAGCATGCGGCGCGCCGACTCGATGTCCACCTCGTGCGGGGCCCACAGGTACCGCTCGCCGAGGCGGGTGCGGGCCTGCACTCCGATGATCCGGTTCGCGTCGTTGAGCGTTCCGGACAGGTCGACGTTGGTCACCGCGAACTCGGCGGTGCTCACCACGTCGAACGGCAGCGTGTAGTCCTGGCACTGCTGCTTGCGCAGCCGCTGGCGCTCACTCTGCGAGACCTGCCGCCACGGGGTGTCCCGCTCGACCTTCACGTGCAGGTTGCCGTGCACGATCAGCTCGGTCCAGTTGTGCGGCTCGTGCAGCCGCACGTGCGGCGGGTTCACCGCGTTGGTCCACTCGCGCAGCCCCTCCGACCACACCATCGCCGTCAGCAGCCCCCGCGACTTCGAGTCGTACCGACGTCGCGACGCCGGATCCAGGTACAACGCCTCACACAACTGCGCACACGCCTCATCCGCAGCGAGCGCGATCGCAGCGATCGGCACCATATGCGGCCGCAGCATTCGCAATGCCTGCGTTCGCGGCGCCCTCGGACGCAGCCCTTCGATCCGCACCATGACGCCTCCCCAGAAATCGTTACCAAACTTGCTGTCCATCTTGCAGAGGGGGTAACGATCCTGACGTTCGGACACGCCGCAGCGCAACCATCGAACTCGACGGCTCCGACCGATTTGAGGAGAAGGCAGGGAACCGATCACCGAGCCGATGCGTCCCAATAGGAGTGAGCACCAATCGCGACTTACCCGACGGCACCGAGAGCGACATCCGGGACGACTTCTACGACGGAGTCACTGTGCTGCCGCCCTGGGTCGAAGCCTGGTTCGCTCAGGAACGCACACGCCACCGCAAAGCCCGCGGCGAGAGCCACCCCGCCGGCGACGACTGGGACCGCTGGGAACACCAACTCGGCATCGACTGAAACCCCACCATCCGCTACAGCCCAGATAACACTGACGCAGACGAACACAGCACGACCCCAGAACACCGTCCGCTACAGAGTGGGACACCGAACCGATAGCTACAGATAAGAAGGCGGCGGCCAGCTGGGCGTGGAGCGCCTCCCGCCCCAGGCCGCCGAGCGCCGCCAGTGCCTCGAGCCGGGCCGGCACCTCGCGCGGGGAATTGGCGTGCACGGTGCCGGCACCGCCGTCGTGACCGGTGTTCAGCGCCGTGAGCAGGTCGACGACCTCGGCGCCACGGACCTCGCCGACGACGATCCGATCGGGCCGCATCCGCAGCGCCTGCCGCACCAGATCGCGCACCGTCACCTCGCCGACGCCCTCGACGTTGGCGCCCCGCGCCAGCAGGGAGACGACGTGCGGGTGCACCGGATCGAGCTCGTGCGCATCCTCGACGCACAGCACCCGCTCCGCCGGATCCACCGCGCCGAGCAGACCGTTGAGCAGCGTCGTCTTACCGCTGCCCGTGCCGCCGACCACGAGGAAGGCGAGCCGCGCCGCCACCACGCGGCGCACGAGGCCGGCGACCTCCGCCGGCACCGCACCGCCCTCGATCAGGGAGTCGAGCGTCTGGGTGGCGGGCCGCAGTACGCGCAGCGAGATGCACGTGCCGCCGTGCGCGAGGGGAGGAAGCACCGCGTGCAACCGGATCCCGCTTCCCGCGCGGCCGCCGGGCCCGGCGGGCAGGTGGCCGTCAACCCAGGGCTGCGCGTCGTCCAACCGCCGCCCGGCCGCCAACGCGAGGCGCGCGGCCAGTCGCCGCACGGCATCGTCGTCCTCGAAGAGGACGCCAGCGGGTTCGAGACCCGCGCCGCGGTCGACCCACACCGTGCGCGGGCCGCAGACGAGCACGTCCGCGACATCCGGGTCAGCGAGCAGCGGCTCGAGCCGGCCGGCTCCGACCAGCTCGGTCTCGAGGTAGGCCAGGCCGTCGAGCAGGTCCGTATCCCCCAGGACCCCTCCGCATTCCGCGCGGAGCGCCGCCGCCATGACATCGGGGGTGAGGACCGCGGCCGTGTGCGCGAGCCGCTCCCGCACTCGCGCCAGCAGGTCACCGTCCGGGGACGTCATGCCGCTCCCCTCCGCACGCCGTCGAGCACACGCCCGGCCGCGACGGCCAGCGGCGTTCCCCGCCGCAGCCGCAGCCCACCGTCGTCGAGCTGGGAGGCGAGGCCCGGCTGCGGGCGCATCGATACCAGCAGCGGCGCACCGACGGCCCGCTCGACGTCGCGCGCAGAGAGCCCGCCGGGCGCGGGACCGCGCACCACCAGCCCGACCCGTCGCGCGCGGCGCGCCACCCCGTCGATCACGGAACGCGCGGCGACGCACCCCCGCACCGTGGCGCCGACGACGACGAGCACCACGTCCGCGACTTCGAGGCATGCGGAGGTCGCCGGGTCGTCCCGCCGGGGCAGGTCGACGACGGTGACGCCCACGCTGCGGCGGCCCGCGTCGATCACGGCGAGCAGGCCCTCGACCGGGATCTCGGGCGGCGACGCCCCGCCCACGGCGTCGCTCGTCCCGGCGACCGCCCCGCCCGCCGACAGCACCGCGACGGCCCCGGCACGCCCCGGAAGCGCCGCGACCAGGGCGTCGGACGGCACGTGCCCGCCGCGCAGCGCGAGGTCGCCCCAGCGGAGGCCGGGCATGTCCGCGCAGCCGAGGAGCAGGTCGAGACCGCCGCCCCACGGGTCGGCGTCGACCGCGAGCGCGGTGATCCCGCGGCCGGGCGCCGTCACGGCGACGGCCGCCGCGAGGACGGAGGCGCCGGCTCCGCCGTGCCCGCCGAGGACGGCGACCACGCGGGACCGCGCACCGTCGTCCTGTTCCCGGGCCGCGAGAAATCGTGCCAGTTCACGGACCTGCGCGGGCAGCACGAAGACCTGTGCCGCGCCGACCTCGACGGCCGCCGCCAGTTCGGCCATCCCCGCCTCGGCCGCGACGATCGCCACCCCGTCGCGACGTGGGAGGCCGCCCGCTCGCGCCGCCTCCGCCATCGCGGTCGCAGCGCCGAGATCGAGCACCAACCCCGCAGCCGAGGCCCAGCACGCGCGCGGTCGGCCACGGTCGATGACCGTGACCGACCGTGCGGCGGCGGCCGCGGCCCGTCGTACGTCGTCGGCCAGGGCCCCGTCGGCCACCGCCATCCCGATCTCGATCCCCTGCATGGCACCAGCGTCGCCTACGACCGTGTCCGGTTCGCCCGATCCGCCGGCCACCTGTGGAGGAAGGTGTCCGATTCGAGAAAGCTGTGGAGGAATCCGGTGTCCGCTCTTGCGGGGTGCGAAGCCGTGTGGCACCGGTAGGCTGATTCCCGTGAGCCCTACCGCGCCCGACGAGGCCCCGGTGCGCCGGGTCGCCGCCTTCTTCGACCTGGACAAGACGATCATCGCGAAATCGTCCGCGCTGGCCTTCTCGCGTCCCTTCTTCGACGAGGGCCTGCTCAACCGTCGCGCCGTGCTCAAGTCGAGCTACGCACAGTTCCTGATGATGCTGACGGCCGCGGACCACGACCAGATGGAACGCATGCGCGACCACCTCACGCAGATGTGCGAGGGCTGGAACGTGGAGCAGGTCTCGACCATCGTGCGCGAGGCGCTGCACGACGTCGTGAACCCGCTGGTGTTCGCGGAAGCCTCCGAGCTGATCGCGGGCCATCACGCGCGCGGGCACGACGTGGTGATCGTCTCCGCCTCGGGCGAGGAGATGGTGCGCCCCATCGCGGAGATGCTGGGCGCCGACTACTCGGTGGCGTCGAAGATGAAGGTCGAGGACGGCAAGTACGCCGGCGAGGTCGAGTTCTACTGCTACGGCGAGAACAAGGTCGTCGCCATGGAGGCGCTCGCCGCCGAGCACGGCTACGACCTCGAGCAGTGCTTCGCCTACTCGGACTCGATCACCGATGTGCCGATGCTCGCCGCCGTCGGTCACCCCACCGCGGTCAATCCCGACCGCGGCCTGCGCAAGGAGGCCGCGGAGCGCGGCTGGCCCGTCGTCTCGTTCTCGAACCCCACACCGTTGCGCGACCGGATACCCACACCGTCGCGCAATTCCGTGCTCGCCAGCGCCGGCCTGGGCGTGGTCGCCGCCGGCGCCGGCGTGGCGACTTACCTTGTGCTGCACCGCAAGAAGCACTGATACTCGCCGGTAGCAAGAGATCCGAGAATTTTCCGGCCTACCCCTTGATGTGATGGCGCTCACAGGGTAGAAAGGAGTCACGGAGCGGCGCAAAGCCAAACCCCCACCGGAAGAGAAGGTCGAGGGTTCCTGAGCGTCAAGGCTCCCAGCACGGACACCAGGCACCCACGCGGAGCTCGCCACCTATGGCGGAAAGCGCTGTGAGCCTGCGTCACCGGGGAACTTCAGTGGTCAGCACAAGATCCGCGGATAGTGGATCTCTCCACCGGTGCACGCCGAGGCCGTAATACAGCCCACCCTCACGCACGCTTGGTAACCGGGATCCGTGCTAGCGAACGGCGATTCGGACCCGTTCTGAGGAAAGCACCCAGAGTGCCCCTTCCTCAGCTCAGGCCGGGTCGCCGTTGCGCATGTCCGGACGAAGTGTGCCGGACATCCACCGCCGCAGGCGAATTCCTCCGTCAGCGCTCCGCGAGCGCCAGCGCTTCCAGCCCGCCGGCCTCCAGCGCCTGGCAGCACAGCACCACCCACGCCACCACCCCGTCGGGCTCGCCCATCCCGAACGCGTCCGCGGCGTCCGCGTAGCTCGGCGCGAATTTCAACCACGTGGTCTCCGGGATGCCGAGCGCGTGCGGATCAAGACCCGACGCCACGGTCACCAGCCGCGAGGCGGCGCGCGCGACCACGCCGTCGGCGACCTCGAACGGCCGCAGCGAGAGCAACTCCCCGTGCACGATCGCGGCCACCACGGGCGCGGGCGCCTCCGTGCCGCCGGTCACGAGCTGGGCGAGCAGCCCGAGCCGCTCCCCCGTCCCGGGCCGGGGCCGGCCGAGGCGGGAGTCGTCCCCGTCGACGAGATCCGCGGCGGCCAGCGTGTGCAACCGAGCGAGCACCTGCAGCGGCGCTCGCCGCCACACACCGACCGAGGCGTCCAGCAGGTCGCCGTCGATCGCCTGATAGGCGCGCATCGAGCCGGCGAGCACCGGATCGTTGATCAGCTCGTCACGGCTCAGCGCGACGGCCGCGCCGTCGAGGGCCGCCGAGGCGCGGGCGCCGCGCAACGACGACTCCGTCGCTGTCGCCCGCCACTCCCGCCGGTTCGCGGGATGGCGGTGCACCTTGGCGAGCGCCTCCCGCGCGGCGGCCGCCGCCTCCGCGACAGCGGGGACGGCGACGAGCGGGCTCAGCGGGTCGTTCACACGCCCCACCCTAGCCCGCTCGCCGCGAGTCCCTGCGGGTCAGCCCGCCAGCTCGATCGAACCGCCGGGGATGGCGTCGATCAGCTTGCGCGTGTAATCCGACGACGGGTTGTCGTACACCTGGTCCGTCGGACCCTGCTCCATGACCTTGCCGCCTGCCATCACCAGCGTCTGGTGCGCGATCTGCTTGACCACCGCCAGGTCGTGGGTGATGAACAGGTAGGTCAGGCCCAGCTCCTGCTGCAGCCCCTCGAGCAGCGTGAGGATCTGCGCCTGCACCAGCACGTCGAGCGCGGAGACCGCCTCGTCGAGCACGATCACCTCGGGATTGAGCGCCAGCGCCCGCGCGATGGCGACGCGCTGCCGCTGACCGCCCGACAGCTCGTTCGGGTAGCGGTGCATGGTGTCCACCGGTAGCGCCACCATCTCGAGCAGTTCCTTCGCCCGCTCCACCCGCGACGCCTTGTCGCCGATGCCGTGCACCACCAGCGGCTCCGTGATCGCCCGGTAGATCGAGTACATCGGATCCAAAGAGCCGTAAGGGTTCTGGAAGACGGGCTGCACCCGCCGCCGGAACTCCTTCGCCTCCGCCCCGCGGATGGTGGTCACGTCCTTCCCGTCGAATTCGACGGTGCCGCTGGTCGGCTCGAGCAGGCCGAGCACCATGCGGGCCACCGTCGACTTGCCCGAGCCGGACTCGCCCACCACCGCGGTGGTGGTACCCCGCAGCATGGTGAAGCTGACGTCGTCGACCGCACGGAAGTCGCTGCTCTGGAACGGCAGCGAGCCCCGGATCGGGAAGTCCTTCACCAGGTTCGCGGCGACCACGACCTCCGCCGGCCCCTTCGCTGCGGAGTCCTTGAGCTCGCCCTTGACCGTCTCCAGCGCCACGTCCGAGCCGCCGACGCCCGACTCCATCACGTCCGTCACCGCGGCCGCGACCGGCGGGATCTCGGACCGCCGCGCCGACAGCGACGGCGCCGCGGCGACGAGCCGCTTGGTGTACTCGTGCTGCGGATCCTGCAGGATCTCCAGCGCGGGACCGGATTCCACGACACGACCCTTGTACATCACCACGAGGTGGCTGGCGCGCTCGGCGGCCAGCCCCAGGTCGTGCGTGATGAGCAGCACCGCGGTGCCGAGGTCGGAGGTCAGGGTGTCCAGGTGATCCAGGATCTGCCGCTGCACCGTGACGTCGAGCGCGGACGTCGGCTCGTCGGCGATGAGCAGCTTCGGCCGGCAGGCCAGGCCGATCGCGATGAGCGCGCGCTGCTTCATGCCGCCCGAGAACTCGTGCGGGTACTGGTTCACCCGCTTGTCGGGCTCCTTCATCCCGGCCTCGGCGAGCAGCGCGATCGCCCGCTTCTTGGCGTCGCCCTCCTCGGCGTTGTTGGCCTTGAGGGTCTCCCGGATCTGGAAGCCCACGCGCCACAGCGGGTTCAGGTTGGTGTTCGGATCCTGGGGAACCAGGCCGATGCCGTTGCCTCGGATCTTCTGGAAGTCCTTCTCGGAGGCCTTCGACAGGTCCTGACCGTCGAAGACGATCTTCCCGCTCGCCACCTTGCCCGTGCCCTGCAGCAGGCCCATCACGGCCGCGGCCGTGGTGGACTTGCCCGAGCCCGACTCGCCGACGATCGCCACCGTCTGGCCCGGGTAGACCGTGAGGTTGGCGCCCCGGACCGCGGGGACGGGCTTGCCCTGGACGTCGAATTCCACGACGAGGTCGCGGATCTCGAGCAGCGGCGACGGCGTCTTGCCGAGCGCCGAGGCGACCTTGTCCTTGACCTTGCTCAGGCCGTGCTTGTGCTCGTCGGACATCAGCGCTTCCTCGCCTTCGGATCGAGTGCGTCGCTCAGGACGTCACCGAGCATCATGAACGTGAGCACGGTGATCGCCAGAGCGGCCGCGGGGAAGAACAGGATGGGGCTGCCCTCACGCAGACGCGGCTGCCCCGAGGCGATGTCCATGCCCCAGGAGATCGAACTCTCCGGCAGGCCGATCCCGAGGTACGACAGCGTGGCCTCGGTGACGATGAACACGCCCAGCGCGACGGTGGCGACCACAATGACGGGCCCGAGGCAGTTGGGGATCACGTGCGTGAACAGCGTGCGGATCTTGGAGGCACCCAGGGACTTCGCGGCGTCGATGAACTCCTCGTTGCGGATGGAGATGGCCGCCGACCGCGCGATGCGGGCGATCTGCGGCCAGCTGAAGATCGCGAGGACCAGCACCACGGAGTAGACGGTGCGCGAGGTGACCATCTGCATGACCACGACGGCCGCCAGCATGAGCGGCACGCCGAAGAAGACGTCCGACAGGCGCGCGATGAGCGAGTCGAGCCAGCCGCCGAAGAAGCCTGCGGTGGCGCCGAGCAGTCCGCCGATCACGACCACCGCGGCCGTGGTGAGTACCCCGACGATGACCGATGCCCGTGCGCCGTAGACGGTCCGGGCGTAGATGTCGTGGCCCTGCATGTCGGTGCCGAACCAGTGCTCGCCGCTCACCGGGAGCATGGACCGCTCCAGGGTCGCGTAGTGCGGGTCCTTGCCGAAGGCGAAGACGCTGGGGAACAGAACCACGAGCAGGATGAGCGCGAGCAGCGCGATGCAGACCCAGAACAGGGGGCGCACCTTCAGCTGTAACCACGCCGTCTTCCAGAAGCCCGTGGGCTCCGCGTCCTGGTCGACGGCGTCGATCGCGCCGACCACGACGTCGTCGGCCGCGGCGACGAAACGTTCCTGTCCGGGGTAGGTGTGAATGTCAGGCATAGCGGATCCTCGGGTCGAGGGCGGCGTAGAGCAGGTCGACCACCACGTTGCAGATGAGGTAGATGACGATGAGCACCGTCACGAAGGAGACCACCGTGGCGGCCTCGCCGCGGATGATCGCCTGGTAGATGGTGCCGCCCACGCCGGGGATGTTGAAGATGCCCTCCGTGACGAGCGCACCGCCCATGAGGGCCCCGATGTCGGCGCCCAGGAACGTGACCACGGGGATCAGCGAGTTCCGCAGCACGTGCACCAGGACGACGCGCGAGCGCGGCAGGCCTTTGGCCGTCGCGGTCCGCACGTAGTCGGCGGTCAGGTTCTGCGAGACCTGCGACCGGGTGAGCCGCACGACGTAGGCGAAGGACACCAGGCCGAGCACGATGCCCGGCAGCAGCAGGTGGTAGAAGTCCAGGTTGCCGCCGACGGTGACCGGGAACCACTCCAGCTTGATGCCGAAGACGAACTGCGCGACGAAGCCGAGCACGAAGATCGGCACGGCGATGATGATCAGGGAGACGAACAGGATCGACGTGTCGAACAGCTTGCCCTTCTTCAGGCCGGCGATCACGCCGAAGAAGATGCCCAGGATCGTCTCGACCGCGAGCGCGATGAGCGCGAGGTTCACCGTGACCGGGAAGGCCCGCTTCATCACGTCCCACACCGGCTGGCCCGAGAACGAGGTGCCGAAGTCGAGCGAGAACACGCCCTTGATGTAGTACCAGTACTGCACCAGGAAGGGCTGGTCGAGGTGGTACTGCGCGCGCAGGCCCTCGACGATCTCCGGCGGCAACTTGCGGTCACCGCCGAGCGCGGCGATCGGGTCGGCGGGCACGAGGAAGACGAGCGCGTAGATGAGCAGCGTCGCCCCGAAGAAGACGATCACGAGCTGCCCGAGGCGGCTCAGCAGATATCTCGCCATGGGCCTACTCCTTCGTCATGTTCGGGTAGTCGGGACGGCCGTTCCAGGTGAGCTCGCCGCGGACGCCCTCGCCGAGCACTGCGGCCTGGATGTAGTCCCACATCGGGACGATCGGGAGGTCGCGGAGCAGGATCTCCTGCGCCCGGTTCACCAGCTCGGTCGACTTCACCGGATCGAGGGTGCTCTCCGCCTGGTCGATCAGCGCGTCGAACTGCGGGTTGCTGTAGTCGCCGTCGTTCGAGCCGCCGCCGGTGACGTAGTTCGGCACCAGGAAGTTCAGCTGCGTCGGGTAGTCGCCCTGCCAGCCGTTGCGGCCCGCAGCGGTGAGCGTCTTCTTGGTCAGCTCGTCGCGGATCTGCTTGAACGTGGCGTAGGGCTTGCCCGAGGCCTCGATACCCAGGGTGTTCTTGACCTGGTTCGTCACCGCGTCGACCCACACCTTGTGGCCGCCGTCCGAGTTGTAGGCGATCTGGAACGCTCCGGTCCACGGCTTGATCGCGTTCGCCTGGGCCCAGCGCTGCTTCGCGAGCTCCGGGTTGTACTTGACGGTCTCGTTGCCGGGCAGGTCCGCCCGCCAGCCGGGGATCGCCTGCGCGGTGAAGTCCACCGACGGATTACGCATGCCCCGGAAGACCTTCTCGATGATCTGCGGCCGGTTGATCGACATGGAGATGGCCTGGCGCCGCAGGCGGCCCTCCTCGTCGGGCCCGAAGTGCTCGAGGAACTGCGGGATCACGAAGGACTGCGTCTGCGCCGTCGGCCGGGTGATCGCCCGGTCGCCGAAGGTCTTGCGGAAGGAACCCAGCGCGCTGTCGGGCAGTTCGTCCTGGAGATCCAGGTTTCCGGACAGGATGTCCGTGTACGCCGCGTCGTAGGACTCGTACATGATGAAGGTGATCCCGCCGTTCTTCGGCTTCGTCCCCTTGTACTCCGCGTTGCGCACGACCTCGAGCTGGACGTTGTGCCGCCACTGCTTGAGCTTGTACGGGCCGTTGCCCACCGGATTCTGACCGAACTTCTCCTTCCCCTCGGTGAAGAAGACGTCGGGCAGCGGCGAGAACGGGTAGAAACCGAGCGCCAGCTTGAAATCGATGTTCGGGGCCGCGAGCCGAATCGAGAAGGTGTAGTCGTCGATCACCCTCAGGCCCCGCATCTCGGTGGCCGGCGAGTCCTTCCCCTTGACCTCGTCGAAGCCCTCGATCGGGGCGAAGAAGTCCTGCTGCTTCTGCAGGTTCTTCCCTGAGGCGCCGAAGTTCCAGGCGCGCACGTAGTTCGAGGCCTTGACCGGCGTGCCGTCGGTGAACGTCCAGTCCCGCTTGAGCTTGACCAGGAAGTTCTGGTTGTCGGTGGTCTCCACCGACTCGGCGTTGGCCAGCTCGGGGGTACCGTCGGGCCGGTAGTCGTAGAGCCCGTCGAAGAGCATCTCGATGACCTGACCGCCGCCCTTCTCGTTGGTGTCACTCGGGACGAGGCCGCTCTGCGGCTCGGTCGAGTTCACCCGGACGGTCGCGTCAGGCCCCTTGGTATCGGCCGATTTCGCACCGTCCATGCTGCACCCGGACACCGCCAGGCTCGCGGCGACGGCGACAGCGAGGATCGCTCGCGCCGCCGGCCACCGCCTACTTCGTATTCCCACAACTACCTCCGCCTTGTGTTGGCCGTTTCGGTGAACAGCACTTTAAGTCCGCCCGCCCGCTGTGTCCCGGTAACCGGCAGCACTGCTAACCGACTCGCGCGCCGAGCGCCAGTGATTTTCCCCTCCGGCCGAGCGCAACCCGTTGCAACCCGCCCTCGGCACCGTCGAATTTCGACTTTCCGCTGCCGCCCCTTCCTGCCCTCCCTACGATTGACCCATGACTGATTCCGCGACCGCCGCATACCCGCCTTCCGCAGAATTCGCAGCTCAGGCCAACACGCAGGGCCGCGACCTGTACGACCGTGCCGAAGCGGATCGCCTGGGCTTCTGGGCCGAGCAGGCGAACCGCCTGCACTGGAACACCCCGTTCGGCGAGGTGCTGGACTGGAGCGGCGCCCCGTTCGCGAAGTGGTTCGTCGGTGGCGAGCTCAACGTCGCGTACAACTGTGTCGATCGCCACGTCGAGGCGGGCAACGGCGATCGCGTCGCGATCCACTGGATCGGCGAGCCCGGCGACAGCCGCGACCTCACCTACAGCGACCTCAAGGACGAGGTCAGCCGAGCGGCCAACTACCTGAGCTCGCTGGGCCTCGAGCCCGGCGACCGGGTCGCGATCTACATGCCGATGGTGCCCGAGGCCATCGTCGCCATGCTCGCGTGCGCCCGTCTGGGCCTGACCCACTCCGTCGTCTTCGGCGGATTCTCGGCCGCGGCCCTGCGCTCGCGTGTCGACGATGCCGAGGCCAAGGTCGTCATCACCACCGACGGCCAGTTCCGCCGCGGCAAGCCCGCCCCGCTCAAGGCCAACGTCGATGAGGCTCTCGACATGGACGTCGACGGTGCGAAGGCCACGTCGGTCCAGAAGGTCATCGTCGTGCAGCGCTGCAAGAACGACATCGACTGGCACGACCGCGACGTGTGGTGGCACGAGTCGGTGGGCGCGGCCTCGTCGGACCACACCCCCCAGCCGTTCGACGCCGAGCACCCCCTGTTCCTGCTGTACACCTCCGGCACCACGGGCAAGCCCAAGGGCATCGTGCACAGCTCCGGCGGCTACCTCACCCAGGCCGCGTACACGCACTACTACCTCTTCGACCTCAAGCCGGAGAAGGACGTGTACTGGTGCACGGCCGACATCGGCTGGGTCACCGGCCACACCTACATCGTCTACGGCCCGCTGGCCAACGGCGCCACCCAGATCGTCTACGAGGGCACGCCGAACTCGCCCAACGAGCACCGCCACTTCGAGGTCATCGAGAAGTACGGCGTCTCGATCTACTACATCGCGCCCACGCTGGTGCGCACGTTCATGAAGTGGGGACGGGAGATCCCGGACGCGCACGACCTGAGCTCGATCCGCGTGCTCGGCTCCGTCGGTGAGCCGATCAACCCCGAGGCCTGGCGCTGGTACCGCGACGTCATCGGCGCCGGCACGGCCCCGATCGTCGACACCTGGTGGCAGACCGAGACCGGCGCCGCGATGGTCGCGCCGCTCCCCGGCACGACGGTGCTCAAGCCCGGGTCGGCGATGGAGCCCGTGCCCGGCATCAGCGCCAACATCGTCGACGACGACGGGAACAGCCTGCCCCGCGGCGAATCCGGCCTGCTGGTGCTCGACAAGCCGTGGCCGGCGATGCTGCGCGGCATCTGGGGCGACCCGGAGCGCTTCGTGGACACCTACTGGTCGCGCTACGCCGACCAGGGCTGGTACTTCGCGGGCGACGGTGCGCGGTACGACGAGGACGGTGCCCTCTGGGTGCTGGGCCGCGTCGACGACGTCATGAACATCTCGGGCCACCGCATCTCGACCGCCGAGGTCGAGTCGGCGCTCGTCGGGCACCCGGCCGTGGCCGAGGCCGCCGTCGTGGGTGCCTCCGACGCGACCACGGGCCAGGCCATCGCGGCGTTCGTCATCCTGCGCCAGGGCGTCGACGACTCCGATCCCGACACGCTGATCGCCGAGATGACCGCGCAGGTCTCCAAGGACATCTCGCCGATCGCCAAGCCACGCGAGATCAACATCGTGCCCGAGCTGCCGAAGACCCGTTCCGGCAAGATCATGCGCCGCCTGCTGCGCGACGTGGCCGAGGGCCGCGAGCTGGGCGATACCTCGACGCTGGTGGATCCGACGGTCTTCGAGAACATCCGCAAGCAGCGGAGCTGAATCACCTCGCTTCGAGCGACCGGGGGCGGTAACGTCCGGTAGCTGTGTCGTCGCCAACCGCGGCCGCAGCTCCCGGGCGTGCCGCCCCCTCCGCCGTTCTCCGCCCGTACGTCCGCCTGACAGTGGCCGGCTTCCGCCAGCAGTCAACCTATCTGGGCGCGGCGGCCGCGGGCGTGTTCACCAACGCCGTCTTCGGCTTCGTCAAGATGGCGATCCTGCTCGCGACGCTCGCCGGCGCGGGAGGGGTCGCGGGCGGGTACACGCCGGAGCTGATGGTGAGCTACATCTTCCTGTCGCAGGGCATGCTCACGGCGATCGGCGCCTTCGGCGGTGACGGCGCTTTGGCCGAGCGAATCCGCACCGGCGACATCGCCGTCGATTTCCTGCGCCCCGTGAACGTCCAGTTCGCGACGCTCGCAACGGTGCTCGGCGGCGCCGTCTACTCGCTCATCCCGCGGGCGCTGCCACTCGTGGCGATCGGCGCCGCGACCTCGATGATGGCCTGGGCGGGCGAGCCGGCCGCGTATCCGCTGGCCGCCCTGAGCGTCCTGCTGTCGATCGTCCTGGCGCAGGCGCTGCTCTACTGCGTGCAGGTCCTCGGCTTCTGGGTGGTGGATACGCGCGGGATCCAGATGTTCCACATGGTCGCGGGAACCTTCCTCATGGGCATGTTCGTGCCGGTGGGCCTGTTCCCCGGCTGGCTGGCGCGCATCGCTGAGTTCACGCCCTTCGGGTGGATCCTCATGCCGCCGTGCGACATCCTGTCCGGCCGCATCGACGCCGCGGCGGGCCTCACGGCCGTGGGGATCCAGGCGGGGTGGACGGTGGCCGTGCTCGCGGCGGGCGCCCTGCTCACGAGGGCCGGCCGGCGGCGCCTGGAGGTGCAGGGTGGCTGACACCGTGTCCGCTGCGCGCCCCGACCCGCTCGCGCCGTACCGCGCGGTGCTGACCTCACGCGTGCAGGCGCAGGTGAGCTACCGCGCCTCGCTGGCGATGGACCTGGTCGCGGCGCTGCTGCTGGGCCTCGTCGAGCTCGCCGAGGTGTGGCTGTTGTTCCACAACGCGAAGGTCATCGGCGGCCTCACGTTCTCGGCCGTGCTGCTGGTCTTCGCGCTGGCCGACCTCTCGTTCTGCGCGGCGGACATCCTGTTCGGGCACCTCGACAAGCTGCCCCGGTACGTGCGGGCCGGCACGATCGACGTCTTCTACCTGCGCCCGCAGCCGATCCTGCTGCAGCTCATGACCAGCGACATCCGCGTCCACCGCCTCACCCGGCCGGCGGTCAGCCTCTTCGCGCTGGGCTACGCCCTCACCCACAACGCGATCGCGTGGGGTCCCGGCACCGTCGGCATGCTGGTGCTCGCGCTCGTCTGCGGGCCGATCATCTACTCGGCGGTCTTCGTGATCGCCGCGGGCCTGCAGTTCGTGCTCGTCAACGGCGCCGAGTTCACCAGCTCCTTCGTCTACGGCGGCAGGTACGCCGCCTCCCAACCGGCGTCGGTGTGGCCGGGCGCGATCAAGGTGACCTTCGGCTTCGTGCTCCCGCTCGCCTTCACCGGCTACCTTCCGGCCCTGTCCATCCTGGGCCTGCCCGGCGATGGACCGTTCCGGCCGGAGCTGGCGTGGGCGCTGCCGTTGGCCACCGCGTGGGTCGTCCTCCTGGCCGGCGCGACGTGGCGCTGGGGACTGCGACACTACCGGGGAGCGGGCGGATGACCGGGCACATCATCGAGACGCGGGACCTGACCCGCACCTTCGTCAAGCGCGGCTGGAACGGGCGTACCAAGAGCGTCACCACCGCCGTCGACCACCTGGACCTGACGATCACGCCGGGCGAGTCCGTCGGGTACATCGGCGCCAACGGTGCCGGCAAGTCGACCACGATCAAGATGCTCATGGGCATCCTCGTGCCCACGTCGGGCACGGTACGCACCGTCGGGCTCGATCCCCTGGCCCGGCGACGCGACGTGGCCCGCCGCGTCGGCGTCGTCTTCGGGCAGCGGTCGCAGCTGTGGTGGGACCTGCCCACCGGGCGGTCGCTGGAGATCCTCGCCGCGGTGCACCGCCTGCCCGACGCGGTCGGGAAGGAGCGGGCGGACCGGCTGATCGAGCAGCTGGAACTCGGCGCCTACCTCGACCGTCCGGTGCGACAGCTCAGCCTCGGCGAGCGGATGCGCGCGGAAGTCGCCGCGTCGCTGATGCATTCACCGGAGCTGTTGATCCTCGACGAGCCCACCATCGGCCTCGACGTGCTCAGCAAGCAGCGGCTGCGCGAGTTCCTCATCGCCGAGCGCGCCGAGCGCGGCCTCACGCTGCTGCTCACCACGCACGACATGGGCGACGTGGAGCGGCTGTGCGAGCGGATCCTCGTCGTCGATCACGGCCGGACCGCGTTCGACGGCACGCTCGACGGCCTGGTCGGCACCGTCGGCGCCGCGCGCGTCCTCGTGCTCGACCTGGACCGGCCCACACCGGATCTCGAGGTCGACGGTGCGCGGCACCTCGCCAGCGAGGGCGGGGGCCTGCGCCAACGGCTGGAGCTGTCCGCGCCCCTGCCGCAGGTGCTCGCGGCCGTCGCCGAGCGCGCGACCGTGCGCGACCTCACCGTCGAGGAGCCCGACATCGAGGACGTGGTGCGGCGGCTCTACGAGCGCTCGCGCCCGAACACCTGAGCGCGCAGCACGTACACCGGGTCGCCCCCGCCGCGCGCGGGCGGCGGGCCGGCCTCGGGCACGCCGAGCGGCCCGGTCAGGTCCTTCTCCCAGCGCGTCCAGTCGGTGACGGCCCAGCGCTCGGCGATCGCCCACCGCCCGTCCCGCCGCTCGAACCGGTCCACGTACCGCAGCCCCAGCGTGAGATACGCCTGCAGCTCCGCGCCCGGCGCGGACCAATGCGTTGCGGTGCAATAGGTCTCGACCACCGCGACGTCACCTGCCAACTCGCACAGGTGGTTGCCGACCTGGTGGTGCGTGCCGCCGAGCGACTCCAGCTGCCCCCGCACCCAGGGCACGTACTCCTCGACGGGACCGTCGAAGCCCGTGTGGTGGTCGACGGCGCCGGGGTGGTAGCAGGCGCGCACCGCCTCCGGGTCGAGGCGGTCGATGCCACGGCAGTACCGCAGCACGACATCGTGGATCTCGCGCCGGGCCAGGAGTTCGTCGACGGTCATGGCGCCAGTGGACCACGGGAGGTGGACCACGCGGGCGCGAACCGGTAGGCAGTATCCATGGGTTTCACCCGCGAGCAGCTGCTCGCCTACTCGGACACCACGGTGCCGGACCTCCTCGGCCCGGATTGCCGGCTCCTGTTCTCCGGGATCAACCCGGGTCTGTGGACGGCGGCCACGGGCGCGCACTTCGCGCGGCCCGGCAACCGCTTCTACCCCGCCCTGTACGGGGCGGGCATCGTCGACCACGTCATCGACGCCACCGACGGCATGAGCTTCGCCGACCGGAACGCGCTGGTGGACGCGGGGATCGGCATCACCAACGTCGCGCCGCGGGCCACGGCGAAGGCGAGCGAGCTGACCGCGGAGGAACTCCGCGAGGGCGGCGAGGCACTGGTCGAGCGGGTGCTCCAGGTGGCGCCGCGGATCCTCGCGGTACTCGGGATCACCGCCTACCGCACGGCCTTCCACGAGCCGAAGGCGGTGCCGGGCCCGCAGGAGCGCACCATCGGCGAGACGCGGGTGTGGGTGCTGCCCAACCCGAGCGGACTCAACGCCCACGAGACGGTCGACACGCTCGCGGCGGCCTACCGTCGGGCCGCCGAGGCGGCGGGGATCAGCCTGCGGCCCGCTGGAACGCGTCCGCCCGGACCTGCACCAGTGTGAGGTCCAGCAGCGGCGTCGCGACGCCCAGGTCCCGGGCACGGGCGGCGAGGTCGCCGAGGATGTGCTCGGCCTCGGTCGGCAGGCCCGCCACCAGGTCGCGGTAGAGCGACGAGGTCATCGCCGACGCCGGATCGAGCAGCGTCGTGGCGGTCCGCTCGTGCGATTCCGCGGGCACCGGATGCCCGGCGGCGGCCGCGACGGCCTCGGTCTCCGCGATGATCGCCCGCACCTGCGGCTCGCCGCCGGCCGCGATCACGGGCCCGACGGGGCTGCGGAACAGGCAGCAGAGGATGCCGGTGGCCGCGATGAACGCCCACTTCGCCCACAGTGCCCCGGCGACGTCGTCGCTCACGGTGAGCCGGATGCCGGGCACGTCGAGGGCCCGCGCGACGTCGGGCGCACCGTCTCCGATCGTGATCGCGGACCAGTCAGTCATCTGGACCACGGCACCGTCGTCGAGGGTGGCGACGATCATCGCGAGCGCTCCGAGCACGCCCGGCCCGAACTCGGCCTCGAGCCGGTTCAGGTGCGCCATGCCGTTGAGGATCGGCAGGACGACGGTGCCCTCGCCCACCGCGGGGCGCAGGTCCGCGATCGCCGCCTCGAGCGCGGGCGCCTTGACGGTGAGGACCACCAGATCGAAGGTCTGCGGCGCGGCCGCGAGCTCGCCGGCAGTGAGCACGGCGGCCTCGTGGGTGCGGGTGCCCGAGGGGTCGGTGAACCGCAGTCCGTCGCGCCGGAGCGCCGCCGCCCGGCCCGGGCGGACCAGGAACGTGACGTCCCGCCCGGCCTCGATCAGACGGGAGCCGAAGGCCCCGCCGGTCGCGCCCGCACCCACGATGAGGATCCGCACGGCTACACCTCGTCGAGTTCCACGTCGCGCGTCTCGTGCATCACGAGGAGTGCGATCAGGGTGGCGCCGCCGGCGAGCGCGAGGTACACGCCCACCCAGCCGACGCCGTAGGAGCTGACCAGCCACGTGGCGATGAACGGCGCGATCGCGGCGCCGAGGATCGAGGCGAAGTTGTAGGAGATGCCGCTGCCCGTGTACCGGACGTTGGTGGCGAAGAGCTCCGGGAGCACGGCGCTCATGGGGCCGAACGTGAGGCCCATCAGAGTGAGGCCCGCGATGAGGACGGCGAGCATCGTGCCCTGCGTGGTGGTCGCGGGGTCGAGGATCCACTGGAAGGACAGGCCGTAGGCGATGATCGCGAGCGTCACGACGATGAGCAGCTTGCGGCGGCCCATCCGGTCGGCGAAGTACCCGGACACCGCGACGAAGGCGGCGAAGAACAGCACCGCGATGAGCTGCATCTCGAGGAAGTCGATGTAGGAGATGCCGAGTTTGATCCCCGACCTGTCGACCACCTTGCCGGTGCCGTAGGACACGATCCACGTGGTCACCAGGTAGAACAGGGTGTAGGTGGCGACCATGACGAACGTGCCGATGATGAGCGGCCGCCACGCGGTGCGCAGCACCTCGCCCAGCGGCGCCTTGACCTTCTTGCCGTCCTGGACGGCCTTCGCGAAGACCGGCGTCTCGGTGAGCTTGAGACGGACGTACAGGCCGACGATCACCATGACCGCCGAGGCGAGGAACGGGATGCGCCAGCCCCACGTCATGAACGCGTGGTTCGACGTCGAGGTCTTCGAGTCGAAGTCCATGAGCTGCATGATCACGAGGAAGGTGCCGTTGGCGAGGAAGAAGCCGAACGGTGCGCCCAGCTGCGGCCACATCGCCGCCCAGGCGCGCTTGCCCGGGGCGGCGGTCTCCGTCGCCAGCAGCGCCGCACCCGACCACTCGCCGCCCAGGCCGAGGCCCTGCGCGAAGCGCATCAGCGCGAGCAGCGCCGGCGCCCAGTACCCCACCTGATCGAAGGTGGGGAGCACGCCGATGAGGAAGGTCGCGACGCCCATGGTGAGCAGCGAGCCCACCAGGGTCGCCTTGCGGCCCACGCGGTCGCCGAAGTGGCCGAAGAGGATCGACCCCAGGGGCCGCGCGGCGAACGCGAGGCCGAAGGTCGCGAACGAGGCGAGGAGCGCCGCGGTGTCGTCCCCCTTCGGGAAGAACAGGGTGGGGAAGACCAGCACTGCTGCGGTCGCGTAGATGTAGAAGTCGAAGAACTCGATGGTGGTGCCCACCATGGAGGCGACGACGATTCGCCTGCGATTCATTGGCAGGAGATTACGCGGGGCGGCGCAGGCCGGAAGCGGTGACCCGAATCACCCACGCCACCTGCGGTACGGTCGACCAATGAACGACGCACCGCCCCGGTTCCGGGCCTCACGGGCGTTGATCCGCTTCCTGCGCACCGAGACCGTCGGCGGCACAGCCCTTCTCATCGCGGCGGCGATCGCACTCCTGTGGGCCAACTCCCCCTGGTCCGAGAGCTATCTCCACCTCGCCGAGATCACGCTCGGCAGCGACGACTGGACGATCTTCGGCCACAGCCTCCACCTGCAGCTCTCGTTGGCCGACTGGGCCAAGGACGGGCTGCTCGCGATCTTCTTCTTCGTCGCCGGTGTGGAACTCAAACGCGAGCTGGTGGTCGGCGAGCTGTCCACGCTGCGCGGCGCCGCCCTGCCGGTGCTGTGCGCGGTCGGCGGCGTGGTGGTGCCGGCGATCATCGCCTTCGGCATCGCGCGCGACAACCCCTACATCGGCAGCGCGTGGGCCGTCCCCATCGCCACCGACATCGCCTTCGCGCTGGGCATCCTCTCCCTCATCGGCTCGCGCCTGCCGTCGGGGGCGCGGGTCTTCCTCCTCGGGCTCGCCGTGGTCGACGACCTCATCGCGATCGCGGTGATCGCGGTCCTCTTCGCCGGCGACCTCAAGATCGGCTGGCTCGCCGTCGCCGCCGTGGGCTGCGCCCTGTACTGGTTCGGGCAGCACCGTCGGATCACCACGCCCCTCTACTACGTGCCCATCGCGATCGTGGTCTGGGTCGCGATGCTGCAGTCCGGCGTGCACGCCACCATCGCCGGCGTCGCGCTCGGCCTGCTCACCCGGGTGAAGCAGGACCCGGGCGAACTCGAATCCCCCGGGGAGCGGCTCGAGCACAAGATCCAGCCGGTCTCGGCCCTGATCTGCGTGCCGATCTTCGCGTTCTTCGCCTCCGGCGTCGCAGTGAACGGCGACGTCTTCCGCGAGCTGTTCACCGACGAGCTGGCCCTGGGCATCATGATCGGCCTGTTCTTCGGCAAGATCATCGGCATCACGGGGGCCAGCGTGCTCGCGGTGAAACTACGGCTGGCGGAACGGCCCGAGGGTCTCGACAACCGGGACATCCTGGCGCTGAGCGTGCTCGGCGCCATCGGCTTCACGGTGAGCCTGCTGGTCGCGGAGCTCGCTCTGCCCGAGGGCGAGGCCGATCTCGCCAAGGCCGCGGTCCTGCTCACCTCCGTCGCGGCGTCCGTGATCGGCGCCCTGCTGTTGCTGCGGCGCGGGCGGGTGCACGAGGCCGGGTGACGGGCCGCGGACGGCTCAGAGGTCGACACGTCGTGGTCGCGCGGACACGCCGGGGTGACCTCTGGCACGATGACTAACAAATAGAGGAGGACCAACAGTGAGCTTGGACAGCACACCTACCGGCGGGACCCCGCGGACGCTCTCGGCGATCCCACTGACCGATCCCAACGTGACCGCCTCGGGCGATCCCACGATCGGCAGCCTGGTGCGGGACGCATCGACGCAGGTCTCCTCCCTGGTCCGCGCCGAGGTCGAGCTCGCGAAGGCCGAGACCATGCGCGACGTGAAGAAGGCGGCCACCGGCTCGGCCTTCTTCGCCGTGGCCGGCGTCGTGGCCCTGTACTCGTCGTTCTTCTTCTTCTTCTTCCTCACCTGGCTGCTCAACGTGTGGCTGCCGATGTGGGCGGCCTCGCTCATCGTCTTCGTCCTCATGCTGGTCGTGGCGGGCGTCGCGGCGTTCTTCGGTTACCTCAAGGTCAAGCGCATCAAGGGCCCGCAGAAGACCATCGCCTCGCTCAAGGAGTCGCAGTCGATGCTCAAGACCGAGGCCACCCCGGCCGCCCTCAAGCAGCCGGCGGACGCACCGTCGACCGTCGCGCGTCGCTGACGGCCCGACCCTGAGGCACCACCGGTGACCAGTCCCGATCCGTCGAGCGTCCGGTTCCCCGGCCCCTGGGAGCATCTCGACGTCCGCGCCAACGGCATCCGGCTGCACGCCGTCGAGTACCGGCCCGAGGGCACCGAGCCCGACGCGGACCGGCCGCTCGTGGTGCTCCTGCACGGCTTCGGCGGCTTCTGGTGGAGCTGGCGGCACCTGCTGCCGCAGCTGCACGAGGCCGGCTACCGGGCCGTCGCCTTCGACCTGCGCGGCTACGGCGACAGCGACAAGCCGCCGCGCGGCTACGACGGCTGGACCCTCTCCGGCGACGTCGCGGGGCTGGTGCGCGCGCTCGGCCACACGTCGGCGGCGCTCGTCGGGCACGGCGAGGGCGGCCTGGGCTGCTGGGCCACGGCCACGCTGCACCCGCGGGTGGTCTCCGCGATCGCGGTCGTCTCCTCCCCGCACCCGATCGCGCTCAAACGCTCCGCGCTGCGCAACAAGGACCAGCGCTCGGCGATGCTCGGTCCCATCACCTTCGCGCAGCTCCCCCGTGTCGCGGAGGACCGCCTCACGCGCGACGACGGTGCCGAGATCGGGGCCGTGTACGCCGCCCGCAGCGGCGCGACGTGGCGGCGCACCGCGGATTACGCCGACGCCCTCACGCAGTACCGCAGCGCCATCCAGATCCCCGGCACCGCGCACAGCGCGCTCGAGTACGCGCGCTGGGCCTGGCGCAGCCAGTTCCGTCCCGACGGTGCGCGGTTCCTCAGCAGCATGAACCAGCGGCTGCACATCCCGGTGCTCGCCTTCCGCGGCGAAGTCGACCCGTACGTGCTGCCGCAGCCCGTCTACTCCAGCCACGACTGGGCCACGGACTACCGCGTGCGGGCCGTCGAGAACGCCGGGCACTTCGCGCACGAGGAGGCGCCCGGCACCGTCGGGCCGCAGCTCGTGGACTTCCTCGCGGGCCTGCCCGGGCCGCGCCTCCTGCCCTGAGCGCCGACGGTGCCGTCCGACACCCGTCGCGCCGCGCGGCCTACCTGTTGACGCAGGCCCCCGTCGAGACGCCCGCGGTGGCGTTGGTGCCGGCCTGCAGCGCCGGCTCGACCTGCTTGGCGGTGAGGGCGAAGGCGGTGTCGGCGTCGTCGACGGCGACGCCGAAGATCACGCCGACGACGTTGCCCTCGCGGTCGAAGACCGGCCCGCCCGAGTTGCCGGGGCGGACCTGCCCGCGGAGCAGGTAGACGTCGCGGCGGACCTGCGCATCGCGGTAGATGTTGCGGCCCTCGAGGGTCTGCTGGCTGCGCACCCGCGACGAGGAGAGCGTCAGCGGGCCTCCGCCGGGGTACCCGAGCACGAAACCGGGGTCGCCGGGCTTGGCGCCGTTGAAGACGATCCGCAGCGGCTTGACCTGCAGGCCGGGCACGTTGAGCACGGCGACGTCGGTCTGCGAGTCG
Source organism: Tsukamurella tyrosinosolvens (assembly GCF_900104775.1). Lineage (NCBI taxonomy): Bacteria > Bacillati > Actinomycetota > Actinomycetes > Mycobacteriales > Tsukamurellaceae > Tsukamurella > Tsukamurella tyrosinosolvens. The sequence continues at coordinate 4,768,474 of NZ_FNSA01000003.1, forward strand.
AAGTAGACGACCTGCGCGCTGTACTTCTTGGTGCCGTCGACGGTGACCTGCACGCTGCGGGTGCCGGCGACGACGTGCGCGTTGGTGACCACGCGGCCCGGCGTCGCGACGAAGCCGGAGCCCTCGAGCGCGCGGCTGCACGACGGGGCCTGCCCGTCGACGCGGACGACGGAGGAGCGGACCCGCTGCACCGCCGGGTCGCTGAAGTCGACCCGGTCGGGCGTCTCCACGCTGACCACCGGGGTGTTCACGAACGGGCCCAGCGCCTGCGGCAGCCCGGAGTCGTCGATGATCGCCGAGAACTTCTGCGGCAGGCCGTCGGCGCCGACGCCCTTGGCGAAGTCGTTGACCGCGCCGAGCACCGCGGACCCGTTGACCGACCGCGAGACCTGCGGCGCGGCCGCCGAGGTCAGCGGGATAGCGACCAGCCAGGCGGCCACGAGCAGGGCGCCGACCTGCACCACGGCGCCCACGCCGGAGTCGACGGTGCGCAGGCCGGTGCTGCGGATGGAACTGCGTACCGCGCGCCCGAGCACCATGCCGGAGAGCTCGCCGATGATCACCAGGCCGGCCAGCAGGCCGACACCGAGGAGGACACGGCTCTTGGCGCCGTCGACCGAGCCCAGGACGTGCGGAGCGAGCAGCACGCCCGCGGCGGCGCCGAGCACGACGCCGACGAACGCGAGCACGGAGGCCGCGGCGCCCTGCCGGTAGCCGGAGAGCGCGGCGAGGATCATGAGGACGACGACGATCACGTCGACCCAGGTCGAACCGGTCATCGAGCGCTCTCCTGCCAGGTCTGGGCGCGCGCGGCAGCGGCCCGCACCTCGTCGGTGAGCGGCCGCACGTCGTCGGTGTCCCAGGGCCGTTCCCAGCCCGCGGCACCGATGAGCGCGTTCACCAGCCCTCCCGTGAAGCCCCACACCAGCATCGGGCCGACCGCGAAGGCCGGGCCGCGGTAGAAGGACTTGCGCACCATGAACCGGTGCGCGGGGTCGATCAGCTCGGCCAGCGGCACGCGCCGGACCAGCGCGGTCTCGGCGGGGTCGACGGCGCGGACTTCGGACGGCCGGGCCGCGAAGCCGATCACGGGGACCACGCGGAAGCCGGAGACGGGCACCTCGATGGGGTCCAACTCCGCGACCACCTCGACGGAGTCGGGGTCGAGGCCCGTCTCCTCCCACGCCTCGCGGAGGGCGACCGCGACGTCGTCGGCGTCCTCCGGGTCGCGGGCGCCGCCAGGGAAGGCGACCTGCCCCGCGTGCTGCCGCATGGCCGAGGCGCGTTGGGTGAGCAGGACCGTGGCGTCCTCGGGCGGCGTCGCGCCGGACGCCGTGGGGTCACCGTCGAACAGGATGAGGACCGAGGCGCGGCGCGGGTTCCGCACGCGCTGCAGGGCGGCGACGGCGCCGCCGCGCTGCTCGATCTCGCTCGCCACGTCGCCGAGGTTGCCGAGCAGCGGGTCCAGCCACCGCGGCGCGCTCACAGGGTCACCCCGAGCTCGGTCCGCAGGAGGGCGGCCACCTCGTCGACGGACGTGAAGGGTTGTGCGTGCACACCGGCCACAGTGCCATCGGAACGCAACAGAACGGTCACGGGGTAGGCCCGCGGCGCGCCGAGGGCCGTCGCGATCACGCTCTGCGGGTCCTGCACGGTCGGCAGCGCGACCTTGAGCTCGGCCAGGAGGTCGAGGCCGGCGACGGCGTTGGGATCGGCGTGCACGCCGAGCACCGACAGGCGGTCGCCGGCGCGCGCCGCGACGTCGGCGAGCACAGGCAGCTCGACGCGGCACGGGCCGCACCACCAGGCCCAGATGTTGAGCAGGACGGGCTTGTTCCCCGCGGCCGCCAGGTCGACGGGCGCGCCGTCGCCGAGGCAGGTCAGGGGCGTGCCGGCGAGGGCCGTCGCGCCGATGCCCGCGGGGCAGGGCGGCAGGGCCGCCTTCGTGCGAGCGGCGGCCAGTTGGCCGGGGCTCGCGCTGGTCGACGGTGCCGCCGCCGGCGTCGTCGGGTTCGCGGCACCGTCGTCCCCGCGGGGCCAGATGGCGACGGCCAGGGCGACGGCGACGATCGCGCAGACGATGAGCCAGCGCACGCCGGCCGGGACCCGGCTGCGCTCGCCGGGCAGCAGGGGCGCGGGCTCGCGGTCGGAATCGGGCTTCGAGGGCTCGGTCACCGGCCGCCCCCGGCCTGGACCCGGCGCCGTCGCGGCGGGGGCGGCGCGATCTCGAGCAGGTGGTCGCGCTCGGGCCCCTTGACCAGGTCCGCGGCCTCGGCGGGGTCGATCGGCCCGGTCCCGAACGAGGGGCAGTCCTTGGCGAGCACGCAGACGCCGCACGCGGGCTTGCGCGCGTGACAGACGCGGCGGCCGTGGAAGATCACGCGGTGGCTCAGCAGCGTCCACTCCTTACGCGGGATCAGTTCGCCGACCGCGTGCTCGATCTTCACCGGGTCGCTCTCCTCGGTCCACTCCCAGCGGTGCACGAGCCGTGAGAAGTGCGTGTCGACGGTGATGCCGGGGACGTCGAAGGCGTTCCCGAGGATCACATTGGCGGTCTTGCGGCCGAAGCCGGGCAGCGTCACCAGCTCCTTCATCGTGCGCGGCACCTCGCCGTCGAACCGGTCCACGAGGGCCTGCCCCAGCCCCATGATCGACGTGGCCTTGTTGCGGTAGAAACCCGTCGAGCGGATGTACTCCTCGAGCTCCGCGCGGTTGGCTCCGGCGTAGTCGGCGGCGGTGCGGTACCGGGCGAACAACGCCGGTGTGACTTGATTCACGCGCACGTCGGTGCACTGCGCGGACAGGATCGTGGCGACCGACAGCTCCAGCGGATCGGTGAAGTCGAGTTCGCAGTACACGTGGGGGAAAGCGGTGGCGAGTGTCCGATTCATCCGCCGGGCACGGCGCACCAGTCCGAGGTGGGTCTCCGGCTCCGGGGGCATGGGAACCGATTCTAACGACGGTGCCGTGGCTCGTTCGTTGCCGTATCGAGACCTTGGCTGTGTTTACTGTCCGGCATGCAAGGATTGCTCGGGTTGCTGTTCCCGGTGGTGCTGATGCTCTTCGCGTTGGCCATGGAACGAATCGAGACGCGCGTGACGGCCGAGCCCGTCGCGCCCCCCGCCACCGGCGACGACGAGGCGCCCGACGTCGAGACGCTGGCGCGGATCGGCCTCCCCAAGGCCGTGGACAGCCTGGACCTGGACGGCGGCGCCGAGCGCCGCGCCAGCTGACCCGGAGGATCGCCGACCGGGTCCGAGCGGCCCGAATGCGGAACGCCGTCGTGCCCTTCGACATGTGAACGGGTAACCTTTCCAGTAGTCGTCTGTGCGATTTCCCACATCAGCACGGAACGCTGCATAAACTCACACTTCAGGTCGCGGCGATCGCCGCCTGCGACGGATCGTCGATCAAGGAACGAGGTACCCCGTGGACGAGGTCCTGGCGCGGGCCGGCATTTTTCAGGGTGTCGAGCCGGGCGCGGTCGATGCGCTCACCAAGGATCTGCACGAGGTCGACTACCCCCGTGGCCACGTCATCTTCAACGAGGGCGAGCCCGGCGACCGGCTGTACATCATCCTCTCCGGCAAGGTGAAGCTCGGCCGCCGCTCTCCAGACGGCCGCGAGAACCTGCTGTCGGTCATGGGCCCGTCGGACATGTTCGGTGAGATGTCGATCTTCGACCCCGGCCCCCGCACGTCGAGCGCCACCTGCATCACCGAGGTCCGCGCGATGACGATGGACCGCGAGGCCCTGCGCGCGTGGATCCGCGACCGGCCCGAGATCGCGGAGCAGCTGCTGCGCGTGCTGGCCCGCCGCCTCCGGCGCACCAACAACAACCTGGCCGACCTCATCTTCACCGACGTCCCCGGTCGCGTCGCCAAGCAGCTCCTGCAGCTCGCGCAGCGCTTCGGCACGCACGAGAACGGCGCGCTGCGGGTGACCCACGACCTCACGCAGGAGGAGATCGCGCAGCTCGTCGGCGCCTCCCGCGAGACCGTGAACAAGGCCCTGGCCGACTTCGCGCACCGCGGCTGGCTCCGCCTCGAAGGCAAGTCCGTGGTGATCACGGACAGCGAGCGCCTGGCGCGCCGCGCGCGCTAGCCGCCGCGCGGCACTGGACTCGAGGATGTCCGGTCATTCGTTCTCACGATCGCCCAGACGAATGACCGGACGTTGTCGTCCGTGGGGCCGGTGACCGCGGGATCACGCTTCGGGAACGGCGACCTGACCGCGCATGAGGGGCCGGGCCGTCCGCAGGAGCGAGGCGCTGTCGGCGTGCGGTCCATCGGGCCGTAGGGCCACCACCGCCCGGGCCGTGACCACGCCCGACGGGGTGGCGATGCGCAGCACGTCCCCCTCGGCGCTCGACGCCGCCTCCGCAACCACGGAGCCCGCCAGCCGTGCCGCAACGGCGACCGCCAGTGCCGCGGTGCCGGGGATGGCCCGATGCGTCTGCCCCATCGAGATCACGCGCACCACCACGTCCGCCGCGTCCGCCGGCAGCTCCGCCTCGTCGATCGTGCGCGCCGCCCGCGGCCCGGCCACGACGGCGATCTTGGGCACCGCGAGCGGCGCCTCCTCGGGGCGGTCCGCCAGGCCCATCGCGACGGCCCCGGCGCGGCGCAACCCGTCCAGTAGAGACTGAACTCTCGGGTCGGCGTCGAGCTCGTCGGGGCTCTCGGTGGCGCTCATGCCCAGGTCGCCGGCCGCGACGAGGACCATCGGCGTCGCGGCGTCGACGAGCGATGCCGCGTAGTCGCGGCCGTCATGGCGCAGCGTCGTCCGCGCGGCGCCGGCGGGCAACAGGGCCCCGGTCCGGGCGCCACCGGGCTCGAGGTACTCGAGTTCGATCGGTGCACCGGTCCCGGCGACGCCGGGGATGGCGAGCCCGCCCTCGGTCGAGGCGACCCCGCCCTCCACGATCAGTCGCACGCGGATCGGCTTGTCGGTGTTGGTGTTGTGCACGACGACGGTGCGGTCACCGTCGTCGAGCGCGATCAGTCCGGCACCGAGCGCGAACGGGACCACGGCCGCGGAGAGGTTCCCGCAGTTGCCGGAGTAGTCGATCACCGGCTCGCGGATCGCGGCCTGCCCGAAGGTGTACTCCAGGTCGACGCCGGGCCGGGCCGACGCTCGCACGACGACGATCTTCGACAGCGACGACAGCCCGCCACCCATGCCGTCGAGCTGACGCCCGAACTCGTCGGGCGAACCGAGCGCGCGCAGGAACAGCCCGTCGCGCTCGGGCCCTTCCGGCGGCAGGTCGCTCTCCCGGAAGAACAGCCCCTTGCTGGTGCCTCCCCGCATGAAGGTCGCGTCGACCCACCGCAGCGCCACGCCGGCCCTCGTCAGCCGTGCTCAGCGAGGTACTGCAGCTGGACCTTGACGGACTGGCGCGCCGCGGGCCAGGCCTTCTTGTCGACGTCGCGGTAGACGTGCTTGACGATCTTCATCGGCTTGGCGTCCGCCGCGCTGACGCCCAGTTCGTCCAGCGCGTCGCGGACCTGCTGCAGCCGGTCCTGACGGTGCGCGGCGTACGCCGCGACGACCGGCCCGGCGTCGGGGAGGTCGGGGCCGTGGCCGGGCAGCAGCACGCGGCCGGCCGCGACGGCCGACAGCGCATCGAGCGAGCCGAGGTAGTCAGCGAGGGTGCCGTCGCTCGCGTCGAGCACGGTGGTGCCGCGGCCGAGGATGGTGTCGCCCGAGACCAGCGCGCCGGGCTCGTCCTCGGCACCGTCGACCAGGAAGCTCAGCGAGTCGGCGGTGTGGCCGGGGGTGTGCAGCACGGTGATCCGCAGGCCCGCGACCTCGATGACCTCGCCGCCGGCGAGCGGCGTCGCGGTGTTGATGCAGTACGTCGGGGAGAAGGCCCGGATGGGGCTGCGGGTGAGCTCCTCCCACCGCTTCAGGCCGCCGGTGTGGTCGGCGTGCCGGTGCGTCACCAGAGTCAGGGCGACGGTGCCCGCGGCCTTCGCGACGCGCTTGAGATGCTTCTTCTCGCCCTTGGGCCCGGGGTCGACGACCACGGCCTCCTCGCGGCCCGGAGCGCGCAGGATCCAGGTGTTGGTGCCCTCGAGCGTCATCACCGACGGGTTGTCGCAGAGCAGCACCGCGGCGTAGGGCGTGACCTGCCGCAGCTTCCCCGGCGCCGGATGCTCGAGCGTCATACCTGGACCGTGAGCTCGACCTCGACGGGCGCGCCGAGCGGCAGCTCCGCGACGCCGACAGCCGACCGGACGTGCACGCCCGCGTCGCCGAAGACCTCGCCGAGCAGCAGCGACGCACCGTTGAGCACCTGCGCCTGGTTGGAGAAGCCGGGCGCCGAGGCCACGTAGCCGGTGACCTTGACGACGCGCTTGACCGAATCGATGCCGACGAGCGCGTGGATCGCCGCGAGCGCGTTCAGGGCGCACTGCCGGGCCGCGAACTGCGCATCGTCGAGGTGGACGATGCCCTCGCGGTTCTCGCTGACCTTGCCCTGCGCGACGAGCTCCCCGTCGCGCATCGGCAGCTGGCCGGACGTGTAGACGAAGTCGCCCACCTGCGTGGCCGGGACGTACGCGGCGAGCGGGGGCACGACCTCGGGGAGGACGATGCCCAGCTCGGCGAGGCGCTCGGAGGCGGTCACGACGTCGGCCGCTTCATGTACGCGACGTGCTGCTCACCGGTCGGGCCGGGGAGCACGGTGACGAGCTCCCAGCCGTCGGACCCCCATGTGTCGAGGATCTGCTTGGTCGCGTGCGTCAGCAGCGGAATGGTGGAGTACTCCCAGGTGGTCTTGTCGCTCATGGCATCACCCTATCCACCGTGGGCCCGCCGCGACAGGCGCGTTCCCTACGGCGGCGCAGAACGTGTTCTCGGTCGCATTGGCGGGGAAGGTTCCCGTTAACGGCCCGGTCGTGTACGGGCGTATGGATATGCTCCGAACGTGGTGGTGAGTGAGGCGGACCCCGGCGGGGTCGCGCGGGATGCGGCGACGACCTGGCCCGAGGGGCTCCGGGAGTCGCGGCTGCACTTCGTCTCGGGCAAGGGCGGCACCGGCAAGTCGACGGTGGCCGCGGCGCTCGCGCTGGCACTCGCCTCCGGCGGCAAGAAGGTGCTGCTCGTCGAGGTGGAGGGCCGCAGCGGCATCGCGCCGACGTTCGAGGTGGGCGAGCTGCCGCCGACCGAGACGAGGATCGCGACGGCCGACGGCGGCGGCGAGGTCCACGCGCTGCCGATGGACGTGGAGGCGACGTTCCTCGACTACCTCAAGACCAACTACGGCATGGGCCTGGCGGCGCGGGCGCTCAAGTCGATCGGCGCGATCGAGTTCGCGACGACGCTGGCGCCCGGCCTCAAGGACATCCTGATCACCGGCAAGATCATGGAGTGCACGCAGCGCCGCGCGAGCGACGGCCGCTACACCTACGACGCCATCGTCGTGGACGCCCCGCCCACCGGCCGGATCGGGAAGTTCCTCGACGTCACGCGGGCGATGAAGGAGATCGCGAAGGCCGGGCCGATCGCCGGCCAGGCCGACCGCGTGGTGCGCCTGCTGCACTCCCCCGACACCGTCGTGCACCTGGTGACGCTGCTCGAATCGCTCCCGATCCAGGAGACCGCCGAGGCGGCCGCCGAGTTGCACGCGCTGGACCTCAAGGTCGGCGCCGTCATCGTGAACCGCACGCTGCCGCAGCTGCTCTCCGACGACGAGCTCGCCGCGGCCGCCGACGGGACCGTGGACGGGCCCGCCGTGCGGGCCGCGCTCGACGGTGCCGGGCTGCCGCTGTCCGACGCCGACCTCGCCGGACTGCTCACGGAGACGATCCAGTTCGCGCGGACGGTGCGCGGGCAGGACGAGGCGCGGGAGGACCTGGCCGAGATCGACGCCCCCGGTCGGCTGGAGCTGCCGTTGCTGACGGGCGGCGTCGACCTGCGCGGCGTGTACGAACTGTCCGGCGCGCTGATCGAGGCGGGGGTCCGATGATCGACTTGAAGCTGGGCCCGCAGCTGCTGGACCCGGGTACGCGGGTGGTCGTCTGCTGCGGCAGCGGCGGCGTGGGCAAGACGACGACGGCCGCGGCGATGGCGCTGTGGGCGGCGGAGCACGGGCGGCGCGTCGTGGTGCTGACGATCGACCCCGCGCGCCGGCTGGCGCAGGCGCTGGGCGTGGCGGACCTGACCAACGAGCCGCAGGAGGTGTCCGTCCCGGGCGACGGCACCCTGCACGCGATGATGCTCGACATGAAGCGGACCTTCGACGAGATGGTCACGTCCAACGCGGATCCCGCTCGCGCGCAGGAGATCCTGGCGAACCCGTTCTACCAGACGGTGGCCTCGTCGTTCTCCGGCACGCAGGAGTACATGGCGATGGAGAAGCTGGGCCAACTCACCGCCGACGACCGCTGGGACCTCGTGGTGGTGGACACGCCGCCGTCGCGCAACGCCCTGGACTTCCTCGACGCACCGAAGCGCTTCGGCTCCATGCTGGACTCGCGGCTGATGCGCCTCATCGCCGGCCCGACCCGCGGCTTCGGTCGCATGGTCTCCGGCGGCATGGGGTTGGCCCTGAAGCTGGTCTCCACCATCGTGGGCAGTCAGATGCTCTCCGACGCTTCCGGTTTCGTCGCGCAGATGGACACGCTGATCGGCGGTTTCCAGGAGCGCGCCGACCAGACCTACGCGCTGCTGGCACGCCCCAGCACCCGCTTCGTGGTGGTCGCCTCGCCCGAGGAGGACACGCTCCGCGAAGCGACGTACTTCGTGGAGCGGCTCGCCGGCGAGTCGATGCCGCTGGCCGGTCTCATCGTCAACCGCACCCACCCGGGCCTCGCGACGATCGGCGTGGACCAGGCCCGGGAGGCCGCGAGTCGGCTCGGGTCCGACGGTGCCGCGCGCACCGCGGAGGGGCTGCTGCGGGTGCACGCGTGGCGCGCGGAGATGGCGGCGCGCGAGGTGCAGGTGCTCGGGGAGTTCGTCGGCCGATGCCCGACGGTGCCGGTGGTCGGCGTGCCCTCGCTCCCCTTCGAGGTGGCCAACCTCGAGGCGCTGCAGGCCGTGGCCGAGCAGATCGTCGGTTCGTAGCTCCTCCGGGCCGGCGGCGCCACACCCGCACCAAATAGGTAGCTGGACAAACGAAAGGGCCCCGCACCGTCGAACGGTACGAGGCCCTGGTCACTCCCGGACGGGAGCCGGGGATCAGCCCGCGGCGACGCGCTTGCGGTCGCGCTGGGCCTCGAAGAAGGCGCGCCAGCTGGTGACCTCGGGGTGCTGGCGGAGGAGTGCACGACGCTGACGTTCGGTCATGCCGCCCCAGACGCCGAACTCGACGCGGCTGTCGAGCGCGTCGGCGCCGCACTCGAGCTGGACGGGGCAGTGACGGCAAATGGTGGCGACCTTGCGCTGGGCGGCGCCGCGGACGAACAACTCGTCGGGGTCCACGTCGCGACACTTGGCCTTGGAGACCCAAACCAGACGATCTTCGTCGTCGACCAGAACGCGTGCACTTGTCATGTGACTCCCCTTTCGCGTGGTGCGGCCCGGACCCGGTGACGGCCCTTCCCGGTGGTGTGCGGGGGGCCGATCGAGGTGCTCGCCACATCGTCTGCAATAGTGTTACCTGAATCACACGACGGAAACAAGTCGAGGGCCGAGGGAATTCGAACAGTGGTCCAAGAAATCCAGCACGCCCGTACCGATCGCCTGGTCGGCGCGTCGGGACCGGGGTTCACGGCGGGTCGGCACGTATCCTGGTGACCGTGTCGAAACCCGGAGTGATCGCGAAGCTGGCCGGCTGTGTCCTGCTGGCCGGACTGCTGGTCGCCGGCGTCCTGTTCCCCTACGTCGGCGGGCTGGGGTTGATCTCCAACCGCGCCGCGGACACCGTCGACAACATCAGTTCCGAACTGCTCGAGGGCCAGGTCCCCGAGGTCACCACCGTCTCCGACGCGACCGGTGCGCCCATGGCCTACCTCTACGACCAGCGCCGCGTGCAGGTCCCCTTCGATCAGATCTCGCCCGACATGGTGCGCTCGATCATCTCGATCGAGGACAAGCGGTTCATGGAGCACGACGGCGTCGACTACCAGGGCACCGTGCGCGCCTTCCTCAAGAACCAGTCCGCGGGCGAGGTGCAGCAGGGCGCGTCCACGCTGGATCAGCAGTACATCAAGAACTACCAGCTGCTCGTTCTCGCGAAATCCGACGCGGACCGGCGCGCGGCCGTCGCCACCACCCCGGCGCGCAAGCTCCGCGAGGTGCGGATGGCGCTGACCCTCGAGCGCACGCTCACCGAGCGCGCGAAGGAGGAGCACGGCGTCGACGACGCGCGCGCGAAGGTGATCGCCAAGGAGCAGATCCTGGCGCGGTACCTCAACCTCGTGCCCTTCGGCAACGGCGCGTACGGCATCGAGGTGGCCGCGCAGACCTACTTCGGCAAGCGCGCCGCGCAGCTGAACATCCAGGAGTCGGCGATGCTCGCCGGCATGGTGCAGTCGAGCTCGTCGCTCAACCCCTACGCCAATCCGCAGGGCGTGATCGACCGCCGCAACACCGTCCTCGACACCCTCGTGGCGAACTTCCCGGACAAGGCGGCCGAGTACGAGGCCGCCAAGCGGACCCCGCTCGGCGTGCTGCCGCGGCCCAACACCCTCCCGGGCGGCTGCATCTCCGCGGTCGCGAACCGCGGCTACTTCTGCGACTACGTGCTGCAGTACCTCTCCGAGGCGGGCATCCCCAAGGAGACGGTGATGCGCGGCGGCTACACGATCCGCACCACGCTGGACCCGCGGGTGCAGGACTCGGTGCAGGCCGCGCTCAACACCACCGCGAGCCCCACGCTCTCGAACGTCGCGCAGGTCATGAACGTGATCAAACCGGGCGAGACCTCGCACGACATCGTCGCGATGAACTCCTCCCGCGTCTACGGCCTGGACGTGGGCAAGCGGCAGACCGTCCAGCCGGAACCCTTCGCCCAGGTCGGCGACGGCGCCGGCTCGACCTTCAAGATCTTCACCGTCGCCGCGGCGATGGAGAAGGGCATGGGCCTCGACACCAACGTGACGGTCCCGTCGACGGTGCAGGTCAAGGGCATGGGCCACGGTGGCTACGCCGGTTGTCCGTCGGACTCGTACTGTGTGAAGAACGCCGGCCCGTATCCCTATTCGATGTCGCTGACGCAGGCGCTCGCCACGTCGCCGAACACCCCGTTCATCAAGCTCATCGAGCAGGTGGGCGTGACCCCGGTCGTCGACATGGCGGTCAAGCTGGGCCTGCGCTCCTACACCCAGCCGGGCAGCTCGGGCTTCGGCAACGACAGCCTCGCCGACATGTTCAAGAAGCAGAACCTGGCGTCGTTCACGCTCGGCCCGACCGCCGTGAGCGCACTGGAGCTGACGAACGTGTCCGCCACCCTGGCCTCCGGGGGCGTCTGGTGCCCGGCGAATCCGATCCAGTCGATCACGCAGCCCAAGCGCAACAGCGACGGCATCCAGACCGTCGGGGCCGACGGGAAGCCGGAGACCACGCCGGTGCCCTACAAGTCGGAGAAGTGCGAGCAGGTCATCGAGAAGGGCCTCGCGAACACCCTCGCGAACGCGCTCAGCGCCGACGACCGCGGCGCGGGTACGTCGGCCGGCGCGGCGTCGCGCGCGGGCTGGACGCTGCCGCTGTCCGGTAAGACGGGCACCACCGAGACGTTCCGCTCCTCGGCGTTCCTCGCGTACACGAACCAGTACGCGGGTGCCAGCTACGTCTACAACGACGGCAACTCCCCCGGGCCCATCTGCACCAGCCCGCTGCGCCCGTGCGGCGACGGCAACGTCTACGGCGGCAACGAGCCGGCGACGGCCTGGTACACCGCGCTCAAGCCGATCTCGACGATCTACGGCCCGATCTCGCTCCCGCCCGTGGACCCGAAGTACAAGGACGGCTTCGGCCCGGGCAAGATCCCCAACGTCATCGGACTCTCCCAGGCGGCGGCGAGGTCCCGCGTCGAGGCGGCGGGCTTCAAGACCACCGTGGCGTGGGTCAACAACTCCGCGGCCAACGGCACCGTCGTCTCCACGTCGCCGTCGGGCTTCAGCCAGCCGGGCTCGACGATCACGCTGAACCTGTCGAACGGGATCGCGCCGGCACCGTCGAACCCGTCGGCGCCGGGTGTGCAGACGGGGCCGGGCGGCACCACCATCACGATCCCCGGCTTCGGCCAGTTCACCATCCCCGGCGCGGGTGGGCAGGGCGGCGGCCCGGTCGAGACCCCGGCGCCGGAGCCCCCGGGCAACTGACGAGCCGGGACGCGCCGTCCACCTCGGCGACGGCGGTTCTCGCCTCCTGACCGGCGGATCCGCCGGTCGCCCGATCAGCCGATCTTCGGCGTGGCGCGGTCCAGGATCGCGGCGGTGTCGACGCCCTGCGGGAGGGTGCCGAAGACGTCGCCGCGGTCGCCCGTGAGGCGGGTGCGGGTGTAGGCGTCCGCGACGGCGGGGTGCCCGTAGCGCACGAGCAGCGAGCCCTGCAGCGCGGACGCCATGTCGCCGACGAGGCGGCGGGCGCCGAACTGCAGCGCGGCCTGGTCCGTGAGGTCGAGAGCGCCGAACGCGCCCTTGAGCTTCGCGACGGCCTCGTCGTAGAACGAGTCGGCGCCCGCGGCGGCGTCGAGCTCCGCGAAGAAGGCGGCGACGGACTGCGGCTCGCGGGCCATCGCGCGCAGCACGTCGAGGGCCGCCACGTTGCCGGAGCCCTCCCACACGGAGAGCAGCGGCGCCTCGCGGTACAGGCGGGGCATCCGCGAGTCCTCGATGTAGCCGTTGCCGCCCAGGCACTCCAGGGCCTCGGCGGCATGGATCGGGCCGCGCTTGCACACGTGGTACTTGGTGACCGCCAAGGCGATCCGGCGCAGCAGGGACGCGTCCTCGTCGCCCGCGACCGAGCGGTCGGTGAGGCCCGCGAGCCAGAGCCCGGCGGTGGTGGCGCCCTCGGCCTCGACGGCGAGGTCGGCGAGCACGTTGCGCATGAGCGGCTGGTCGATGAGGTCCGCGCCGAAGGCCTTGCGGTGCGCGGCGTGATGCGCGGCCTGCGCGAGCCCGGCGCGCATGCCGGTGGCGGTGCCGAGCACGCAGTCGAGGCGGGTCATGTTCACCATCTCGACGATGGTGCGGACGCCGCGCCCCTCCTCGCCGACGAGCCAGCCGACGGTGTCGTCGTACTCGACCTCGCTGCTGGCGTTGGAGTGGTTGCCCAGCTTGTCCTTGAGGCGCTGCAGGGCGAAGACGTTGCGCGTCCCGTCGGGCAGCACGCGCGGGATGAAGAAGCAGGAGACGCCCGATTCGGTCTGCGCGAGGGTGAGGAACAGGTCCGACATCGGCGCGGAGGTGAACCACTTGTGGCCCGTGATCCGGTACGTGCCATCGGATTGCGGGATCGCACGGGTGGTGTTGGCCCGGACGTCCGAGCCGCCCTGCTTCTCCGTCATCGACATGCCGGCGATGAGGCCGCGCTTGCCCAGCGGCGCCCGCAGGCCGAAGTCGTACTCCTTCGCGGTGAGCAGCGGCTCGTACTGCGCGGCGAGCTCGGCGTTGGCGCGCAGCGCGGGCACGACGGCGTAGGTCATGGAGATCGGGCAACCGTGCCCGGCGTCGACGTGGCCCCACACGCTGAACTTCGCAGCGCGCACCAGGTGCGCGTTCGGGTCGGCCTCGGCCCACGGCGCGGCGTGCAGGCCGTGCTCGACGGCGACCGTCATCAGGCGGTGGTACGCGGGGTCGTAGACCACCTCGTCGATGCGGTTGCCGTACCGGTCGTGGGTCTTCAGGACGGGCGGGTGCGCCTCGGCGAGGTCGCCCCACTCCAGCGCCTCGGCCGTGCCGCCGAGGGCACCGAGGGCGTGGATCGCGTCCAGTTGCGTCGCGTCGACGTGGGCGCGCCGCAGCGCGTCGTCGATCATCGGGGTCTCGGCGGTGTTGAAGCCGAGCAGCGGCGGCACCTGGTTGGTCACTTCGTGGGTGGGCACGCCTGCTCCTTCGTTCGACGGTGCGCGGCCCGCTCGGGCCGTTCTCCTCAGTGTTGCATATCAGCGACAGTCGCACCAGATCTGCAATGACCTCGAGTTGGGCGGCCCACCCGCCCACTCGACCGCCCGACAGGTCGCGAGGGACGAGGGGGCTCAGGGCTGAGCCCTTGCCTCTCGCGTTCACACCACTCTCGGATTCTGTCCGGTTCGGACACTGCGCCGTCTTCGCGCCTGAGCATTCGGACGAGCAGAGCGGTGCCGCACGGAGATGACGCCGCCCGCGATCGGCGTCGGGTGTGGGAGACCCGGCGTCTTGTGGGGGAACCGGCGTTAGGCATGGGAGACCTGGCGTCTCGTGGGGGAATCGGCGCCGCGCGGGGGACGACTGTGCCCCCACCGCACGCACGGCGTTCCGTGGGGGAGCGAACGCCGGAGCCTCCTTTCGGTGCCGCGCGGGGGACGACGGAGACTGGTCGACGGGACACGGCAACCCGAGCCGTGAGCAACCCCACCTGCCCAGGCCGCCTACCGATCGACAGCCGCCGCTCGCTCACCGGGAGTCCGCGGAGCCGTCGCGCGCGAGGCCGGGCGCAGCGCCGTCCCGCGCGGCGCCCTGTCCGAACCGGACAGAATCCGAGAGTCACGACGACGCGGCACCGTCAGCCCCCTCTCCCCCGGGCAGATCCGCGAGCTCGTCCCCGTGCAGTTCCGCGATGCCATCACCCGCGCCCGCCCCGCCCCCGCCGCTCACCCGGGCGACCACACCACCGCGGTGTAGCGTCGAGCCGATGTCCACGCCCCTCACCACGACGGTCTCCGCGCGCTCGGCCGTGCTGAGCCTGCTGCTGGGCGCGCACCCGCCGGAGCTGGAAGGGCGCGAGATCGTCGCGGCGATGCGACTGTTCGGGGTCTCAGAATCCACGACGCGGGCGGCGATGTCGCGCATGGTGTCCGCGGGCGACCTGGTGCGCGACGGCGGGCTCTACGCGCTGTCGGATCGCCTCGCCCGGCGCCAGGCGCGCACGGACTCCCCCACGATGCTGCCCTGGGACGGGACGTGGGAGACGGCGATCGTCACGACCAGTGGGCGCAGCGCCGGCGATCGCGCCGAGCTGCGCACCGAGATGACCCGCCTGCGGCTCGCGGAACTGCGCGAGGGCGTGTGGATGCGGCCCGCGAACCTCGACCGGCCGCTGCCCGCCTCGGTGCGGCAGGTGACCACGCGCTTCACCGCGCGGCCGGACGACGACCCCGTCGACCTGGCGAGCACGCTGTGGGACCTGCCGGAGTGGTCCCGGCACGGGCACGCGCTGCTGGGCGCGATCGCCGACGCCGGCGACGACGGGCAGGCGCGCTTCCTGACGATGGTGTCGGTGGTGCGGCACCTGTACCGCGACCCGCTGCTGCCGCCGGAGCTGCGGCCGGAGGATTGGCCGGCGGACGACCTCACCGCGGCGTACGCGGACTTCCGCGCGTGGCTCGCCGCGATGCGGATCGGTCGGGGCTGATCAGGCCAGCGAGTCGACGACCCGGGTGATGCGCGCCTGCAGGCGGCGCAGCTGCAGCCCCTGGTCGTCGAGGCGGCGGGCGATGGAGTTGACCGCGTCGCACGAGCCGGTCTCGTGCAGGCTGCGGGCGTCGATCTGGAGATCGTCGCCGGTGCGGCCGATGGACGCGGCGATGATCGTGAGCTGGGCGGTGAGATCGTCGAGTTCGCTGCGGACGCCGGCGAGCCCCATGATGTTTCCCTACTTTCCGCCGCAATCGGGTGTGCGGCAATGCGCCGCGGTGCGGCTCTCGACGGTCCACCCGCTTGACCCTAGGTGGACCGTTCACCTGCACAGTAGGTGGCGGCTGTGACCGGTGTGACGAATTACAGGTGACTGTTGCGTGTCCGTTACTCGACGATTCGTCGCCGCCGCGCAGCGGTCATTCGTCGTGGAACGCGCCGTGCCGGCCGGCACCGTCGGAGAACCGGGTGGCGCCTTCCACGGCCCCGTCGAGGAGCGACTTGAGGCCGTACCGGTACTCGATCCCGAGCGCCTCAGCCTCCGGTTTCGTCTCGGCCTCGAGCATCGAGAGCCGGTCGTTGCGCAGGCAGGTCTGCGGGAATCCGGCGAGCTGCCGTCCGAGTTCGACGGCGGCCTCCAGTGCCGTTCCGGGTTCGACGGTGCGGTTGACCAGGCCGATCCGCTCGGCCTCCGCCGCGTCGACGGGACGCCCGGTGAGGATGAGGTCCATCGCGCGACTCGCCCCGATGAGCCGGGGCAGCCGCACGGTGCCGCCGTCGATGAGCGGCACGCCCCAGCGGCGGCAGAAGACGCCGAGGACCGCATCGGTGGCGGCGACGCGCAGGTCCGCCCAGATGGCCAGCTCGAGGCCGCCGGCCACGGCGTGCCCCTCGATCGCGGCGATGACGGGCTTGCTCAGGCGCATCCGCGAGATTCCCATCGGCGCGTCCCCGTCGGGCTCGACGCGGTTCGGGGTGCCGGCGGCGACGGCCTTGAGATCGGCTCCCGCGCAGAAGGTCCCGCCGCGCCCGTGCAGCACGGCGACGGCGGCATCCGGGTCGGCGTCGAAGGCGCGGAAGGCGTCGGCGAGGGCCTCGGCGGTGGCGCGGTCGACGGCGTTGCGCACGCCGGGCCGGTCGATCTCGACGACGGTGACCGGTCCCTGCCGGCTGACGAGGACGCTCATGACGACGTGGGCCCGTGGACGGCGGAGCCGGTGGCGACCCCGGTGACGGTGCAGACGCCGAACCGGCCGTCGCGGTCGAACATGCTCGCCGAGGAGATGCTGATGCCGTCGACGATGACGAACTGGTCGGCCTCCAAGCCGATCTCGTCGCCGCGGGGTGCGCGGGCGATGGCCATGGAGACGTCGCCGTTGATGGTCTCGACGCCGCCGGTGCCCATGCCGGTCACCAGGTTGGTGCAGTCGGAGACCATCGCGGCGCGGGCGAAGGGCGTGGTCTCCTCGCCGTCGAGGACGCGCCAGCCGCGGGTCCAGACGCGCTTGCGCTCGGCGGTGGCCCAGTGCTCCGGGGTGTCGGACGAGACGTAGTCGCCGCTGCCGCCGGCCATCGCGAGGCGCGGCGCCTCGGGTGGCGGCGGGGCGGGCACGTGCGGATCGGACCAGACGACACCGTCGGGCTGCGGGGCCCGGTGGTAGAACGTGACGGCGGCGCGGACGACGGTCTTGTCGTTCTGGATGATCTCCGCCTCCGCGACGCGGATGCGGCGGCCCGAGCGGACGAGGCGCGTGCGGACGTCCAGGTGGCCGGAGCGGACCATGCGGAACATGTCGCAGTGCCAGCGGGTCCCCACGAGGCCCTCGCCGAACTCGGTGTCGAGGACCTGCGCCAGCAGGCCCGCGATCGCGGGGCCCGACAGGGTGCCGGGCGCCCAGCGGCCCTCCGCGGCGGGCAGCGAATCGAACCCGCCGCCGCTGCGGGCGAACTGCGCGGGTACCTCCAGGGTGGTCATTCCCAAGGGTTTACCAGGCTGAGCGGGGCGGCCGGTAGTCGCATCCGCCGGAACGCCGCCGCGGAGGCCGCCATGCGGTACTCATGGAGCATGGGCGATTCGTTCTTCGTGAGGATGTGGCCGCGGCTGGTGCGCAACGAGCCGCCGCTGGTCACCGAGCTGCGGCGGCGCAACCTGGCCGGCCTGTCGGGTCGCGTGCTGGAGGTGGGCGCGGGCACCGGAACGAACTTCGCGCTGTACCCGCCCGAGGTCACCGCCGTCGTCGCGCTGGAGCCGGAGGACGCCCTGCGCGCCGAGGCGTCGGCCGTGGCGGACGCGCGCGTCGAGGTGCGCCCCGAGCGGCTCGACGAGTACGTCGCCGACGAGCCCTTCGACGCCGTCGTGTTCAGCCTGGTGCTGTGCTCGCTGCCCGACCCCGAGGGCGCGGTCCGGCAGGTCCGCGGCGTCCTGCGGCCCGACGGCGAGCTCCGTTTCCTCGAGCACGTCGCCGCGCGCGGCGGGATGCTGGAGGGCCTGCAGAAGGCGGCGGACGCCACCGTCTGGCCGCGGCTGTTCGGGAACTGCCACGCGCACCGCGACGCCGTCGGCCTGATCAGCGGCGCCGGCTTCGCCGTGACGACCGTCGAGGACCGGATGCTGGCGCCCGCCTGGGTACCGATCCCGACGTCGCCGCTGGTCCTCGGTCGCGCGCACGCATGACGATCGACGCCGCCGCGCTGGGCCTCGACACCCGGCTGACCCTGCTCGCCTCCGGGCTCGTGTTCCTGTGGGCGCTGGCGCTCGGGGTGTGGAAGTACCACGGGATCATGACCTCCCCGGAGCATCACGCGCACGTCTACGTGGACATCGCCCACCGCGCCGCGCTGCTGTACTCCTTCGCCATCGCGCTGGCGGCGGTGTTCGTGGAGCTCAGCGCGTGGCCGCAGTGGGTGGACCTGACGGCGGCCGCGGTCCTGGTGTTCTTCTTCGTCGCGGCGATCGGCAGCTACTGCTGGCACGGCGCGCGCCGCGACACCGAGAACCAGCTCGCCTCGCCCGCGCCCGGGGTGCGGGGCTTCATGGTGGCGCTCATCGTCGCCGAGATCGGCGCGTTCGCAGTACTTCTCGCGGGGTTCGTCGCGGCCTGGTGACCGCTGCCGGATGGGCGGCGGTCAGGCGGCCTGGGCGCAGGTGCACTGGCATTCGGTGAGCGTGCCGCCTGCGGCGGCGGTGTGCCGCCACGCGGCGCTACCGGGCACCAGCGCCGGCTCGCGCTCCGAGGTGTCGTCCGCCGTGTCCGACGGTGCCGTCACGGTCGCCTCCGCGGTGGCTGGCGCTGGGAGTGTCGCCGGCGCTCGGCGCCACAGGGCGGGTGCGAGGATCGCTCCGGCGGCGGCGATTCCGGCGAGGAGCGCCCACGCGGGGACGAGCCCGAAACGGTTCGCGCCCCAGCCCGCGATCGGGTAGGCGACGAGCCACGCGAGGTGCGAGAGGGAGAACTGCGCGGCGAAGACTGCGGCCACGTCGCTCGGAGCCGCGGCGGCGCGCAGCACCTTGCCGGTGGGCGTGATGGCCATCGCCGAGCCGGCGCCGCTGGCGAACCAGACCACCGCGGTCAGCGCCCACGACGGGGTGTCGGCGGCGGCCATCGCGACGGCGCCCGCGGCCGCCGCGGTGAGCAGCGTTGCGCCCTTGAGCATCACGGACCGCTCGGTGAACCGGTCCAGCAGGCGCGGGACGGCCAGCGCCACGAGCAGGGTGCCGCCGCCGGACGCGGCGAGCATCCACGCGACCTGGGATTCGCTGCCGCCCAGCCGGTCGCGGACGTAGTTGACGGTGTTGACCACCACGATCGAACCCGCTGCGGCCACCGCGAAGTTCACGGCGAAGACGCCCCGCAGGCTCGGGGTGCGGGCGAAGAGCCTTACGCCGGAGAGGATCCGGTCGGCTGGGCTGCCCGTCGGCGCCTGGCGCGCGTCGGGCACCGTCGCGCGGAGGACGAGGAACGCGGAGACCACGAAACCGACTGCGGTGCCGACGAACAGGACGTCGAAGTCGATGAGGAGCAGCGCGAGGGCGGCGACGACCGGGCTGACGAGACTCTCCATCGTGTAGGCGACCTGGGATGCGGACAGCGCTGTGGTGTACTCGCGCTCGTCGGTGATGATGTCCGGGATGACGGCCTGGAAGGTGGGGGTGAAGGCCGCCGACGCCGCCTGCAGGGCGCCGATGAGCACGTAGATCTGCCAGACCTCGGTGACGAAGGGCAGGGCGAGGACGATGGCCGCGCGCACGACGTCGAGCGCCACCAGGAAGGCCCGGCGCGGGAGCCGGTCGACGTACGCCGCGGCCAGCGGCGCGATGACGACGTACAGCACCATCTTGATCGTCAGGGCGGTGCCGAGCACGACGGCGGCCGCGGAGCCCGCGATCTCGTAGGCGAGGAGGCCCAGCGCGACGGTCGTCAGGCCGGTGCCGACGAGCGCGACGATCTGCGCGCTGAACAGCAGCCGGAAATCGCGGTGCGCGAAGGGACCCACGGTGTCTCCTGGTGGTGTCGAAGGTTGGTCAGTGGTGGTGCGCACCGTGGTGGGCGCTGTGCGGGCCGGCGTGCGCGACGGGCTCGTCGCGCCCGGCGTCGACGGCGTCGACGGCGTCGGCGGCGTCGGCGGCGGGCTCCTGGGCGGCGGAGGCGGGCTCGCCGGCCACCAGGGTGAAGTCCGCGGTCCGCACGGTGCCGGCGTGCTGGAAGTCGAGGAACAGCCGGTACGTGCCCGCCGACGGGGCCATGGCATGGAAACGGATGTCGGGACCGGCGGGAGTCGCCGGATCCGTCGGGCCGCCCTCGGGGTGGACGTGCAGGAAGGCGAGGTCGCCGGCGCGCAGCGCGACGAGGTGGCCGTAGGCCGCGAGGTAGGGCTGCAGGTCCGTGACCGGGATGCCGCCGCGGGTGATGCGGGCGCGGAGCTCGCCGGCCTCGCCCGGCAGGAGCGCACCGTCGAGCGTGACGACGTAATCGTCGACCGTCGAGACTGTGCGGCGCTCGAGCAGGTCGCGGGGGCGGTAGTCGCCGGGGACGGCGACGTCCGCGCCGAGCACGATGCCGGTGCCGAGCGCCGTCGGCACGATGTCGGCGAAGAAGCGCCAGACGCCCGGGGTGAGGTCCAGCTCGACCGACCACGTGCCGGTCGCGTCCATGACGGGGTGCACGTGCTGGAAGCCGCTGGTGTCGCGCTGGACGGCGATGAAGTGCAGCTTCCGGTCGTGCTGCACGTCGAAGGCGGTGACGGGAGCGTCATCGGGACCGAAGATCGCGAACTCGACGCGGGTGCGCCCGGCGTCGAGGATCGTCAGCGACGGGGTGATGCGGTAGCCCTGCTCCGCGGTCTGCAGCCCCTGCGGGAACGGTGCGGCGGTGTGTGCACTGTGGTCCATGACGTGCTCCTTCGGTCTGCGTGCGCGGCGGATCGACCGTGCTGGTACCCCCTGAGGGTACTTTGATTTATACCCCCTGGGGGTATCTGCGTCAACCGTCTTCACGAAACAGACACACCGATGAGTTCGTCCGCCGGCGGTGGATCCGCCCGGCGTCAGTCGTTGGGCACGGCCGCGAGGCGCGGCTTGGAGTAATAGAGCGTGAAGCTGAGCCAGCTCCCGTCCTCGGTGATCTCGTCGTGCATGACGAGGTCCTCCACCTCGATCGTGCCCAGCGCTTCGACCGTCTCGGCGAACCTGCGCAGCAGCGCCGGCAGATCGTCCTGCCCGGCGCCCCGCGGGTTCCCCTGCGAGATCGACCTCAGCTGTACCCGGTCATCAGCCATGCTGCGATGGTGTCACGGTCGTCGCACCTGGTCGAGGAGGTTTCGCAGTCATACTTGGTCCATGCCTCTCGTCGACATCACGTGCTCACCGAATGTCACCGACCCGCAGAAACGCAGGTTGTCGTCAGAGCTGCCGCATCAGGTGTCGGTCGCCGTCGAATGCAGCGATGAGCCGTACGACGGCGACTTGCAACCGGGGGACGTGATCATCCGCTTCCACGACCCCTCGCCCTTCGACCGTTTCGACCTGGACATCCTCGTTGAAGTGCACTCGAAATGGTTCGAGGACCGCGCCGCCAACCGCGCATCGCGCGCGGCAGCCATACTCGCAGCCGTCGAATCGATTGCACCTTCGTGCACAGCTGGCGTGTATCTCTCACTGCCACATGTCGCCTGGGATCAATCCGAATAGGTCGGGGCGATCAGATCCACGCCACTGCTGTCGTCTCGACCACCCCAGGACTTCCGGGGTGAAGGGGAGAACCGCCGCCCAACGACCTCGCAACAGCCGCTAGTCGAGCCGGTGCAGTTCCTGTCCATCAGCGTCGCGTGTGATCACTCCGCCCGGCGCCCAGACGGAGACCCCGCCCTGCCAATGAGCTATTTCGAGTTCGTTGCCACGGGGCTCCACGACATCGGCCACCATGAACTGCCCACCGCTGAAGTCGTACGTCATCCCGCTCGGTTCGAACATGACCGTGAAGGGTGCGTCCGCGTCTGCCGTGAGCTTGATCCGCAGAAAGGGCTCTGGTTCAGGAGCCATGTCCATCCCACTCCTCGATCCGCCCCGACGCCCAAGGTCCCAACCAACAAGTAAGGCCCCTGGCCAGTGTTTCCACTGATCAGGGGCCCTGCTGTCGTCTCAACCAACGAGTCGGGGTGGCGGGATTCGAACCCACGACCTCTTCGTCCCGAACGAAGCGCGCTACCAAGCTGCGCCACACCCCGTGGTGACAACCTGCAATAGATTACTACAGCCACCGTCGGGCAGGAAATCGGCAGGTCAGGCCTGTACCGCCTCCGGCGCGACGACGGGCCCCAGCTCGACCTCCCGGTCGCGCACCGGGGCGCCGACGAGGGTGAGCAGCGAGGCCTCCGGGCGGCAGAAGGTGCGGAACGGCGCCCACGGCGACGTGCCGAGGCCGGCGCTCACGTGCAGCTTCATGTGCGCGCCCCACGCCGAGGCGCCCTTCACCCGCGACCGGTCCAGGCCGCAGTTGGTGATGAGAGCGCCGTACACCGGCAGGCACAGCTGCCCGCCGTGCGTGTGGCCGGCGAGGGCGAGGTCGTAGCCGTCGGCGGCGAACCGGTCGAGCACGCGCGGCTCCGGCGAGTGGGTCAGGGCGAGCCGCAGGTCGACGGACTCGTCGGCGCGACCGGCGATCGTCTCGTACCGGTCCCGCTCGATGTGCGGATCGTCGACGCCCGCGACGGAGATGGTGACGCCGCCCGCCTCGAGGCGCCGCACCGCGTGCGTGGCGTCCAGCCAGCCGCGCTCGGAGAACGCCGCCCGCAGGTCCTGCCAGGGCAGCGGGTCGCCGTGCTTGCGCTCGTGGTCCTTGTCGAAGTACTTGGCCGGGTTCTTCGGCGTCGGCCCGAAGTAGTCGTTGGAGCCGAAGACGAACAGGCCCGGCCGGGCGAGCAGCGGATCGAGGGTCTGCACCACCGACGGGACCGCCCGCGGGTGCGACAGGTTGTCGCCCGTGTTCACCACCAGGTCCGGCTCCAGCGCCGCCAGCTCACGCACCCAGCCCTGCTTGAGCCGCTGACCGGGCGTCATGTGCAGGTCCGAGATGTGCAGGATCCGCAGCGTCGGCGTGCCCGGCGGCAGGATCGGCAGCGTGTGCTCGCGCAGCGTGAAGGCGTTGCGCTCGAAGACGGTGGCGTACGCGATGGACGCGACGCCCGCGCCCGCGAGGCCGGCTCCGGCACGGAGAAGAGGATGAACTGCCATTCCCCCAGGATACTCAGCAGCCGCACCCGCGCACACCGCGTAACTTGGACGTCATGTCAGAAGTGAAGGCAGCTATCCGCGACGACCTCAAGACCGCGATGAAGGCCAAGGACACCCTGGTCACCGGCACGCTGCGCATGCTGCTCTCGGCGATCCAGAACGAGGAGACCTCCGGCACGGCGCACGCGCTGACCGACGAGGAGTTCCTGAAGGTCGTCGCGCGCGAGGTGAAGAAGCGCGGCGAGGCCGCCGAGATCTTCGAGGCCAACGGCCGCGACGAGCTGGCCGCCAAGGAGCGCGCCGAGGCCGAGGTCATGTCCCGCTACCTGCCGAAGCAGCTCGGCGACGACGAGCTGAACGCCCTCGTCGACGCCGCGATCGCGGAGGTGACCGCCGAGCTCGGCGAGGCCCCGACGGTGCGCCAGATGGGCCAGGTCATGAAGGTCGCCAACGCGAAGGCGGCGGGCGCCGCGGACGGCAAGCGCCTCTCGTCCGCCGTCAAGGCGAAGCTCGCGTAGTGGCGAGCGTGCGCCGCCCCGGCGCGATGTGGCTGTGGGTCCTCGTCTCGCTCGCCGCGGGCGCGGGGGCCATCGCCCTGTACGTGACCGCGATCATCCAGTGCTCGGCGCTGCTCGGCACCACCGGCTACCCGGGGAACTTCCCCGCGTCGCCCCTGGGCGTACGCACGATCACGATCCTGATCATCGCGATCGCCGGGCTCGTCGCCGTCGCGGCGATGGCCTTCACGGGACTCTTCGCCCTGTTCGGGCAACGCTGGGCGACGATGCTCTACGGCCTCGCCGCGTTCGTGAGCTTCCTGCTCGCCGCCGCGTCGGTGCTGCTCGGCAACGCCCGCGACTACACCGATCCGGTGAGCCGTTTCGGCGTCGACCACAACGGCGCGCCGCTGGCGGGCCTCCCCATGTGGGGCGCCCTCATCGTGATGTTCCTGATGCTGTTCTCGCTGGCCCTCACCCGCCCGGTGTACCGGTACGCGGTCGAGCGCAGCGGGAGCTGATGATCCTCGGTGCGTGTCGGCGACGACACGCCGCACGCGAAGCGCAGAGTCGCACCGAAGGTCAGAGGGCGCCGAGGGCGTAGCCGCCCCACACCGCGACGACGCTCGCGACCAGCGTGGACAGCCCGTACAGCGCACCATCGCGGTAGTTCTTGTCCCGAAACAAGGTCAGGGTCTCGACGGTGGCGGTGCTGAAGGTCGTGTAGCCGCCGCACACACCGGTGCCGAGCACCGCCAGCGCCGTCCCGCCGAGCCCACCGCCGGCGACGGCCCCGGCGAGCAGGCCGAGCACGAACGAGCCGGACACGTTGATCGCCGCGGTCGCCCAGAAGGACAGGCGGGCGCGCAGCGCACCGTCGACCAGGTAACGCAGGACGGCCCCGAATCCCCCGCCGAGCGCGATGAGGAGCGTCGTCATCGGCGCACCACCGCCGCACCGGCGAGGGCCGCGACAAGGCCGAGCAGCACCGTCGCACCGGCGTACAGGGCGCCGACGGCCGGGGCCGCATCGTGGATGTCCAGCGCGAACGCGCTGTAGGTCGTGAGGCCCCCGCAGAAGCCGGTGCCGAGCAGCAGCCGGACGCGGCGGTGCCGCTCGTCGTCGGGCCGCTGGGACAGAGCCTCGACGATGCCGCCGAGGAGGAACGCGCCGAGCAGGTTGACCGTGAAGGTGGACCAGGCGAAGGGGCTGTGCGGCAGCCAGTGCCCCACCTCGGCGCGCACTAAGGTGCCGACCGCGCCGCCCAGGAAGACGAATCCCAGGGCGGCGGGCCGCAGTAGCGAGCTCAGGTGCCGATCAGACCGCGGTGGTCAGGTCGACGTCGATGTTGCCGCGCGTCGCGTTCGAGTACGGGCACAGCTGGTGCGCCTTGGCGACGAGGGCCTCGGCATCCGCCTGGGCGAGGCCCGGGAGGGTGGCCTTGATCGCGGCGTTGATGCCGAAGCCGGACTCGGTCTTGCCGAAGCCGACGGTGACGTCGACGGTGGTGTCGTCCGGGACGGCGACCTTCTCGTTGCGGCCCACGGCGCGGATCGCGCCCAGGAAGCACGCCGCGTAGCCGGCGGAGAACAGCTCCTCCGGGTTGGTGCCCTCGCCGTTGCCGCCCATCTCCTTCGGGGGCCGGGTGTCCAGGTCGATGCGGCCGGTGGCCGACTTCACGTGCCCGTCGCGGCCGCCACCGGTGGCGGTCGAGGAGATGGTGTAGACGACGTCCAAGCTCATATCCGGCGCTCCTTCGCGTAGGTGCCCGCCCGGTCCGGGCGGCGTTCCCCTACGACAGTAGTCCCGATCACAACCCGGCTCCGGGCGATGCTCCGATCCAGCGCCGGGCGGCGGATCAGGGGGCGCAGTCGGGGCAGTAGCCCCAGAAGGTGACCTCAGCCTCGTCGATGACGAAGCCGTGGTCGTCGTCGGCCGTGAGGCAGGGCGCGGCGCCGACGGCGCAGTCGATGTCGACGATCTTCGCGCACGACCGGCACACCAGGTGGTGGTGGTTGTCGGCGACGCGCGCCTCGTACCGGACCGCGGAGCCCGCGGGCTCGATGCGCCGGAGCAGGCCCTTCTCGGCGCACACGCGCAGCACGTCGTAGACGGTCTGGGTGGCGACGGTGCCGAGCCTGCCGCGCAGGTACTCGGCCACGTCGTCGGCCGTGGCGTGCGGGTGTCCGTCGAGGTAGCCGAGGGCGGCGACGCGGGGCGCGGTGATCCGCAGACCCACGCCCCGCAGCCGGTCCTCGGCCGTGTACACCTCACTCATGCGAAATAGAGTACGCCCGACTTTGGAATGATTCCAGGGTCAGTCGCCAGGTGTGAGCAGACCGGCCACCCGCCCGCGCCACTGCCGCTTCCCCAGGTGGGGCGTCCCCAGGAAGTCGTCGATCACCGGGGCCAGCACGTCGGAGCGGGTCACGAGGTCCACGTGGCCGCCGTCGTGCCGGTACAGCGTGGCCCGCGGCAGCAGCGTCTCGAAGATCCGCCCGTTGATCATGGGGATGATCGGGTCGTCCTCGCCGAAGACGAGCAGCGTCTTCTGCCGGATCACCGGCAGCGCGAAGATCGACGTCCACACCGAGCCGGCCAGCAGCTGGTGCAGGTAGCCCATCTTCGAGCCGGCGTGCATCTGCCGCGAGAACGTCTCGCCGACGGCCATCCCATCGTCACGGACCCCGCCGCCGTACAGCTCGCCCGCGACCTGCGCCGCGTACTCGGGATCGCGGAACCGCCGCGGCGTGACCATCTTCCGGAGCACCCGCGGGTCGCCGGGCACCATGATCGCGCCGGTGCCGGTGGACACCAGGATCAGGCGCCGGCAGCGCATCGGGTTCTGGAAGGCGAACTGCTGGGCCAGCGCCCCACCCCAGGAGAGGCCGAGGATGTCGACGACGCCGATGTCCAGCTTGTCGAGCACCCGGCCCAGCACCCACGCGAGATAGGGGAACCCGTACGGCAGGATCGACGTCGGCGACTCGCCCACGCCCGGCACGTCGAACCGGAGCACGGGGCGCTGCGGGTCGAGGGCGTCCACGAACGGGTCCAGCACCTCGAGGCTCGCGCCGATCCCGTTGCACAGCACCAGGGGCACGCCGACGCCGGGCCGGTACCGCACTCGGATCCGCTGCCCACCGGTGGCGATCAGCTCGTCGGGCAGCTCGACCTCGGTCGTCGTCTCGCCCGTCGTCGTCTCGTCGCTCATCGGTACAACACCACCGTCTCGGCGATGCACGCCGGACGGTCGGCACCGTCGACCTCGTAGGTCAGGCGGATGACGGCCTCGATCCCGGCCGGCTTCTCCTGTGCCCCGGCGAGTTCCACGGCGGCACGCACCCGCGCTCCGACGGGGACGGGCGCCGGGAAGCGCACCTTGTTGAGGCCGTAGTTGACGCCGGCCTGGACCTTCTCGATCACCAGCGCCTCGGCGATGAACAGCGGGGCCAGCGAGAGCGTGAGGTAGCCGTGGGCGATGGTGCGCCCGTACGGCCCGGCGGCGGCCTTCTCCGGGTCGACGTGGATCCACTGGTGGTCACCGGTGGCGTCGGCGAAGAGGTTGACGCGCTCCTGGTCGATCGTCATCCACTCGGTGGTGCCGAGCGGCTGCCCGACGAGGCCGAGCAGGTCCTGGGGGGTGGAGATCGTGGTGGTCATGGACGTCCTCACTTCTCGTGCACGAAGGTGCCGGGCGCGGGGGCCAGCGGCTCGTAACCGGGGGCGCCGAGCTGGGCGGGCGCGTCGACCTCGGCGCCGCTGCGCTCGTTCAGCCAGGCCAGGTGGTGCGGCCACCACGAGCCGGCCTGCTTCTCCGCGGCCTCGAACCACTCCTCGGGGGTCTGGTCCTGCAGCACCGGGCCGGTGCGGAACGACGACTTCGGGTTGCCGGGCGGGTTGACCAGCGCGGCGATGTGGCCCGCCGTCGACAGCACGTAGGTGTTGTCCTTGCTGCCCAGCAGCGCGGCGCTGCGCTCGGTGGCCTGCCACGGGCAGATGTGGTCGGAGATGCCGCCCAGCACGTAGGCGTCGCACTCGACCTTCGACAGGTCGACGGGGGTGCCCATCATCATCTGCTCCCCCGGCGTCACCAGGGTGTTGTTCAGGCCCATCGTGACCATGTCCTTGTGCAGGTTCGCCGCCATCCGGGTGGTGTCGGCGTTCCAGAACAGCACGTCGAAGGGCGCGGGCGACTTGCCCTGGATGTAGTTGTTCACCCAGTACCGCCAGACGAGGTCCGTCGGGCGGAGCCAGGCGAACATCTCGGCCATGGCGGCACCGTCGAGGTAGCCCTTGCTCGCCGAGCTGCGGATCGCGGCCTCGGCGCCACGCTCGCTGGCCAGGGCCGAGCCGAGGCCGGCGTGGCTCTGGTCGAGGACGGTGACGCCCAGGGTGAGGCCGGCGACCCGGTCGCCGTGGCCGGTCGCGAACAGGTGGGAGATCATCATCGAGGTGAGAATGCCGCCCGAGCAGGTGGCGAAGATGTTCGCCTTGTCGGCGCCGGTGATCACCTCGAGGGCGTCGAGGGCCTTGACGATCGACTCGCCGTACTCGTCGAAGCCCCAGTCCCGATGCCGCGCCGACGGATTGCGCCACGAGATCGCGAAGACCTGCTGGCCGCCCTTGACGTAGTACTCGATGAGACTGCGGCCCGGCGCGATGTCCATGATGTAGAACTTGTTGATCACCGGCGGCACCAGCAGGATCGGCACCTCGCGCACCTGCTTGGTCTGCGGGGCGTAGTGGATCAGCTCGAACATGCGGGTCCGCAGGACGACGGTGCCCTTCGTCGTCGCCAGCGTCTCGCCCACCGTGTACGCGTCGGGGTCGATCATCGACGGGATGCGGGGCGTGCTGGACATGTCGCGCGCGAAGTTCTTCGCGCCGCGGAGCGCGGAGAGGCCGCCCGTGTCGATGAGCGCCTTCCAGCCCAGCGGGTTGAGCAGCGGGCTGTTGGTCGGCGAAAGGCCCTCGATCGCGTTGTCGAGGACGAACCGCATCTTCTCGGCGTCCTTCCAGTCGAGGTCCGCGTCCTCGTAGAGCTGGTCGGCGGTGTCCGACGCGGCGAGGTAGGCCTGCTCGACGCGGCGCAGCAGCGGGTTCTCCTTCCACGCCGGGTCGGAGAAGCGGAAGTCGCCCTTCTTCGGGGCGCGCTGGCTCTTGCCGGCGGCGATGAGGCCGAGCTCCTTGACCAGTCCCGCGCCGCGCTCGGCGACGGTGACGGGCTTGCCGGCGAGCGACTGCGCCATCCGGGCCCACGCGGCGTTGGGCATCATGCGGGAGGCGAAGGACTTCGTCGAGTTGACGAGCAGCATGTCGAGCGGGGCGCCGAACTCGTCCTCAGGAGTGTTGTCGGTGTTCGTGGTGGTCATGGCGGTGCCTCGACTCTCTGGAGGTTCGGGTTTCAGGCGGAGTACTCGGACGGGATGCTGATGTCGCGCTTCTGGACCTTGCCGGTGGCGCCCTTGGGCAGCTCGGCCAGCAGCCAGACGTGGCGCGGGTACTTGTAGGAGGCGACGCGCTCCTTCACGAAGTCGCGGACCGCCTCGGCGGTCAGCGTGCTGCCGGCCTTGAGCGCGACGGCGGCGCCGACCTCCTCGCCGAGCGAGGCATGCGGGATGCCCACGACGGCGGCCTCGGCGATCTCGGGGTGGCTGTACAGCACCTCTTCGAGCTCGCGCGGGTACACGTTGAGGCCGCCGCGGATGATCATCTCCTTCTTGCGGTCGACGATCGAGAAGTAGCCCTCCTCGTCGACGATGCCGATGTCGCCGGTCGAGAACCAGCCGTCGGCGTCGATCGCGGCGGCGGTGGCCTCGGGCAGATTCCAGTAGCCCTTCATGATGTTGTGGCCGCGGACCTGCACCTCGCCGCGCTCGCCCTGCGGGACCTCCTTGCCGGCGTCGTCGACGACGCGCATGAAGACGCCCTCGATCGGGGTGCCGATGGTGCCGGGCTTGCGCGGCTTGTCGGGGTGGTTGAAGCAGGCGACGGGCGAGGTCTCGGAGAGGCCGTAGCCCTCCATGATGATCGCGTTGAAGGCCTTCTCGAAGTCGGCGATCACCTGCAGCGGCAGGGCGGCGCCGCCCGAACCGCAGGCCCGCAGCGAGGAGACGTCGTCGCCGGGCTGCAGCGCGGCGACCAGCGCGGCGTACATGGTGGGCACGCCCAGGAAGACGGTCACGCGGTCGCGCTGGATGACCTCGATGGCCTTGCGCGGGTCGAACCGCGGGATCAGGGTGAGCGTCGAGGCGAACCGCACCGCGGCGTTGAGGCCGCACGTGAGGCCGAAGACGTGGAACAGCGGCAGGCAGCCCATCACCACGTCCTCGGTTCCCAGGTGCAGCAGCGTGCGGCCGGAGATCTCGCAGTTCATGCCGAGCCCCTGGTGCGTCAGCTCGGCGCCCTTGGGCTTTCCGGTGGTGCCGGAGGTGTGCAGGATGACCGCCGTGTCCGACGGTTCCCGGGGCTCGACCGCCGCGGTCGGCTCGTACTTCGCGAGGAGCGTGGCGAGGGCCGCGTCGTCGCCGAAGTGGCAGGCGGCGCCGGCTGCCTTCGCCCCGGCCTCGGCGTCGTCCGCGAAGACCGGGGTGGCGAACAGCGCCTTGGCGGAGGTGTTCGCCAGGTAGTACTCGACCTCGGCCGCCTTGAGGAGCGGGTTCATCGGCACCGCGACCGCGCCGCGCCGCATGATGCCGTAGAAGACGATGGCGAAGGCCGGGGTGTTGGGGAGCATGATGCCGACCCGGTCGCCCGGCGCGATGCCCTGCTCCGCGAGGTAGGTCGCGAACCGCGCGGCGGCGTCGTCGAACTCCGCGTAGGTGAACTGGAGATCGTCGCACTTCAGGGCGATGGTGTCCGCGTGCGAGGCGGCGGCGTCGGTGAGGTTCTCGGCGAGGTTCGTCATCGGAGGTCCTTCGTGGGCGGGTGTCGGATTCGTCCTTTACAGAGTGACCCTGCACACCCTGTGGCGTCGATGGTGACGCAAACACTGTTCCGCCCGCTGAGGTGTCACGAAACACAATCACCACAGCTTGAAATTGCAGCTCCACAACTCCGGGGCTTTGCCAGCCTTCATCCCGCGGCGACAGTGCCGCCGAGCGGCGACCGCGCAGGTGGACGCCGGTGACGCCTCAGGCCGTCGCGTCGCGCGAGGCGCCCACCTGGAACCGGACGCGGGCGTCGACCTCGAAGGCCAGGCACAGCTCCGCGACCTCGCGCGGCGAGCCCACCGAGCGGCCCGTCAATTGTTCGACGCGGCGCAGGCGGTGCCGGACGGTGTTGGGGTGCACGAACAGTTCGGCCGCGGCGTCCTTGACGTTGCCGTCGTGCGCGACCCACGCGCGGAAGGTCGCGAACAGCGGCTCGCGGTCGTCGTCGGGCAGCTCGTACAGGCCGTGCAGCACGCCCCGCGCCAGGTCGACGGTGGTCTCGGGCGCGGCGATCGCGGCCGTGCGGAGCACGGAACCGTCGAACACCGAGACGCCGGTGCCCGGCCCGACCAGCTCGCGTCGCGCGAAGGTGAGCCCCTGCGGGGTGTCGCGCAGGTCGCCGAACGGCGCGCTCACGCCGACCCGCGCCACGGCGACGCGGCGCAGCAGGTCGATGACGGCGGTGCGCACCGCCGGCGTCGGCGCGTGGACGATGCCGATCTGCTGGTCCGGCAGCAGCCGCCAGGCGGAGTAGGCGTCGATCGCGCGGAGCCGGTCGGCGATGCCCGGCAGCGGGGCCCGCCCGACCTCGACGGTGGCCGCCGCGACCGCGAGGTACGGGCCGGTCGTGGGGATGCGCAGGATCGTCGCGATCTCCCACAGGCTCTGATCGCTCGGAATACGCCCCTGCAGAAGGTATTCCGCGAGCGCCGCGCGTTCGGCGGCGTCGTCGAGCGCCTGCTCGGTGGTGCGGTCGCGGTGCGCGCCAGCCATCGCGTCGACGAACTGGTCCTGCGCCTCCCACATGTGCTGCGTCGCCGAGAGCAGCGCCTGCCGGCTCAGCTCGGGCCGCGCCTCGGCGATGGCGTGCACCTCCTGCCAGACGCGGTGCACGCCGATCCGGTAGGCGTGCATCACCGCGGCGAGCGGCACCCCGATCTCGGCGCGCGTGCGGCCCGTGGCGGCGGCGGGCGCGGTGTCGAAGGTGGTGTCCGTCAACGCCCGCACCATGTAGCTGAGGTTGTCGTGCACCGCGGCGGTCACCATCTCCTCGGAGACCGCGCCGGCGTCCGCGTAGAAGGGGATCTGCTGCCGGATCGACGCGACGACCGACCGGGTGATCTCGCCCATCCGCGCGGTCAGGGCGTCGCGGATCAGCGCGATCTCGGCGTCCACGGCATCACTCACGCCTGTCGATTGTGCTGCTTCCCGCCGCCGCGCGTGCGCGTTTCGGCTGGCTAGACTCCGGCGCATGGATCTCATCCGGCACCTGCGCTTCTTCGTCGCGGTCGCCGAGGAGCAGCACTTCGGCCGCGCCGCCGACCGGCTCGGCATCACCCAGCCGCCGGTCTCGGCGGGCCTGCGCCGGCTCGAGGAGACCCTGGGCGTCACGCTCATCGACCGCAGCCGACGGGGCGCCGACCTCACCCCCGCCGGGCGCGAGCTGCTCCCCCGGGCCCGCGTCATGGTCCGCGACGCGGACCGGTTCGTGGCGGAGGCGGCGCGGCTCGGCGCGGGGACCGGGGAGCGCCGGGTCGCGCTCTGCGACGCGCTCGGTTCCGAGGTGGCCGCCGCGTGCGCGGCCGCGTTGTCCCCCGGGATCGACGGTGCGCCGCTCACCCTCTCGGCCGGCGCCTCGCCGCAGCTGGCCCGCGCGGTCGCCGAGGACCTGCTCGACGTCGCGGTGGTCGAGCACCCCGTCCTGGGGGACGGCGCACCGTCGGGTCCCGTGATCGCGCTGCCGCGGGACTTCCTGGTGCCCGAGGGATTCCGGTCGCCGCGCCTGCGCGACCTGTCCGCGCTGGCGGTGGCGCTGCCGCCCCGCGCGGCGAACCCGCCCGCGGCCGACCTGCTGCTGGACCGGCTCACGGCGCGGGGCATCACGTCCACGGTGCTCATCACCGAGACCGAGGCCGCCGCGCACGCCGCCGTGGCCGCGGGCCTGGCGTTCACGCCCGTCGCCGCCGGCGAGGACGCCCCCGCCGGGACCGCACGGCGCCCGGCGACGGACTTCCCGCTGCGGGTCAAAGTCCTCGGCCGCCGCGACCACCCGGACGCCGCGCGGCTCGAGTCGGTGCTGTGGCGGCTGGGCCGGTGAGCGCCGCCGACCGGATCGACGCCGTCTTCGCCGATGCCGGGTGCAACGGCTGGCTGCACGCGCGCGTCGTGGGGCACCCGTCGAACCCCGTCGCCGCGCTGTCCGTCGGCGGCGAGCAGCCCGTCGTGCCCGCGTCGGTCTACAAGGTGGTGCTCCTGGTCGCGGCGGCGCGCGCCGTCGACGACGGACGGCTCGATCCCCGCGCGCGAGTGCTCGTCGACCCCGCGACCGCGACGCCCGGCCCGACGGGTATCGCGACGCTGTCCGACCCCGTCGCGATGAGCGTGCGCGACCTGCTGCGCTCGATGGTCGCGGTCTCCGACAACGCGGCGGCGGGTGTGCTGATGCGTCTCGTGGGCCTGGAGGCCGTGCAGGCGACCGCCCGCGATCTGGGCCTGCGCGGCACCCGGATCGTGGGCGGCGACGCGGAGATCCACGCGGCGATGATGGCGGAGACCGATACGCACACCGTCGCCGAGGCCTTCGCGGCGCTCGCCGACGACGACCTCGCGCGCCCCGTCCGCGCCTACGACCCCACCTTCGGCAGCGCGACCACGGCGGCGGACATGACCGCCCTGCTCGCCGCGGTCTGGTCCGACGCGGCGGCGTCGGCCGAGCAGTGCGCGTTCGCCCGCTCGGCGCTCGCGGGCCAGGTCTTCCGGCACCGCGTCGCCTCGGGCTTCGGCTCCGCCCCGTCGATCGCCGGGAAGACGGGGACGCTGGGCGCACTCCGCAACGAGGTGGCGGTGGTCGCCTACCCCGGCGAGTACCCCGTCGCGGTGGCGGTGTTCACCCACGCGGCGCGGAACGATCCCAGCCTGCCGCGGGTCGACGCCGCCATCGGAACGGTCGCGGCGATCGCGGTCGACGCGCTTCGCGTGCCTCTCGACCAGCAGTGATAGCGGATCGCTATCGTCGACGCCGGTTTCGCTCTTTGGCGGGTATCGCGGCGCGCGGGTTGACTGGGTCCATGCGTTCCGTCCTGACCCGGCCCGCCCGCAGCGGCGCGGCGCTCCTCGCGACCGCCGCCCTCGCGGGGTCCCTCGTCGCCTGCTCGGAGGACGACGTGGTGACCAAGTTCGCGACCGCACTCTCGGGCCGCGACGCCGCCCACGCCGCCAACCTCACCTCCGATCCCGAGTCCGCCTCGACGGCGCTGCAGGCCACCTTCGACGGCATGGGCGACGCCACGCCGACCGTCTCCGCCGGCAAGGACGGTGAGGACCGGACGCTCACCTGGTCGTGGGCACTCCCGCGCAAGCACGGCGTGCGGTTCACCACCAAGGTCGCGGCGGGCGGCGGGAAGGTGACCTGGGCGCCGACCGTCGTGCATCCCGACGCGACGGCCGAGGGCGCGCGCCTGCTCTACGCCGACGAGAAGCCCTACACCACACCGGTCGTGGACCGGAAGAACGCGCCGTTCATGACCTGGCAGACGGTCACCGTCGTGAACCTGGACCCGGCGAAGGCCGCCTCCGCGGCCGACGCCCTCGCCACCCGGCTCGCCGCCGCCGACCCGTCGGTGACCGCCGCCGGTCTACGGAAGGCCGTGGAGGGCAAGGACTCCCCCACCGCGGTGATCTCGCTGCGCGCCGCGGACGCGAAGAAGGTCGGGAGGCTCACCGGGATCGACGGGGTGACCGTCCGGGAGGAGGGCCGCCTGCTGACCGCGGCGCCGGTGCTGCGCGCGCCCGTCGTCTCCGGGCTCGAAGAGCGGTGGCGCAGCGCCGTCGACGCCGCGGCCGGCGCCTCGGTCACCGTCGTCGACGGAGAGGGGAAGCCACTGCGGCTCGTCGACTCGTTCCCCGCCGCGCCGGTGCAGCCGGTCCGCACGACGCTCGACGCCGGGCTGCAGCGCGCAGCCAACGCCGCCGTCGCCGGGGAGAAGCGCGCGACGATGCTCGTCGCGATCCGCCCGTCCACCGGCGGGATCCTCGCGGTGGCGCAGAACGCCGCGGCCGACAAGCAGGGCCCCGTCGCGCTGACGGGCCTCTACGCGCCGGGCTCGACCTTCAAGACCATCACCACCGCCGCCGCGCTGGACGCGAAGATCACCACGCCCGACGCACAGCTCGCCTGCCCCGGCCGCGCGACCTTCGGCGACCGCACGATCCCCAACGAGAACGAGTTCGCGCTCGGGACCGTGCCGCTGCACACCGCGTTCGCGAAGTCCTGCAACACCACGATGGCGGGGCTCGGCACCAAGCTCGGCGACACCGCCCTCACGGATACGGCGAAGCGGTTCGGGCTGGGCGTCGACTTCACGCTCCCCGGGATCACGACGGTGACCGGCTCCGTCCCCGCCGCCCGCACGCCCGCGGAGCGCGTGGAGGAGTCCATCGGCCAGGGCCGGGTCACCGCCTCACCCTTCGGGCTCGCGGTCGTCGAGGCCTCCCTCGCCGCCCGCAACACGGTCCGGCCCTCGCTGTTCGACGGTGAGCCCGCCCCCGCGAACACGCAGCCCCAGCCGATCGACCCGGGCGTCGCGGACGCGCTGCGCGCCGCGATGCGGGAGACCGTGACCTCCGGGACGGCGACCGCCCTGCGCGACATCGAGGGCCTCGGCGGCAAGACCGGTACCGCGGAGTTCGGCGACAACACCCACGCGCACGGCTGGTTCGCCGGCATCGTCGGCGACCTCGCCTTCGCGACCCTCGTGGTCTCCGGCGAAAGCTCCGCCCCCGCCGTGGCCGTGAGCGGCGCCTTCCTCCGCGGCGCGGGCGGCGATCTCCCCTGATCCGGCTGTGCGATCGCAGCCCGCATTGCTAGTCTGAAACTCATATTCGCGAAGAAGGGGTTTCTCATGGCACACCGACGCACGCGCGGCAGCCGCGCGCTGGCCACCGGCCTCGCCGCGTTCGGCCTGGTCTCGGCGACCTTCGTCGCCCCGATCTCGGTCGGCACCGCGAACGCGCTCGAGCCGTGCCCCCAGGGGCAGACACCGTTCTGGAACGGCAAGAACTGCGCCATGCAGCTGTGCACGCCGCCCTACAACCCGACGTTCCCGCCGTGCACCATGCCGATCCCGACCGCTCCCCCCGCGGCCGTGCCGACGGCGCCCGCGGCTCCGGGAGCCATCCCCGGCATGCCGTGACCTAGTATCGGCCCGTGTTCGTCAAGGTGTGTGGGCTGCGGACGCCCGAGACCGTGGACGCCGCGGTGGAGGCGGGCGCCGACGCTGTGGGCTTCGTCTTCGCCCCCGGCAGCGTCCGGCTGATCTCCGCCGACGGTGCCGCTCCCCTCGTCGCGCGCGTGCCGGACGGCGTCGAGACCGTCGGGGTCTTCCGCCGCCAGCCGATCGACGAGGTTCTGCTGCTGGCCCGCGAGGCCGGCGTCGGCACGATCCAGTTGCACGGCGACGAGCCCGAGGACCACTTCGCGCGCGCCGCCGAGGCCGGCTTCCGCACCATCCGCGCGATCTCCGCCGCCCGCTTCACCGCCGCGGGCCACGCGGGCGACGAGCGCCTGCTCATCGACGCGACGGTGCCCGGTTCCGGCACGACGTTCTCCCCCGCGGACCTGCCGGTTCCGCCCACCGTCGACTGGCTGCTCGCCGGCGGCCTGCGCCCGGACAACGTGGCCGGGCTGATCGCCGCCTTCGGGCCGTCGGGCGTGGACGTCTCCAGCGGCGTCGAGTCGGCGCCCGGCGTGAAGGACCCCGCGCTGATCCGCGCGTTCCTCGCCGCCGCCCGGGCCTGACCTGCGGTTCCCGCGCCGAAGGCCTCCCCTACGGGGAGTAGTATTCCGCGTGTGTTCCGCCGCCCCGCCAGCCCCGAAGCCACGGTCCGTGGCGCGGCGGTGGGCGCGGTCTCCTTCGCGGCGAGCCTGACCGCGCATGCGTTCGCCATGCGCGGCAGCGGTTCCACGACGCCCGGCCATTCGATGCCCGGGCACGACATGTCCGCCATGACGGGGCACGCCGCGCCCGCGCACGCCATGGGCGGGCACGCGATGCATTCGATGCCCGGGATGGACATGTCGGCGATGGACATGTCGGCAGCCGCTCCGGCACCGTCGATCCCGGTGACCGCGGTGCTGCTGCTCGCCGCCGCCTGTGTCGCCCTGGGCGTGGTCGCGGCGCGCCCCCGGACGGCCGGGCCGCGGGCGGTCGCCGCGCTGCTACTGCTCGGCCAGGGCGCGGGCCACCTCGCCCTCGGCCTGACGATGGGGCACCTCGCCCTGAGCCCGACGATGGCCGCCGCGCACCTCGTGGCCGCGGTCCTCGCGGGCGCCGTCATCGCCGGGGCGGAGCACGCGCTGCGCGTCGCGCTGGCGACGCTCACTCCCCTGACCCCGACCTGGCGGGACCGTGCACGCACCGTCGTCGCCCCGGTCTGGACCTTCCGCGCCGTCCCGCTCCCCGTGCTCGCGCGGCACGGAGCGCTGCGCGCACCGCCCGCCTGACACCCCACACCCCCTTCGTCATCCGCCCGGATCGGCCGTCGCCGCCCGGGCTCCCCGCGCGTACGCGCACAACCTCGTGAGGTGTCCTCATGTCAGTGACCGATTCGGCGGCCGAGAACGCGCCGCCGACCGAACCCTCTCCGCCCGCCGCGCCCGTCCGGGCGCGGGCCGGGTGGCGCGCCGCGATCCTGCGGCTGCACTTCTACGCGGGCCTGCTCGTGGGCCCGTTCCTGCTCATCGCGGCGATCAGCGGCGGCCTCTACGCCGCCGCACCGACCGTCGAGAAGTTCGTCTACGCCGATCAGATCGAGGCACGCACCGACGGTCCCGCCCGGCCGCTGGCCGAGCAGGTCGCCGCGGCGCAGGCGGCCCGGCCCGGCCTCCCGGTGACGGCGGTGCGGACCGGCGACGGCCCCGGGCTCACCACCCGCGTGCTGTTCGACGACCCGTCGCTCGCCGCCGACGGCCGCCAGCTCGCCGTCTACGTCGACCCCGCGTCGGCGCAGGTGCAGGGCGCGCTGCCGGTGTACGGCTCCGTCGAAGCTCTGCCGATCCGGTTCTGGATCGACCGGCTGCACGTCGACCTGCACCTCGGCGACGTGGGCCGCTTCTACAGCGAGCTCGCCGCGTCGTGGCTCTGGGTCGTCGCGCTCGGCGGCTTCTACCTGTGGTGGCGGCACCGCCGCGGGAATCCGCGGCGCATGCTGGCCTACGACCGCAGGGCCAAGGGCCGGGGCGGCCGGATGAGCCGGCACGCCGCCATCGGCACGTGGCTGCTGCTCGGCCTGCTGTTCTTCTCCGCCACCGGCCTGACCTGGTCGAAGTACGCGGGCGAGAACATCGGCCAGCTGCGCACGGAGCTGGGGTGGACCAAGCCCGCGCTCTCGACGTCGCTCACACCGGGCGGCGAGCACGGCGGGGGCGGCGAGCACGCCGATCACCAGATGCCCGCCGCCGCACCGGCGATCGCGCCCGAGGTCGCGGAGCAGACCCGGGCGCGGAACATCGCGGTGCTGGACCGGGCCGTCACGGAGGCCGCGTCCCGCGGCGTCGACGGTGCCGTCCAGGTCTCGATCCCGACGGATCCGAACGTCGCGATCACCGTGGCGCAGACCCGGCAGCCGTGGCGGATGGGGATCGATTCCGCCACCGTCGATCCGGCCACCGGTCAGGTCATCACGGTGCTCGCCTTCGCGTCGTGGCCGCTGCTGGCGAAGGCGACGGAGCTGCTCATCAACACCCACATGGGCTGGCAGTTCGGTCTGCTCAACCAGATCGTATTGGTTGCGTTCGCAGCGCTTCTCGCGACGGTGATCGTGCGCGGCTACCTGATGTGGTGGCAGCGGCGACCGAAACGCGGCGGGCTCCCGACGCCGCCGGCGCGGGGAGCGATCCGGAAGGTCGAACCGTCGCACGCGATTCCGGCGATTCTGGGCATCGCCTTCCTCGGCTGGTTCCTGCCGGTGTTCGGCGTGTCCCTGCTGGCGTTCGTGGTTCTCGATCTTGCGATAGGCGTGGCTAAGAGGGGTAGGGCTAACCTAAGAAATAGCCCCTGACCTGCGCAAAGGGTCGCCTTGCCTGCGTTGCGCGATCGCTGGAACGGTTCTAGAGTCGGGTCCATGAAGCTCACGGATGCACTCGAAGAGAAGTTCAACGATCAGATCACGCTCGAGTTCGAGGCCTCGCTGGTCTACCGCCAGTTGGCCATCGAGATGGAGATCCGGGACCTGCCGGGCATCGCTGCGTGGCTGCGCCATCAGGCCGACGAGGAGATCGTCCACGCCAACAAGTGGATCGATCACCTCTCGGACCGCGACAACCACCCGAAGATCGGCGCCTCCGCCGCCCCGAAGGTGGACGTGAAGACCGTCCTCGACGTCTTCAACGTCGCGCTGGAGCACGAGCGCCGCGTGTCGGACTCGATCCGCGACCTGTACCGGGCCGCGAACGACGACATCGACTCCAAGAGCCTCATCCAGTGGTTCGTCAACGAGCAGGTCGAGGAGGAGGCCACCGTCAGCGAGATCGTCGGTCGCCTCAAGCTCATCGACGGTGACGGCCCCGGCCTCCTGCGCCTCGACGAGGAGCTGGGTTCGCGCCCGACGCGCACCACCGAGGCCTGATCAAGCCACCTATTGCAGCCCGGGAAACGGGGCCCTCCATCACGGAGGGCCCCGTTTTTCGTTCGCACCCCTTTCTTTCCGTGGCCGCTCGTGCTAATTTTTGACCATGCGGCCAGAAAACGAACCGAGCGGCCAGAGGTCGTTCATCGAGGAGGCCCGGCGCCGGCAGATCATCGCGGCGGCGGCGGAGGTCCTCGCCGACGAGGGGTACGGCCGCGCCACCCTGGCCCGCATCGCGCGGCAGGCCGGCATCTCGAAAGGCGTGATCTCCTACCACTTCGACGGCAAGGACGACCTGATGCGCCAGGTCGTGATCCACCTGTTCGTGGCCGGGGCGGAATTCATGGGGCCCCGGCTCGCCGAGCAGCACACGGCCACCGACATCCTGCGCACCTACATCGCCACCAACCTCGAGTACATCAAGGCGGAGCGCCGATTCCTCGGCGCCATGGTCGAAGTGGTCCTCAACCTGCGTGATCCGGACGGCACCCCCGCCTTCAGCCCGAGTGACGGCGAGAAGGAGATGCTCGCTCCGCTCGCCGAGATCCTGCGCGGTGGCCAGGAATCCGGCGAGTTCTCCTCCGATTTCGACGCGACGATCATGGCCCGCCTGATCCGCGACGCGATCGACGGGGCCGCCGGCCGCGCCGCCCGCGATCCCGACCTCGACCTCGATACCCACGCGGAGCAGATGGTCCGCGTCTTCCTCGCTGCGGTGCAGCCCTCGCCGTACGAGTCCTCTCCCCTCGCACCGTCGGAGGACACCGATGACTGAGACCACGTCCGCCCCCGCCGACCGCCTCGACACCGCCGAGCCCGCGCCCGTCGCGTGGGTCGCCCTCGTACCGATCCTGCTGCTGAGCGGGATCGCCGCCGCCTTCGGCGCGAGCAGGTACCACCTGTTCGGCGACGAGCTGTACTTCATCGCCGCCGGCCACCACCTGTCGGTCAGCTACGCCGACCAGGGACCGATCCTGCCGCTGCTGGCGCTCCTCGGCGACGCCCTACCGGGCGACTCGCTCGTGCTGTTCCGGCTCCCCTCGATCCTCATCACGCTCGCGGGGATCCTCCTGTCGGCCTTGATCGCCCGCGAGCTCGGCGGCGGCCGCTTCGCGCAGGCCCTGACCGCGGGCGCGTACGCGACGTCCACCTTCCTGCTGCTGCAGTCCTCGCTGCTCGCCACCAACGCCATCGACACCCCGCTGTGGGTGGCGATCACGTGGCTGGTGGTGCGCTGGGTCCGCACGCGGCAGGACTGGCTGTTGTTCGCGGCGGGCGTGGTGACCGCGATCGACATGCAGGTCAAGTGGCTGATCCCCGTGTTCTGGGTGTGCGCGATCGCCGCCTCGCTGGTCTGGGGCCCAAGGGATCTCGTGCGCCGACCCGCGCTGTGGCTGGGCGGGGCGTTCACCGTGGTCACCATGATCCCCGCGCTGCTGTGGCAGGCGGACCGCGGCTGGCCGTACCTCCAGCTCACCGATCAGGTCGCCGAGGAGAGCCAGTACGCGGGCGGGCGCATCGGCTTCGTCCCGATCATGCTGCTCACCGCGGGCGTACTCGGCGCGCTCCTGCTCCTCTTCGGCCTCTACGCCCTCATGCGGTCGGATCGCCTCCGGCCGTACCGGTTCCTGGCGCCCGCGTTCGTGCTCCTGGTGATCGTCTTCATCGTCACCGCCGGCCGGCCGTACTACCCCGGCGGCATGCTGCCCGTGATCATCGCGGCCGGAGCCGTCGCGTTCGAGGCGCTCCCCAGGCCGACGCTGAAGATGGCCTTCACCGCGCCGCTGTCGATCCTGGCGGCCGGGTCCATCGTCGTGAGCCTGCCGCTCACCCCGGAATCCGAGATCGAGCCGGCGAAGTCCGTGATGGACGCCGGTATGCAGATCTCCGTCTACGGCCAGTTCGGCTGGCCCGAGCTGACCCGCGCCGTCGAGCAGTCGATCGCGGATCTACCGGAGGGCGAGCGGCCGCAGGCGATCGTCGCCAGTTCCTACTGGCAGGCCTCCGCCCTGGAGTACTACGGACACGGCCTGCCCCCGGTGTTCAGCCCGAGCCGCGGCTACGGCTTCTTCGGCGAACCCGCGGATTCGGCGACGACGGTACTCCGCGTCATCAACTCCGACGCCGAGCTGCAGGACGACATGTGCGACCGCGCCCGCACGCTACGGCGGTTCGACTACCCGATCGGCTTCCCCACCGCGTCGACCGGCGTGGACATCCGGCTCTGCCACCCGCGGGCGCCGTGGTCGTCACTGTGGCCGGAGCTACGGCGCATGTGAGCCGGCGGGCGGGTCGGCCCAGTCGGCCCGCCCGGCACCGTCAGACGAGCTGGTCCAGCGCGATCTCGAATGCGGTGGCCGCCACCGACGTCGAGCTCGCAGACCGCCCGT
Organism: Tsukamurella tyrosinosolvens; assembly: GCF_900104775.1. NCBI lineage: Bacteria > Bacillati > Actinomycetota > Actinomycetes > Mycobacteriales > Tsukamurellaceae > Tsukamurella > Tsukamurella tyrosinosolvens. Next base: position 4,810,372 of record NZ_FNSA01000003.1, read on the forward strand.
GGCAACGCTCGAGCGCGGCGCCGATCGTCCGCGAGACGTCACCGAAGATCGCCTCGTCGGAGACCTCGACCTCGCCCTCCATGAGCATCGCGAAGGCGCGGGCCATGCCGCAGTTCGCGATGAAGTCGGGGATCACGGCGACCCGCAGGTCGGCGTGCTCGTACACCGGCCCGTAGAAGATCTCGGGGTCGGCGAAGGGCACGTTGGCGCCCGACGCGACCACCTCGAGGCCGGCGCCGATCATCGCGTCGACCTGCTCGCGCGTGACGAGACGCGAGGCGGCGCAGGGCAGGAAGACCTCCGCGCCGACCGACCAGATCCGTTCCGCGGCCTCGTCGAAGGGCAGCAGATCATCCGCGCACAGCTGGTTGCCGCGCTTCGCGAGGAACAGGTCGGTCACCTCGTCGGCGCTGATCCCCTCCGGCCGGATCAGGCCGCCGTCGCGGTCCAGGATCCCGACGATGCGCGCCCCCGCGTGCGCCGCGTAGAAGGCCGCGGCCGCACCGACGTTGCCCCAGCCCTGCACGATCACCCGCTTGCCCGCGAGCGATCCCCCGTAGACGCGGTAGAAGTGCCGCACCGATTCCGCGACGCCCCAGCCCGTGATGAGATCGGAGACGCTGTAGCGACGCCCGTGATCGGGCGTGAACCGCGGGTCCTCGACGATCTTCGCGACGCCGAGCCGCAGCTGCCCGACGCGCTGCACGTGATCGCGCCCGCCGGCGGCGAAGTGGCCGTTCACGACGCCCTCCTGCGGATGCCACAGGCCGTAGCTCTCGGTGATCGGCACGACCTCCGACTTCTCGTCGACGTTGAGATCGCCGCCGGTGCCGTAGTAGGCCTTGAGCAGCGGCGTGACCGCCTTGAACCAGCGCCGCAGCACCTCGTCCTTGCGCGGGTCGGTCGGATCGAAGTCGATACCCGACTTCGCGCCGCCGATCGCCGGCCCGGCGACGGTGAACTTGACCTCCATGGTCTTGGCGAGCGATTCGACCTCGCGGCGGTCCAGGCCCCGGCGCATGCGCGTGCCGCCGCCGGCAGCGCCGCCGCGCAGGGAGTTGATGACGGTCCAGCCGCGCGCGGAGGTCTCGGGGTCGTGCCATTCGAAGACCACCTCGGGCGCCTTCGCTTCGAACCGGGTGAGCAGCTGCTTCATGTCGCTCCTGAGGACTGCGGGGTGCCGATGTGAACGGCATCACTGTGGAACCCGTCGCCCGTCGCGGGCAACGATCCGCCGGGCGATCGCACAGAATGCCCACCGGTTGCACAGCCCCGGGGCGGGGACCTGTGCAATCTGCTCAGCCGCGGTAACGCGGCGAGCGGGACACGGGCCGCGCGTCCAGCGTCCGCAGCAGCGGCATCGCCCGGAAGGGCACGATCTCGGAGAGCACGACGATGCTGATCGACCGCGCGACCAGCGGGGACCGCCCGATGCGGAGCAGGGTCTCCTGCAGGCCCTGGTGCGAAGCGGCAGCCACGCGGCACAGCACGTCGCTCCCGCCGGTGGTGGCGAAGGCCTCCAGGACGTTCGGGATGGCGGCCAGTTCCTCGGCGACGGCGCTGAGCTCGCCCTGCGCCGTCTCGAGTTGGACGAAGCACTGCACCCCGAAGCCGGCGGCCGCGACGTCGAGGTGCGGCTGATAGCCCGCGATGACGCCCGCCCCTTCCAGCTTCTTCAGCCGGGCCTGCACCGTCGCGCGCGCGACCCCGACGCGGCGAGACGTCTCGAGCACCCCGATCTGCGGGTCGCGATGGAGCGAGTCGAGGAGCGCGAAGTCGACGTCGTCCAGTGTCACGGGATCCAGCATGCGCGGTCTTTCTAGTCGATCTGACTACATCATCCGCCGTACAGGCGGTCGTTCGGGACAGTGTGGGCAGCCGGACCTGTCTCTGTTGTCACCGACCCACCCCGGAGCCATATTCGTGATGCACGTTACATCCGGCCCGGAAGGTGAACGACCATGACGACGAAGACCGCGCCCGAGCAGACCTCCCTCGAGCAGACCCTGACCGACGAGGAGAAGCTCGCCGGCCTCGGCGCCGACCAGCTGCAGCAGCTCGTCGGGCTCGTCTCCTACGACGCCACGCGCGACGCTTTCCCGGTCAACGGCTGGGACGCGATCGTCTTCGTCGTGGGCAACGCCACGCAGACCGCGCACTACTACCAGTCCGTGTGGGGCATGGAGCTCGTGGCGTACCGCGGCCCGGAGCAGGGCGCGCGCGACCACAAGGCGTACGTCCTGCGGTCCGGCTCCATCCGGTTCGTCGTCCAGGGCGCCGTCAGCCCCGACAGCCCCCTCGTCCAGCACCACGCCCGGCACGGCGACGGCGTCGTCGACATCGCGCTCGAGGTCCCCGACGTCGACCGGTGCATCGCGCACGCCCGGGCCTCCGGCGCGACGGTGCTCGAGGAGCCCCACGACGTGACCGACGAGCACGGCACCGTGCGCATCGGCGCGATCGCGACGTACGGCGAGACGCGCCACACCCTGGTGCAGCGGGTGGTCGGCGGGGAGCGGTACGACGGGCCCTACCTGCCCGGCTACGTGCCCGCCACCAGCACCTTCCGCAAGCGGGACGGCGCACCGAAGCGCATCTTCCAGGCCCTCGACCACATCGTCGGCAACGTCGAGCTCGGCCGGATGGACGAGTGGGTCGGCTTCTACAACCGCGTCATGGGCTTCACGAACATGGCCGAGTTCATCGGCGACGACATCGCCACCGACTACTCCGCGCTCATGTCGAAGGTGGTCGCGAACGGCAACCACCGGGTGAAGTTCCCGCTCAACGAGCCGGCGATCGCCGCGAAGCGCTCGCAGATCGACGAGTACCTCGAGTTCTACGGCGGCCCCGGCGCGCAGCACCTCGCCGTCGCCACGAACGACATCCTCGCCGCGGTCGACGCCCTGCGCGCCGAGGGCGTGGAGTTCCTGAACACCCCCGACGCCTACTACGACGATCCGGAGCTGCGGGCGCGGATCGGGCAGGTCCGCGTCCCCGTCGAGGAGCTGCGCTCGCGCGGGATCCTGGTCGACCGCGACGAGGACGGCTACCTGCTGCAGATCTTCACCAAGCCGCTGGGCGACCGGCCCACCGTGTTCTTCGAGATCATCGAGCGCCACGGCTCGCTCGGCTTCGGCAAGGGGAACTTCAAGGCCCTGTTCGAGGCCACCGAGCGCGAGCAGGACCGCCGCGGCAACCTCTGACGCGCCACCGGAACGAGGAGGAATCCCATGGCCTACTACCGCAGCGTCGGAGCGATCCCGCCAAAGCGCCACACCCAGTTCCGGCGCGACAGTGGGGAGCTCCACTACGAGGAGCTGGTCGGCGAGGAGGGCTTCTCGTCCGACTCGTCCCTGCTCTACCACCGCGGCATCCCGTCGGCGATCACCTCCGCCGAGCCGTGGGAGCCGGGCGACCTGAGCCTGACGCCCAACGCGCCGCTCCTGCCCCGGCACCTGCGCCTGCACGAGCTGTTCGACGACGACGCCCCCGCCACGGACCCGGTCACCGGGCGGCGCCTGGTGCTGGGCAACGCGGACGTGCGGATCTCCTACGTGGTGGCCTCGAATCCGTCGCCGCTGTACCGCAACGCGATCGGCGACGAGTGCGTGTTCGTCGAGGACGGTTCCGGCGTCGTCGAGACGGTGTTCGGCGCCCTCGACTTCCGCGCCGGCGACTACGTCCTCCTGCCCCGCGCCACCACCCACCGCTGGGTTCCCACGGCGGGAACCACGGTGCGCGCCTATGTGATCGAGGCGTGCGGCGGGGGCGGCGGGCACATCGCGCCGCCGAAGCGGTACCTGTCGCGGTACGGCCAGCTGCTCGAGCAGGCGCCGTACTGCGAGCGGGACCTGCACGGCCCGTCGGAGCCTTTGCTGCGCGAGGCCACCGACGTGGAGCTGCTGGTCAAACATCGCGGCGCCGCGGGCGCGACGGGCACGCGCTACGTGCTGCCCACGCACCCGTTCGACGTCGTCGGGTGGGACGGGTGCCTGTACCCCTACACGTTCAACGTCGCGGACTTCGAGCCGATCACGGGGCGGGTGCACCAGCCGCCGCCGGTGCACCAGGTCTTCGAGGGGTCGGGCTTCGTGGTCTGCAACTTCGTGCCGCGCAAGGTCGACTACCACCCGCTGTCCATCCCGGTGCCGTACTACCACTCGAACGTCGACTCCGACGAGGTCATGTTCTACGTCGCCGGTGACTACGAGGCGCGCAAGGGCACCGGGATCGGTCCGGGTTCGATCTCGCTGCATCCGGGCGGCCACGCGCACGGCCCGCAGCCGGGCGCGATGGAGGGCAGCATCGGCATGGAGCGGTTCGACGAGCTCGCCGTCATGGTCGACACCTTCGCCCCCCTGCAGCTGGGCGAAGGCGCCCGGGCCGTGGACGACGGTGTCTACTACCGCAGTTGGTCCCGATGAGCCGGCTCCTCGCGGCATTCGTCGACGACGCCGGCCTGTTCCCACCGACGGCGCTGCCGATGGGCGAGGCGCTCGCGCGGCACCGGCGCGACCTCGCCGGAGGCGATCCGATGCTCACGCACCGGTTCCTCTGCCCGGTCGGGCGGATCGACGAGCTGCGCGCCGGGCTCGCCGACACCGACCGGATCGCGCTGGTCCTCGTCGCACCCGCGGGCACACCCGGCGGTGCGCTCACGTCCGCTGCGGCGACCGTGGACGCCGACCCCCGCCTGCGGCTCGCGGTCGTGGAGTTCGCCTGCGCTCCCGACGATCTGGACGCGGCACTCCCTGCCGCGACCGCGCTCGCGGCGCCGGTCTTCGTCGAGGCGCCCGACCGGGCGGACACGCCGCGCCTCGCCGCCGCGCTCGCCGGACGCGGTGCGGGACTGAAGATCCGGTGCGGCGGCGTCCGCGCCGCCCTGTTCCCCCGTCCCGACGAAGTCGCGGGCGCGCTCGTCGCGGCCGCCGCGGCGGGCGTCCCGGTCAAGGCGACGGCCGGACTGCATCACGCCGTGCGGCACCGGGATCCGATCACCGGGTTCACCCACCACGGCTTCCTCAACCTGGTGCTGGCCGCCGCGCGTACCGCGGCCGGCGCCGCGCCCGGAGCCGTGGCCGCCGCGATGGCGAGCACCGACGGCCCCGCCCTCGCCGCCGAGGCCCTGAACCTCCCGCCCGACGGTGCCGCGGCGACCCGGCGGCTCCTGCGCGCCTACGGCTCCTGCAGCACCGCGACCCCGACCGCCGAGGCCGCCGCACTCGGCCTCGCCCCCGCACCCCTGACCGAAGGACAGCGAACGTGACCACCACCTGGGCGCCCGTGCCCGCCGGCTCCGGCTTCGGCGTCGAGAACCTGCCCTACGGCGTCTTCCGTCCCGCCGACGACGCACCCCGCGTGGGCGTGCGCATCGGCGATCACGTGCTCGACCTCGCCGCGGCGCTCCGCGATCCGGTCTTCGCGGCACCGTCGCTGAACGGCTTCCTGGCCCGCGGCCGAGCGGACTGGCGCCGGGTGCGCGCCGAGATCGTCGCGCTGCTCACCGATCCGTCCCGCGCGGCCGAGGGCACCGCCGCCCTGCACCCCGTCGCGGAGGTCACGCTGCAGCTACCCTTCGAGGTGGCCGACTACGTGGACTTCTACGCCAGCGAGCACCACGCCACCAACCTGGGCCGCCTGTTCCGACCGGATTCCGCTGCGCTGCTGCCGAACTGGAAGCATCTGCCCGTCGGCTACCACGGCCGCGCGGGCACCGTCGTCGCCTCGGGGACGCCCGTCGTGCGGCCGGCCGGGCAGCGGAAGGCACCGTCGGACGAGGCCCCCGTGTTCGGCCCGTCCGTGCGGCTGGACATCGAGGCGGAACTCGGCTTCGTCGTCGGCGCGGGCAGCGACGCCGGGACGCCCGTGGGTACCGGCGGTTTCGCCGACCACGTCTTCGGCGTCTGCATCGTCAACGACTGGTCGGCCCGCGACATCCAGGCGTGGGAGTACGTACCGCTCGGCCCGTTCCTCGGGAAGAGCTTCGCGACGTCGATCTCGCCGTGGATCGTGCCGCTGGAGGCCCTGCAGGCCGCGCGGATCGCCGTACCCGCGCAGTCCCCGGAGCCGCTCCCCCACCTGCGCGACGTCGAGGACTGGGGCCTGGACGTCGAGCTGGAGGTCGAGCTCAACGGCGAGACCGTGTCCCGCCCGCCCTATGCGCCGATGTACTGGTCGCCCGCGCAGATGCTGGCGCACATGACTTCGAACGGCGCGCGGCTGCGCACCGGCGACCTGTTCGCGTCCGGCACGATCTCGGGTCCCGAGCGCGGTCAGCGCGGCTCGTTCATCGAGCTCACGTGGAACGGCGCCGAGCCGCTGCGCCTCGCCGACGGCTCCGCGCGCACCTTCCTCGCGGACGGTGACGTGGTCACCCTCCGCGCCACCGCGCCGGCGTGCGGCGGCGGCCGCATCGACTTCGGCGAGGTGACGGGGCGGATCGCCCCGACGCCCGCCTGACCCCGGGGGAACGACGAACGGCCCGCGGAGTCCCCTCCACGGGCCGTTCGTTCCGTTCGTCGGTGCGGCCGGGTGGCTAGACGAGCAGCTCCGCGATCTGCACGGTGTTCAGCGCGGCGCCCTTGCGCAGGTTGTCCCCGCTGATGAACAGCGCGAGGCCACGGCCCTCGGGCACGCCCGGATCCTGGCGGATGCGGCCGACGAGCGAATCGTCGGCGCCCGCGGCGGCGAGCGGCGTCGGCACGTCGACCAGCTTCACGCCCGGAGCGCTCGCGAGCAGCTCCTGCGCCCGCGCCACCGACAGCGGCGCGGCGAACTCGGCGTTGATCGACAACGAGTGGCCGGTGAGCACGGGCACGCGCACGCACGTACCCGACACCAGCAGCTCGGGCAGGCCGAGGATCTTGCGCGACTCGTTGCGCAGCTTCTGGTCCTCGTCGGTCTCGCCGGAGCCGTCGTCGACGATCGCGCCGGCCAGCGGCAGCACGTTGAAGGCGATCGGCGCGACGTACTTGTTCGGCGCGGGGAACTCCACGGCCGAGCCGTCGTGCACCAGCTTCTCCGCCTCCGGCTCCACGGCGCGGACCTGGGAGACCAACTCCTCGACGCCGGCCAGGCCCGAGCCGGAGACGGCCTGGTACGACGAGACGATGAGCCGCAGCAGGCCCGCCTCGTCGTGCAGCACCTTGAGCACGGGCATCGCGGCCATGGTGGTGCAGTTCGGGTTGGCGATGATGCCCTTCTTCAGGTCGCGGACCTGCTCCGGGTTCACCTCCGAGACCACAAGCGGCACGTCCGGGTCCTTGCGGAAGGCGCTCGAGTTGTCGATCACCGTGACACCGGCGGCGGCGAACCGCGGCGCCTGCACCCGCGACATCGTCGCGCCCGCACTGAACAGTGCGATGTCGAGCCCCGTCGGATCCGCGGTCTCGGCGTCCTCGACGACGATCTCGCGGTCCCCGAAGGGCAGCTTCTTGCCCGCGGACCGCGAGGACGCGAAGAACCGCACCTCGTCGGCCGGGAAGTTCCGGTCCAGCAGCAGCTGACGCATGACGGCGCCCACCTGTCCGGTGGCGCCGACGACTCCGACGCGTACGCCCATGACTATCGCCCCGTTCCGGCGTAGACGGTGGCCTCTTCGTCCGAGCCGAGGTCGAAAGCCTCGTGCAGCACCTTGACGGCCTCGTCGAGCTCGGTGTCCCGGATGAGGACCGAGATGCGGATCTCGGAGGTGGAGATGAGCTCGATGTTGATGCCGGCCGTGGACAGCGCCTCGCAGAAGGTGGCGGTGACGCCGGGGTGGCTCTTCATGCCGGCGCCCACGAGCGAGACCTTGCCGACGTGGTCGTCGTAGACCACCGAGTCGAAGCCGATCTCCTTGCGCAGGGCCTCGAGCTTCTCGACGCCCAGCGGGCCGAGCTCGCGCGGCAGCGTGAACGTGATGTCGGTGCGGCCGGTGTCCACCTTCGACACGTTCTGCAGCACCATGTCGATGTTGATCTCGGCGTCGGCGATCGCGCGGAAGACGCGGGCGGCGTAGCCCGGCTTGTCCTCGAGGCCGACCACGGTGATCTTCGCCTCGCTGCGGTCGTGGGCGACGCCGGTGAGAATTGCCTCTTCCACGGGGATGTCCTCCATAGATCCGTTGACGATGGTGCCGGGCTTGGTCGAGTACGACGAGCGCACGTGGACCGGGACGTTGTAGCGGCGCGCGTACTCCACGCACCGGAGCATGAGCACCTTCGCGCCGCACGCCGCCATCTCGAGCATCTCCTCGAAGGAGACGGTCTTGAGGTGCTTGGCGTTGGGCACGATGCGCGGGTCGGCGGTGTAGATGCCGTCGACGTCGGTGTAGATCTCGCAGACGTCGGCTTCGAGCGCCGCGGCCAGCGCGACGGCGGTCGTGTCGGAGCCGCCGCGGCCGAGCGTGGTGACGTCCTTGGTGTCCTGCGAGACGCCCTGGAAGCCGGCGACGAGGACGATCTTGCCGTCGTCGATCGCGGCCTGGACGCGCCCGGGCGTGACGTCGATGATCTTCGCCGCGCCGTGCTTGCTGGTGGTGATGACGCCGGCCTGCGAGCCCGTGAAGGACTGCGCCTCGGCGCCGAGCGAGTGGATGGCCATCGCGACGAGCGCGTTGGAGATCCGCTCGCCCGAGGTGAGCAGCATGTCCATCTCGCGGGCGGGCGGCGCGGGGCACACCTGATTGGCGAGATCGAGCAGCTCATCGGTGGTATCGCCCATGGCGGAGACGACGACGACGACGTCGTTGCCCGCGCGCTTGGTCTCGACGATCCGTTCGGCCACGCGCCGGATGCGCTCGGCGGAGGAGACGGAGCTGCCTCCGTACTTCTGGACGACGAGTGCCACGTGGAACCTCTCCGTTGCGGTCTTCGATGTGCGTCTTGATCCTACCGACCTGGGTTCTTCGGCCCGGAGGGCACCGCTTCCAAGCGGTGCGCAACCCGTCGTTCAGCGACATCACGGATAATCGGTGCGAACGCGAACACAGGAGATCCCCATGAACCCCTACGGCGGCCAGAACCCCGGCCGGAACGCCGGCGGACGCCCCGCCGGGCAGCCGGGCGGTCAGCCCGGCGCCCAGCCCGGACAGTGGCAGGGCGGGTATCCGCAGAGCGGCTACCCCGGCAGCCCCCAGCAGGGCGGATACTCCGTCCCCCAGGGCGGGCAGCCCGCCGGCCCGCAGGGCACGCAGCGCTTCGGCCAGCCTGGTCAGTACCCCGCCGGTCCCCCGACGTACGGGAACGGCCCCGCCGGCGGCGGCCCGGGTGGCGGCAACGGCGGGGGCAACAAGGGCCTGATCATCGCGATCGTCGCGATCGTCGCCGTGGTCCTCATCGCCGGGGCGGTCGCCCTGGGCGTGAGCCTGCGCAGCGACGACTCGACGACGACGGCCTCGCCGGTCACCTTCTCCGCGGGCGCCACCACGACGACGGCGGGCGCCCCGACCTCGGGCGCGGTCGTCCCGCCGAGTGAACCGGCGACCCAGTCCGACGGCTTCCTCACCACCGCCCCGAAGACCACCACCGGCGCGGGCACCGGCCAGACGGTGCGGCTCAAGCTGTCGGCGACCGGCAGCGGCGGGGTCGTCGTGATCGGCGTCCGGGGCGCCGACGTGCCGACGGCGTCCAAACTGCCCTGGGATTGGCAGGGCACCGCGACGATCGGCGACACGATGTCGCTCATCGTCACCGGCACCGGTCCCGTGACCTGCACCATCGTGGTCAACGAGCAGGAGTTCACGCGGTCCGGCGAGAACGCCGTGAACTGCACGATCACCCGGGTCGCCGCTCCGTGACGTCGGTCGGCGCGCGCGGGGGCGACGCGCCCGACACCGTCGGTACGATGCAAGCCGTGCCGACCGCCCCCGACCTCGCCGACTCCGGAGCCGCGACGGCACCGTCGTCCCTGCTCGACCGCACCCGCGACGTCTGGCTGCCGATCGTCCTCTATCTCGCGATCCGCGGCATCGGGCTCGCGGTCCTCGCCCGGTTCGCGCAGCTCCGCAACCAGAACCTCGCCGATCTCCTGACGGCCTGGGACGGCAAATGGATGATCGGGCTGGCCACCTACGGCTACAACGACATGCCCTGGCGGTTCGTGGACGCGCGGGGCGAGCACACCGCGGACACCGCCTACGCGTTCTTCCCCGGTTTCCCCATGCTGGTGCGGGCCGTGGCGCAGCTGCCCGGCTTCGACGCCTACCGCGCCGCCCTCACCGTCAACGTGATCCTCGGGTGCGCGGCCGCGGTCGCGGCGTACCGGCTGGGGCGCCTCTGCGTCGAGCACATGCCGCAGGTCCCGACCCACCTGGCCGAGCGCGCGGGCCTCCTCACGACGGTGCTGTTCGCCGCCGCCCCGATGTCCATCGTGCTGACGATGGCCTACACGGAGGCGCTGTACTGCGCCCTGGCCGGTTGGGCGTTGGTGGGGGTGATGGAACGCAAGTGGATCCTCGCCGGGATCTGCACGGCGCTGGCCGGCTTCTGCCGGCCCACGTCGGTGGTCCTGATCGGGGTGGTCGCGCTCGCCGCGCTGCTCGCGGTCCTCTCGTCCGACTGTGCCGAGCGGGTCAAGGCCGCGCTGTGCGTGCTGCTCGCCCCGCTGGGCTGGGTGACCTACCTCCTGGTCGTGGCGCACCACACCGGCAGCCTCACCGGCTGGTTCCGGATCCAGACGGAGGGCTGGGGCACGACCTTCGACCTGGGCGTGCAGACCTGGCAGTTCGTCAACTACACGCTGATCAACGGTTCGGACATCGCGGACCTCTCGGTGGTCGCGCTGCTCGCGGCGTCGATCGTGTTGATCGTGCTCGCGGTCCGCTCGAAGATGCCGTGGCCGATCACCCTGTACGGCGCGCTGGTCGTGATCTCGCTGCTCGGCTCGGGCGGACTGATGATGTCGCGCCCCCGCCTGCTCCTGCCGGCCTTCGTCCTGCTGATCCCGATCGCCATCGCGTTGGCGAAGACCGCGACGCGCGCGCAGGCCTGGACCTGCGTCGGCGTCGTGACCGTCACCTGCTGGTACGGCGCGCACATGGTGAGCGTGTACCCGCACGCGATGTAGGACGGGCCGTCGTGCGTCACGACGGGTCGCGGCGGCCGCACGGCGGCGTGCACCGCGGACCGACAGGGCTGAGCCCTGCCGGCCGCGGCGGCGGTACGGCGGTCAGGCGCGCAGGCTGAGCGGGCGGATGTCCGCCCACGCCGACTCGATGTACTCGAGGCACTCCGCCCGCGACCGGCCGCCCTCGCCGAACGCGACGGTCCAACCGCGGGGAGCCTCGCGGAACGTGGGCCACAGGGAGTGCTGGCCCTCGTCGTTCACGAGCACCAGGAACTCGCCGGACTCGTTGTCGAAGGGGTTGTTCATATTCGTTTCTCCTTGTTGGAGGGATGGTGGGTCGGTCGGACTGTGGGCCGTCAGTGCTTCATGTAGGCACGGGCGGCGAGGGGGACGATGATCACGATCATCGCGAGGGAGACGAGGGCCGAGTAGGCGGTCGCGTGCTCCGCAGCCCAATTGATGGGCTCGTTGACCACGGGTTTCGGGCTCAGCGGGTTACCGAAGGCCTCGCGCAGCGACCGCGCCATGGAGGTCACGGGGTTCCACGAGGCGATGGTGCGGAGCGGGCCCGGCAGGTCGCCGGAGGCGATGAACGCCGACGAGATGAAGGCCATCGGGAACATGACGATCATGCACAGCGCCTGCGCGGATTCGGGGGTCGAGACGGAGAGGCCGATGAGGGCGCCCAGCCAGGACATCGCGAAACCGAAGAGGAACAGCGTCGCGAGCGAGAGGGCGGCATCGACCCAGCTGCCGCGCATGCGCCAGCCCACCGCGAGACCGACGAGCAGCATGACGGCCACGCTGATCACGTTGACCACGAGGTCGGACGTGGTGCGGCCGACCATCACGGCGAGGCGCGACATGGGCAGGGAGCTGAACCGGTCGATGATGCCGTTCTTCATGTCCGAGGCCACGCCGATCGCGGTCGGCCCCGAGCTGAACGCCACCGTCTGCACGAGGATGCCGGCGAGCAGGAACTCGCGGTAGCGGTCTCCGCCGACCTCGCCTCCGAGCGCGGACCCGAAGACGTAGCTGAACAGCAGCACGAACATGATCGGCTGCACCGTCGCGCCCAGCAGGAGCTGCGGGATCCGGATCAGCGTCGTCAGGTTGCGGCGGGTCATCACCGCGCAGTCGCTGAGGAATCCGCCCAGCGACGGCTCCCGCTCCCGCGGGAAGATGATCGCGGTCATGCGTTGTTCTCCTCGGTCTTGTTCGCGTCCTCGCCGGTGAGGGCGAAGAAGACGTCGTCCAGGGTGGCCTCGCGCAGCATCGCCGATTCCACGTGGACGCCGGCCTCCCGCAGGTCGTTGAGCACGGCGACGAGCTTGTGCTGGCCGTCGGCGACCCGGATCGCGCTGAGGCCCGAGGCCTCCCGGATCGCGGTGCCGTCGATGGCGTGCCGGGCCAGGATCGGCCACGCGGTGACGCGGTCGCGCTCGCGCAGTCCGATCTGGATCAGGTCCGCCGCGGCGGCCGACTTCAGCTCGGGCACGGTGCCGGACCGGATGATCCGGCCCTGGTCGATGATCGTGACCAGGTCGGCCAGGATCTCGGCCTCGTCCAGGTACTGCGTGGTGAGCAGCACCGAGATGCCGTCCTCCTTGCTGAGCCGGGCGATCACGTCCCACACGTCCTTGCGGCTGCGCGGGTCGAGGCCGGTGGTCGGCTCGTCGAGCACGACCAGGCGCGGCCGGGCGATGATGGCCCCGGCCAGGTCGAGACGCCGGCGCATGCCGCCCGAGTACGTGCCCGACGCGCGGTCGGCGGCGGCGGTGAGCCGGAACTGCTTGAGCAGCTCGTTCGCGCGGGCCTTCGCCGAGATCTTGTCGAATCCGTAGAGGCGGGCGAACATCTCGAGGTTCTCGCGGCCCGTGAGGTTCTCGTCGACCGCCGAGTACTGGCCCGAGAGGCCGATGATCGACCGGGCCCGGCGCGGATCGGCCAGGGCGTCGACGCCGTCGATGGTCACGGAGCCCTCGGAGGGCTTCATGAGCGTCGAGATGATCTTCACCGTCGTCGTCTTGCCGGCGCCGTTCGGGCCGAGCAGCGCGTGCACGCTGCCCGGCGCGATGTCGAGGTCGACGCCGTTGAGCGCGTAGACCGCCTTCTTGCCGCGCCCGTACTTGCGCGCCAGGCCGCGGACGCTGACCAGCGGCTTCGAGTCGTCGAGCGTCTTGCTCTTGGACTTGACCACCGCGGTGTAGTTGCCCGTGAGGAAGACGTTCATCGTGCGGGCGACCTCGTCGATCGCCGGCGACGCGCCGAGCTGGTTGTGCGTGGCCTCGATGTCGTGCACCTGCACCAGGCCGGTCACGTACGGCCGCCACAGCTGCGGCACGAGGCCGCCCGTGGTCTGCTCCGTCGCGCGGAAGACCAGCATGTTGCCGTCGTACTCGCGCGGCCGGTGGGAGTAGCCGAGCGTCGTGTTGTGCCGGTAGTTCGTCAGCAGCCGCTCCATCTGGCCGCGGGAGAGCTCGCGCGCCGGGCCGCCGGCGGTGGACAGCAGGTCCAGCGCGTCGTCGGGGGTGAGCTCGGCGTCGTCGTCGACCTCGAGGCCCACGAACTCGCGCAGCAGTGCCGCGATCGACATCTCCTCGCGGGCGCCGCGGTAGTCGCCCAGCGGGTAGGCGTCCATGAGGGCCAGGTTGACCTTCTCACCGAGATCCCTGAGCTCCACGGCCATCTCGTGCGCGATCAGGCCGCCGAGGGACCAGCCGAGCAGGTTGTACGGGCCGTGCGGCCGGCTCGCCCGGATGTTGCGGACGTAGGTGCGCGCGAGCTCCTTGATCGAATCCGCGGGCGGCATCGGGTAGGAGATTCCGGGCGCCTGCAGGCCGATGATCGGGATGCTCGGGTCGAGCTCGCCGGAGAGGCCGAGGTAGTTCCACGCCAGGCCGACAGCGGGGTGCACGCAGTACAGCGGGTCGACACCCGGGTCGCCCGCGCGCAGCGGCAGGATCGGATCCGTGATGGCGGTGTCGGAATCCGCTGCCACGCCGGTGATCACGGCGGTGGTGGAGACCGGCGCCGGGGCGCCGCCGATCCGCGCTGCGATCGTGCCCACCTTGGCGTCCTCGAAGAACCAGCGGATGCTGGCGTCCTCCGCGTTGAACCGCTCCCGCAGCCGGTCGACGGCGATCGCGGCCTGCAGCGACGTTCCGCCGACGGCGAAGAAATCGTCGTCCGCGCCGAGCGAGGCCACGCCGAGTACATCGGAGAGGATCTCGGCGACGGCGCCCTCGAGATCGGCCGCCGAGTCCGCGCGCTGCCGTCGGGTCACGGGCCGCACGACGGCCGCGAGCGGCGAGACCGGCTCGGCGTCGGACGTGCCGCCGGTCGACAGGGCGCCGACGGGCGGCAGTGCCTTGAGGTCCGTCTTGCCGTGCGCCGTCACCGGCACGCGGTCGATCTCCTGGAAGACGGCCGGGATCATGTGCCGCGGAAGACGATCCCCGACCCAGGCCCGGAGGGCGTCGACGGTAACGGCGCGCTCGGCGACGTAGTACGCGACCAGGCGGGCCGCGGCCTGCGCCTCGAGCGAGCCGTCGCCGCGATCGACGACCACGACGGCCTGCCGGACATCCGGATGGCTCTCGACGGCGGTGGCGACCTCGCCCGGCTCCACGCGGAAGCCGCGCACCTTGAGCTGATCGTCGCTGCGGCCGACGAATTCGAGTACCGGCTCGCCGGAGTCCGAGGCGCGCCAGCGCACCAGGTCGCCCGTGCGGTACATGCGCTTGTAGCCCTGGGCGTCGTTGTACGGGTTGGCCACGAAGCGCGCCGCGGTGAGCTCCGGGCGGTCCAGGTAGCCGTGCGCCACACCGGGGCCCGCGACGTAGAGCTCGCCGACGGTGCCGGGTGCCACCAGGTTGAGGCGCTCGTCGCAGATCATCAGCTGCGCGTCGGTGACCGCGCTGCCGATGCCCACGTTGTCGGGGTCGACGGCGCCCATCGTCGCCGCGATCGTCACCTCGGTCGGGCCGTAGGCGTTGATCAGGATGCGGCCGCCCGACCAGCGGCGCGCCAGCTCCTTCTGCAGCACGTCGCCGCCGACGCTGAGTGCCTCGAGCAGCGGCAGGTCACGATCGGGGATCGTGGCGAGCGCCGCCGGGGTGATGAACGCGTGGGTGACCTCGTTCTCCGCCAGGAAGTCGCCGAGCGGTGCGCCGCCGTACAGCGTGACGGGCGCGATCACGAGCTCGGCGCGCGACCAGGTCGCGAGGAGCAGCTCGAGGATCGAGGCGTCGAAGCTGGGCGAGGCGAAGTGCAGCACCCGGGCGCCCGCACCGACGGCGTGCTGGCGGACCAGGGTGTCGGCCATCGCGGCGAGGCCGCGGTGCGGCACGACGACGCCCTTGGGTTTGCCGGTGGAGCCGGAGGTGTAGATCACGTACGCCGGGTCGTCGACGCCCACCGGCGCGACCTCGGCCGGCGGGTGCTGGACGCGCGACGGCGTGAGATCCACCGTCACCCAGTCGACGGACTTCGGCAGGCCGCCCACCGCGTCGCGGACCGTCAGGCCGAGTGCGGGCTTGGCGTCCTCGAGGATGTACTCGATCCGCTCGGCCGGGTAGTTCGGGTCGACGGGGAGGTACACGGCGCCGAGCCGGGCCACGGCCCAGAAGGCGACGACCGAGGCCGCGGACCGCGGGATCGATACGGCCACGCGGGTTCCCGATCCCACGCCGAGGCCGGCGAGGCGATTGGCGAGCGCCGACACCGCGGAGTCCAGCTCGGAGTACGTGTAGTGGAGATCGCCCTCGCGCAGCGCGGGGGCGCCCGGGCGCTGCCGCACGGCGCGCGCCAGGATCTCCGCCATCGTGTGCGGCTCGATCGAGGTCGACGCGCGCTGGAAGAGTTCCTGCTCCTCGGGCAGCAGCACCGGCAGGTCGGCGACCGGGGTGTCCGGCGAGGCGACGCCCGCCGTCACCAGCCGCGCGAGGCGGCCGACGATGCCCTCGGCCGTCGCCGCCCGGTACAGGTCCGTGCGGTAGCGCAGGTTGAACCGGAGCCCCTCCTCGACCTCGCGCACCTCGAAGGTGGCGTCGAAGGTGGTGGTCGCCGCGGCCAGCGGCAGCGGCTCCAGCTCGAACATGCCGCCACCGTCGGAGGTGATGACGCTGAGCGGGTCGCCCAGGTTCTGGTGGCTGAGCACCACCTGGAAGACGGGGTGCCGGTCGCGGCTGCGCGGCGGCTGCAGGGCCTCGATGACGCGCTCGAACGGCGCCGTCGCGTGGACCAGGTCGTCGAGGTCGCCGCTGCGGATCCGGTCGACGAGGGCGTTGAAGCTCTCCTCACCGGTCACCGCGGTGCGCAGCGCCACGGTGTTGACGAACATGCCGACCACGTCGCGCAGGCGCCGGTCCGTGCGGCCGATGACCGGGGTGCCCACGACCACGTCGTCGGCGCCGTTGACGCGGTGCAGCAGGGCCGCGAGGCCGGCGTGCAGCACCATGAACATGGAGACGCCGCGCTTGCCGGCGAAGTCCGCCAGGGCGTCCCGCTGGGCCTTGGGCAGCACGATCGCGACCTCGCCCGCGTCGGTCGAGCCGATCGTCGGGCGCGGGCCGTCGGCCGGGAAGGAGCTCTCCTCGGGCACGCCCGCGAGACGCTCGGCGAAGTAGTCCACCGCGCCGGCGTCCTTCTCCGCCTGGCCGCGCTGCCACACCGCGTAATCGGCGTACTGCAGCGGCAGCTCGGTCCACTGCGGCACGGAACCGGTGCTGCGGGCCAGGTACGCCGCCATCAGGTCGCGCGTCAGCGGCACCACCGAGGCACCGTCGGCCGCGATGTGATGCACCGCGATCGCGAGGATCGAGCCCTTGCCGGTGGGCGCCGTCATGACGCGCAGCGGCACGTCGCGGTTGAGTGCGAAGGGCCGCGCCACGAACTCGGCGATCGCCGACTCCTGGCCGGCGACGTTGGAGGTCGCCGTGCCGAACTCGGCCGCGAAGTCGCGGACCTCCGGCGCGTCGGCGGGCAGGATCTCCTGGTACGGGCCCTCGGCCGAGGACGGGTACCGGGTGCGCAGGCTCTCGTGTCGCGCGAGCACGTCGCGCAGCGCGGCGTCGAGGACGGCCTTGTCGACGGGGCGGCTCGCGAGGAAGGCCGCACCGATGTTGTAGGTCGGGCCGGGGTCGATCTTGTTCTGCAGCCACATCCGCTCCTGCGCGGACGAGAGCGGCATGCGGTCGCCGCGCTGCACACGGCGCAGGCCCTGATCCTCGAGCGCGGACTCGTTCGCGATGCGATCGGGGTCGCCGGTCAGGGCGGTCGCGATGGCCGCGGGGGTGCGCAGGTCGAAGACGGTGCGCGCTTCGATCCCGTTGCCCAGCAGGCCCACCAGCTCGTTCGCCGACAGGGAGTTGCCGCCGAGGTCGAAGAAGTCGTCCTCGACACCGATGGCGTCGCTGCCCAGGACCTTGCGGAAGGCCTCGACGACGCGGCTCTCGCCGGGGGTGGTGGGCTTGGCGGCCGCATTGCCGGTGCCGCCGAAGTAGGGCTCGGGCAGGGCGGCGTTGTCGAGCTTGCCGGTGTTGCCCATGGGCACCGAGGCGATGATCATCACCGCGGCGGGAACCATGAAGCCGGGCAGGCGGGTCCGCACGTGGGCGCGGACCGCGGACGGGTCCACATCGCCCTTGACGTACGCGACGAGGGCGGGGGCACCGTCGGGACCGGGGCGCACCTGCGTGGAGACGAAGTCGACGCCGGGCATCGTGTCGATGGTCGCGTCGATCTCGCCGAGCTCGATGCGGATGCCGCGGATCTTGACCTGGAAGTCGTTGCGGCCCACGAAGTCGACGATGAGCTGCCCGCTGTCGCTGCGGGTCCAGCGGACCACGTCGCCGGTGCGGTACATGCGGGCGCCGGGCTCGCCGTACGGGTTCGCGACGAACCGCGAGGCGGTGAGCTGCGGGCGGCGGTGGTAGCCGCGCGCCAGCTGCGGGCCGGCCACGTACAGCTCGCCGGGCATACCGACGGGCACGGGGCGCAGCTCGTCGTCGAGGACCAGGAGGCCCTGGCCGCGCACGGGCGGGCCGATCGGCACGCGGCCGTCGCCGGAGAGCGCGTCGGAGATCGCGGTCATGATCGTGGTCTCGGTGGGGCCGTAGCCGTTGTGCAGGCGGCGGCCGACGCTCCACTTCTTCGCCAGGCCGGGGCCCAGCGCCTCGCCGCCGGCGAGGACGTGCGTCCATGACGGGACGGCGTCCGGGTTGACGGTGGCGAGCGTGGACGGAGTCAGGAAGCCGTGCGTCACACCATGATCGGCGACGATCTTCTCCAGCTCGCGGCCGCCGGTGGTTCCCGGGGGTACCACGACGAGCGGCGCGCCCACGCGGATCGCCATGAGGTGCTCGAGCACCGTCGCGTCGAACGCGGTGGAGGCGAAGGCCAGAACCCGGGTGTCGGCGCCGGTCTGCAGGCGCACGTGCAGCTCCTCGGCGAAGTTGCCGAGGCCGCG
Organism: Tsukamurella tyrosinosolvens; assembly: GCF_900104775.1. Classification (NCBI taxonomy): domain Bacteria; kingdom Bacillati; phylum Actinomycetota; class Actinomycetes; order Mycobacteriales; family Tsukamurellaceae; genus Tsukamurella; species Tsukamurella tyrosinosolvens. The sequence goes on from NZ_FNSA01000003.1 coordinate 4,828,892, forward strand.
GTGGGTGACCACCGTGCCCTTGGGCTGGCCGGTGGAGCCGGAGGTGTAGATGACGTACGCGGCGTCGTCGAGGTTCGGGACGATCTGCGGGTCGTAGCCGTCGCCGTCCAGGTTGTCCATGGCGACCCAGTTGACGCCCTCCACACCGGTTCCGGTGCCCGTGACGCCCACGCGGGCGCGCACGTCGTTCGCGATGTAGTCCCGACGGTCCTGGGGGTACTTCGGGTCCACGGGGGCCACGGCCGCGCCCGCCAGGGTGATGCCCCAGAAGGCGGTGATGGACTCCGCGGAGCGCGGCAGGTCGGTGAGCACGGCCTCGCCGGGGCGCGAGCCCGCCGCGAGCACGGCCGCGGCCACCTTGCGCGCGTCGGCGTACAGCTCGCGGTACGTCAGCACCCGCTCGCCGTCGATCACGGCGGGACGGCTGGCGTAGGTACGCGCAGCCTCGCGCATGAGCTGGCCCAGCGGGATGTGGAAGTCGGCCTCCACGCCCCGCACCGGGGTGAGCTCCGCGAGCCGGGCCGCCGACATGATCGGCAGCTCGCCGACCGTGGTGTGCGGGTTCGGCCCCACGGCGGTGAGCACCGCGACGAGGGCGTCGAGGATCGACTCGGCCTGCTCGGCCCGGTACAGCTCGGAGGCGTAGCGCAGCTCGATGGTGCCGTCGGCGCCGAGGGTGACCTCGAGGTCGAAGCGGGCGATCGGCACGTCGACCGGGACGACCTCGACGTCGACGCCGGCCATCGGGAAGTGCTGGGTGTCGAAGGGCCGCTGGTTGAGCATCACCTGGAAGATCGGGTGCCGGCCGGCCGCGCGCGGCGGGTCGACCAGCTCGAGGACGGACTCGAACGGCAGGTCCGAATGGTCCAGCGCGTCGAGGTCGCCGCGGCTGACGGCCGCCAGGTGCTGGGCGAAGGTCATCTCGTTCGTCGTGCGGGTGCGCAGCGCGATCGAGTTCACGAACATGCCGACGAGGCCGTCGAGTTCGGCCTCGCCGCGGCCGGCGACAGCGGTGCCGACCACGAGATCGCTCTGGCCCGAGAGGCGCGAGATCGCCGCCGCGAGGGCCGCGTGCACCACGATGAACGGCGTGGTGGTGTGGGCGCGGGCGAGGCCCGCCACGCCGGCCCACACCTCGGGCGCGACGCGGGTGTCGATCGAGCGGGCCGCGGAGACGACGCCGCCGGACCGCGGCACGGCGGCGGGCGGCACCGACTCGGCCGGCGGATCGGCGAGCACGTCGGCCCAGAAGCGGTCGAGCGACTGGCGCGGCGCCCCCGTCAGGCGATGCTTGTAGGAGCGGGCGTGCTCGGTGTAGGTGCGCGGGAGCGGCGGGAACTTCGGCGCCTTGCCGCTGGTCCGCGAGGCGTAGGCCGTCGCGAGGTCACCGGCGAGCGGCATCATCGACCAGCCGTCGGCGGCGATGTGGTGGATCACCAGCACGAGCACCTGGTGCCGGTCGTCGATCCGGTACAGGCGCGCCCGGATCGGCACGTCGGCGGCGAGGTCGAAGGGCTCGCCCGCGTACTCGGAGGCGGCCGCCATCAGCGCGTCGAGGGGCACGGAACGCTCGGTGAAGGGCACCAGGTTCGGGCCGGCCGGCAGCACCTGCACCTCGGGCTCGCCGGCGGTGGGGCCGTTGCGGTAGACGGTGCGCAGCGGCGTGTGGCGGGCGACGACGTCGCCCAGGGCCACGCGCATCGCGGAGACGTCGACGTCGCCGCGCAGGTGCAGCGCGACCGGAATGTGGTACGAACCATCGGGACTCAGGCGATTGCGTACCCACATCTGGTGCTGGGCCGGCAGCAGTTCGGCCGCCTCCTCCGGGTCCGACGGTGCCGCGAACTCCGGCTCCGGCTCGGTCGCGTCGGGGGTCGCGGTCGAGGTCTCAGCCGCGGCGGCGATCGCCGCGGCCGGTACGGGTGCGCCGCCGATCGCGGCGGCGAGGCCCTCGACGGTCGGATGGGCGAAGACCGTCGCGACGCTGACGCGGGTGCCGGTGGCCGAGCCCAGGCGGGCCGCGATGCGGGTGGCGGACAGGGAGTTCCCGCCCAGGTCGAACAGGGCGGTGGTGACGTTGAGGTCGTCCTTGTTCACGCCGGGGATGACCTCTGCGAAGGCCTCGGCGACGAGGTGCTCCGCGTCGGTCGTCGGGCCGCGGCCGGCGGAGACCGCGACGGCCGCGCGCTCGGGCTGCGGCAGCCGGTTGCGGTCGATCTTGCCGTTGACGGTGAGCGGGAACTCGTCCAGCGCGATGACGTGCGCCGGGACCATGTACGCCGGGAGTTCCCCGGAGACGCTCGCCGTGATCGCGTCGACGTCGGCGGTGCCGGTGACGTAGGTGACCAACTCCGCGGTGGCGGTGTCGTCGCCGTGGACGACGGTGACGGCCCGCTCGGTGCCGGGCACGCGCATGACGGCGGCGTCGATCTCGCCGAGCTCGATGCGGAAGCCCCGCAGCTTCACCTGCGAGTCGATGCGTCCGAGGAACTCGAGCTTGCCGTCGGCGTCCCAGCGCACGAGGTCGCCGGAGCGGTACATGCGGGCACCGTCGGCCTCGAACGGGTTGGCCACGAAGCGCTCCGCGGTGAGGCGGGGGTTGCCGTGGTACCCGCGGGCGATGCCCGGACCCGCGATGTACAGCTCACCGGCGACGCCGATGGGCGCCGGTCGCAGGTACGGATCGAGCACGTACAGCCGCGTGCCCGGGATCGGGCCACCGAGGCGGACGGGGTCGCCGCCCCGGAGCGCGCCCAGCGTCACGGCGATCGTGGTCTCGGTGGGGCCGTAGACGTTGACCAGGGTGCGCCCCTTGCCCGCCCACGTATCGACGAGGGCCTGCGGCACGGTGTCGCCGCCCACGCCGAGCGCGGTGAGGGCGGGGAGCTTCGCCGGATCGAGCGTGGCGACGGCGGCCGGGGTGATGAAGCCGCCGTTCACTCCGCCCTGCACCAGAACGTCTTCCAGCTCCTCGCCGCCGTACACGTCCGGCGGGACGACGACCAGCGTGGAGGCGCTGTCGACGGCCATGAGGAGCTCGAGCACGGAGGCGTCGAAGCCCGGGGAGACGAAGTGCATCACGCGCGAGCCGTCGGCGACACCGTGTGAGCGGACGAGCTCGGCCGCCAGGCTCGACAGCCCGGCGTGGGTCACGCTGACGCCCTTGGGCCGGCCGGTGGAGCCGGAGGTGAAGATGAGGTAGGCGGGGTTCGCGAGGTCGATCGCCGGCCAGTCCGCGTCGCTGGCACCGGCGTTCGCACCGGGTCCCCACACGCGGGCGAGGTCCGCGGGGGTGAGGGTCGCGACAGGGGCGGCGTCGGTGGCGATGTGCTCGGCACGCTCGGCGGGCAGCTTGGGGTCGATCGGCACGAAGGCGGCGCCGGTCTTGGTGACGGCCCAGACGGCGATCACGGACTCGAGCGAGCGCGGGATACGCAGCGCCACACGCTCTTCGGGGGCGGCGCCGACGGTCATGAGATAGCGCGCGAGGCGGTCGCTGTACTGGTCGAGCTCGCCGTAGGTGATGCTGCGGTCACCGTCGACGACGGCGACCCGCTCGGGATGCGCGGCTGCGGTGCGGCGCAGCAACTCGGGCATCGGGACCGAGGGACCGGCGGCGGCGGGCGCGCCGACGGCGGCGCCGGCGAAGCGGGCCCAGTCGGCGGACTCGGCGTCGGCGACGACCGCGAGCGCGGCGAGCGGCGTGCCTCCCGGGGCCGCCGCGAACCGCTCGAGGTACTCCATGAAGCGTTCGAAGTGCGCATCCAGGTCGGCGACGGTGTAGGCGGCCGGATTGGCCTCCATGTCGATCCGCAGGGCGCCCTGCTCGGACTCGTAGACGGTGACCGCCACGTCCTCCGCCGGGCCGGAGGTGAGGAGGTTCAGGGTGCCGGCTGCCTCGCCCAGCGCGATCGCCGAGGAGAACATCATGATGTTGATCGTGTCGCCGAAGGTGGAGCCCACCACGCCCTCGCGCAACGTCGGCGCCTCCATGCGGGCGGCGGGGTACAGCTGGTGCCGGAGGCCGTTGCGCAGGTCGAGGCCGGTGCCGTCGATGATGTCGGAGACGGTGGCGCCCACGCCGGCCCGCACGGGAACGGGCAGCACGTTGGCGGTCATGCCGGTGGAGCCGCGGAGTGCGGCCGTGGTGCGGGCGGCCACGGGCACCGAGACCGAGATCTGCTCGCGGCCGGATATCGCGGCGACGTAGGCGCCGAAAGCGGCGATCACCAGGCCGGTCCGGTTGGTGCCCAGACGCTCGGCCGCGGCCTCGAGGCGGGCGCCCGCCTCGGCGCTGGGCACGCCGTTGCGGCGCCGGTTCAGGGTCGACGGTGCCGCGACCGTGCGGCTCAGGCCCGCCGCCTCGGGGAGGGTCGCGACGACCCCGGCCCAGTACTCGGCGTCCCCGTCCGCGCGCGCGGACGCGAAGTACTTCTCCTCGGCCGTGACGAAGCCCTCGGGGGCGAGCGGGGCGGGCTTGAGCGGCGGAGCCTCGGCACCGGTGGCGAGAGCGGTGTAGAGCTCGGCGACGCGGCGCTGGAGGATCGACGCGCCGTAGCCGTCGATGACCGCGTGATGCGCGCGGGCGTACCAGAGCCAGCGGTCGTCCGAGACGCGGATCAGGCGGTTGATGATGAGCTCGTCCGTCGCGAGGTCGATCGGCCGCGAGTACTCGGCGCGCATCCAGGCCACGGCGGCGTCGATGCGCTGGTCGTCGGGCAGGTCGGCGAGGCCCAGGTCGATCACCTGCGCGGCGCCGTCGATGCTCCGGTCGAGCCACTGCACCGGGGCGCCGGACTCGTCGACCTCGATGCGGACGTACGGGGAGAGGAACTCGTCGCTGGCGGCGCGGGTCGCGGCCTGCATGGTCTCGACGTCGAACGGACCACTGATGTCGACGTACTGCGCGACGGTGAAGGCGACGTCCGGGGACATCTGCTGGCCAAGCCACATTCCGTACTGGGCTCCGGTCAGGGAGTGCACCACGTGGTCCACCAAGGTCTCCTCTACATCACGCTGACAACGCACAACGGTTGCAATCGCAGAATTGTAGGGACGGCGTGCTTGAAATTGCAACACCTCCAACCGGGATTCCCGAGAGCGAAGGTCACAGAATCCCCGCAGGTCGCGAGGGTCGCATTCAACAGAATTCACGAATAGGTCGCTATCCTGCAGGTTTGCAGCACCCCAAAGCCGCTATGCCCAGATTCGTCTTCACGATTCGACATCGGCGTCGAGAACGCTTCACGGGAACTTCACCAGAACGTGTTCCACATCACACCGATATGTCCGATCCATGCGGCGTCCCCGCCACCCCACATCCGAGGTCCGGGGCGGCCCACCCCTGCCCGGCCGCCGCGCGATGCGCTACATTCGAGGCGTGCAGTGGCGCGCCCTTCTCCTCGGTTGCCGCGGCGGGGTCTGATCCAGACCGGCTCCCCGTCGCGGGTTGAGCCGTGCAGTCGCTCCAGCGCCGGTCGAGTCCTCCCGGCCCCTCCCGGCCGAACCCCGTCCCTGCCCTTCGCAGGGGGGAACCCGAGAAAGTAACCTCGACACATGAGCCCTGCAGCCGATTCCTACACCTCCGGCGTTTCCAAGATCACCGCTCCCGCCGGCCCCCGCAACCCGGGCCAGCCCGCGTGGAACCAGCAGCGCGGAAGCGCCATGCCCGCCCACCGCTACCGCTCCTTCGGTGACGAGGTCGAGCACATCGCGCTCCCCGACCGCACCTGGCCCGACAAGGTCGCCACGACCGCTCCGCTGTGGTGCGCCGTGGACCTGCGCGACGGCAACCAGGCCCTCATCGATCCCATGAGCCCCGCGCGCAAGCGCCGCATGTTCGACCTGCTGGTCCGCATGGGCTACAAGGAGATCGAGGTCGGCTTCCCGTCCGCCAGCCAGACCGACTTCGACTTCGTCCGCGAGATCATCGAGGACGGCGCCATCCCGGACGACGTCACGATCCAGGTACTGGTGCAGTGCCGCGACGAGCTGATCGAGCGCACCTTCGAGGCCTGCCAGGGCGCGAAGAACGTGATCGTGCACTTCTACAACTCGACCTCGGTGCTGCAGCGCCGCGTGGTCTTCCGCGCCGACAAGGCGGCGATCAAGAAGATCGCCACCGACGCCGCGCACAAAGTGCTCGAAGAGGAGAAGAAGTACCCCGACACCGCGTGGCGGTACGAGTACTCCCCCGAGTCCTACACCGGCACCGAGCTCTCCTTCGCCAAGGAGGTGTGCGACGCGGTCACGGAGATCATCGCGCCGACCCCCGAGAAGCCGATCATCCTGAACCTGCCCGCCACCGTCGAGATGGCCACGCCGAACGTCTACGCCGACTCGATCGAGTGGATGAGCCGCAACCTGGCACGCCGTGACAGCGTCATCCTGTCGCTGCACCCGCACAACGACCGCGGTGAGGGCGTCGCGGCGGCCGAGCTGGGCTACCTCGCCGGCGCGGACCGGATCGAGGGCTGCCTGTTCGGCAACGGCGAGCGCACCGGCAACGTCTGCCTGGTGACGCTGGGTCTGAACCTCTACAGCCGCGGCATCGACCCGCAGATCACCTTCTCCGACATCGACGAGATCCGGCGCACCGTCGAATACTGCAACCAGCTGCCCGTGCCCGAACGGCACCCGTACGGCGGCGACCTGGTGTACACCGCGTTCTCGGGCAGCCACCAGGACGCGATCAACAAGGGCCTCGACCAGATGAAGATCGACGCCGACGACGCCGACAAGGACGTCGACGACATCGTCTGGCAGGTGCCCTACCTGCCGATCGACCCCAAGGACGTGGGCCGCAACTACGAGGCCGTGATCCGCGTCAACAGCCAGTCCGGCAAGGGCGGCGTCGCGTACATCATGAAGGCGGATCACGGCCTGCAGCTGCCGCGCCGCCTGCAGATCGAGTTCAGCCAGTCGGTGCAGAAGATCACCGACGGCGAGGGCGGCGAGGTCACGCCCAAGGAGATGTGGGACGTCTTCGCCGGCGAGTACATCGACCCGATCCTGCCGCTGGAGCGCATGCGCCAGAAGGTGACCGCGTCCGAGGTCGACGGTGGCGTCGACCGCATCGATGCCGTGGTCAAGGTCGACGGCAAGGAGCAGGAGATCTCGGGCGAGGGCAACGGCCCGCTCGCGGCCTTCGTCGACGCGATCGGCACCGTCGGCTTCGAGGTCCGCGTGCTGGACTACAGCGAGCACGCGCTCTCCGCGGGCGACGACGCACAGGCCGCTGCCTACGTCGAGGCGATCGTCCGCGTCGGCGAAGAGGACCGCACCGTCTGGGGCGTGGGCATCGCCCCGTCGATCACCACCGCCTCGCTGCGCGCCGTGGTCTCGGCGGTGAACCGGGCCAACGGCAGCCGCCGCACCGCTCAGGAGGCGGTCGGCGAGGCCTCGACGCGGACCTGGGCGCCGTAGGTCTCTGACCGCCGTGGATGGGTGTGCGCCCGCTCGCTGGGCTTCGCCCCGCTCGCCTAGCGGCTCGGGGGCTGCAGAATCGCTCGCAGTCGCACACCCATCCACCGCTCGCCCGTCGTCCGGCCACTCGGCACACATACTGTGGTCCCGTGGGAGCTGTCCCGTCGCGGCGTGACGACGGTGACCTGGGACGCGGAGCCCGATAGCTTCCATGCCGGCGACGCCCGCGGGATCGAGCGGTACACCGTCGACCGCACGCGGCCCGGCTCGATCGTGCTCTTGCACCCCTTCTGCGCGGACGAGTGCCGAGCCGACCGCGAGGCACACTGCCGCGGATCATCGAGCGGCTGCGCGCGGACGGCTACCGCTTCGTCACGGTCCGGGAGTTGCTGGCGCTCCGCTGATCCCGTCGGGGTCGCGCCCGCGTGCGCACCGCGAGGGCGCCCGCCGCGATGACGGCGAAGCCGCCGAGCACCGTCGACCAGCCGATCGGCTCCCCGAGCAGGAGTGCCGCCCAGGCGATCCCGAAGACCGGCTGCGCCAGCTGCACCTGGCTCACCGAGGCCATCGGGCCGATCGCGAGACCGCGATACCAGGCGAAGAAGCCGAGGAACATGCTGACCACGCCGAGGTACGCGAAGGACCACCAGGCGGGCGCGGTGCCGCCCACACCCCCGCGGGCGCCGAAGGCGGTGAGCGCCAGCATGAACGGCGCCGCCACGACGAGCGCCCACGAGATCGTCTGCCACGCTCCGAGTTCCCGCGACAGCAGACCGCCCTCCGCATAGCCGACCGCGGCCGCGATCACCGCGCCGAACAGCAGCAGGTCGGACAGGCGCAGCGCGCCGAGCCCACCGCCCTGCACCACGGCGAAGGCGACGGCGCACACCGCCCCCACGGCCGCCGCCAACCAGAACGCCGGCGGCGGCCGCTCCCCCGTACGCCACACGGCGACGACGGCGGTGGCCGCCGGCAGCACGGCGATGACGACGGCGCCATGGGACGCCGACGAGGTGGTGAGCGCGAACGAGGTGAGCACGGGGAAGCCGATCACCACACCGAGTGCGACGACGCCCACCCCGACCCACTGCCGGCCCCGCGGGAGCGCCTGGCGGGTCACGACGAGGGCGATCGCGGCCAGCAGGGCGGCGACGACGGCGCGCCCGGCGCCGACGAAGAGGGGCGGGAGCCCGCCCTCGGAGACGGCGACCCGCGTGAACGGCACCGTGAACGAGAAGGCCAGCACCCCGAGCAGGCCCCACAGCAGACCGGATCGCACGGGATGCGGGTCCGATATCACCGACGCCTCGGGAAGAGTAGCGCTATCATGATGACTCATGTCCAACGGTAGCAGTAGCGAGCGCCTGACGACAGCGCTGCGCGCGTGGATCGCCGCGGCCCCGCCGGGCAGCAAGCTCCCCTCGACCCGCGCACTCGTCGCCGAGCACCGGGTCGGCCCCGTCACCGTGCAGCAGGCACTGCGCTCCCTCACCGCCGCCGGTGCGATCGAGACCCGACCTGGTGTAGGCACTTTCACACGGATCGCACGTGCCCCCCGCCCCGTCGACCTCGGCTGGCAGACAGCCGCCCTCGGGGCCGCGGGACGGCGGACACCAGCCGCCCCGACCGCCCTGCTGCCGTCGGACAGCGAGGCGATCGGCCTGCACTCCGGCTACCCGGCGCGCGAGCTGCTACCGGAGCGGCTCGTGCGGCCGGCCCTGGCCCGGGCCTCGCGCAGCGAGTCGCTCATGGGGCGGCCGCCGATCGCAGGGCTCCCGGAACTGCGATCCTGGTTCGCGGAAGAGCTCGCGGCGGTCACCCCCGCCGGGGTCGGTACCGTCAGTGCCCGCGACGTGGTCGTGACGCCGGGAAGTCAGGGCGCACTCCTCACGGCCTTCCGCGCGCTCGTCGGCGCCGGTCGGCCGCTCGTCATGGAGTCACCGACCTACTGGGGCGCGATCCTCGCCGCGGAGCAGGCCGGGGTCGACGTGGTCCCGGTACCGAGCGGTCCGGCGGGCCCGGATCCCGACATGGTCCGTCGCGTGTTCGCCGAAACCGGGGCGCGGGCCTTCTACGCACAGCCCGCGTTCGCCAGCCCGACGGGGGCCGTGTGGGACGAGGAGCGCGCCGCCGCGATCCTCGGTGCGGTGCGCGAGGCCGGTGCCTTCCTCATCGAGGACGACTACGCGCACGATTTCGGGATCGACGCGGCGCCGGTACCGCTCGCGACACGCGACGACGGCGGCCACGTGGTGTACATCCGGTCGCTGAGCAAGAGCGTGGCCCCGGCCGTGCGGGTGGCTGCGGTCATCGCGCGCGGCCCGGCACGGGACCGGATCCTCGCCGACACCCAGGCCGACGCGATGTACGTGAGCGGCGCACTGCAGGCCGTCGCGCTCGACGTGGTCACCGCCCCCGCCTGGCGCACCCACCTGCGGCGACTCGGCAGGCAGCTCGGCGACCGGCGCGACCTACTCCTACGGTCGCTGCACGAGCACGCGCCGGCGGTGGCGGTGGACGCCGTGCCGCGGGGCGGATTGGCGTTGTGGGCGCGACTTCCCGACGACGTCGAACTCGGCGCCGTCGTCGAGAACTGCCGGAGGAGCGGGCTCGTCGTCGGCCCCGGCGACGAGTGGTTCCCTGCGGAGCCCACGGGCAATCATCTCCGCCTCGCCTACGCCGGGCCGCAGGCCGAGCGGTTCCCGGAGGCCGCCCGGATTCTCCAGGCCGCGATCACACGGACGGCGTGAAGGCCTCGAACCACACGCGCTCGCGCGGCACGCCGACGCCCTCGAGTTGCTCGGCGACACCGGTCATGAACGGCAACGGGCCGCACAGATACGCGTGGGCGTCGGACGGGACGGGGAGGCCGTCGAGGTCGATCCGGCCGCGGGACTCCCCCGCGCCCAGCGGGTATCCGTCGGGGAGCTCGTCGTACCAGGTGTGCAGCGCGGCCCCCGGAATCCGGCCGATGAGCTCCGCCAGCTCCGCCCGGTGCGCATGAGTCGCGCGCGTGCGATCGGCGTGCGCCACGATCACCCGGCGCGCGCCGCCCTCCTCGGCGAGGTGGTGGAGCATGCCGAGGACGGGGGTGATCCCGATGCCCGCCGAAGCGAGTACCAGTGGGGTCTCCGGGTCGCTGTCGAGCACGATGTCACCGAAGGGCGGCGAAACCTGCAGCCGCGCACCCTCGAAGGCGTACTCGTGCAGGTACGACGAGACCGCGCCGTCGCGCCGCACACCGATCCGCCACCGGCCTTCGCCCGCGCCGGACAGGCTGTACTGCCGGATCTGGCGCGCACCGTCGGGTAGCCGGACCGCGACCGACACGTACTGCCCGGGAAGATATGTCGGCAGGGGGTCGCCGGCCGGGTCGACGAGAACGAAGGCGACGGTATGCGGCGTCTCCTGGCGACGCTCGGCGACGACCACCGTGCGCCACACCGTCTCCGGGCTCACCGCGGCAGCGGCGTAGAGCCCTTTCTCCAGGGTGATCAGCTCGTCGGCCAGCTGCCAGTAGAGCGCCGTCCACGCCTCCGCCACAGCGGGGGTGACGGCGTCGCCGAGGACCTGCGCGATCGCCCCGAACAGGTGCTCGTACACGACCGGGTACTGGTCCGGTGCCACCCCCAGCGATGCGTGCTTGTTCGCCACTCGCTCCAGCATCGACCGCGCCGAGACCCGGTCGTCGACGACGGCGGTGGCGTACATCGCGATCGACGCGGCGAGCGAGCGCTGTTGGGCCCCCACGGCCTGATTGCCGCGGTTGAACAGGTCGCGCTCCAGTTCGGGGTGCGCCTCGAACAGGCGGCGGTAGAAGTTCGGCGTGATCTCGTCGATCGCGGCGCCCACGGCGGGCAGGGTGTCGCGGACGACGGTGAGCTGGGCGTCGGTGAGCATGGGGCATCGGTCCTCGGGCAGAAGGAATATTCTACTACGACGTTATGTAGTAGTTCCTCGCCACCGCCAGGGACGGATGTCCCGACGATCCGGGACGTCTACCGCTGGAGGCCGTGGCGGCGCGCCACGATGCTGGAGACCACCTCGACCGGTACCAGCCGCTTGAGCAGGAAGACCAGGGGCGCATTACTGCCCACCGCGTAGAACTCGCGCGGCTTGTCGGCCTCGATCGCCTTGACGATCACCTGCGCCACCTGTGCCGGCGAGATTCCCGCCCGCTCGTTGGCGTCGAGGTTCTCGATCATGGTGTCGAAGTCGGCGCGGTACACGGAGTCGTCGGCGACGTACTTCGTGCGCCGCTCCCCGATCCCCGTGGCGATGGAGCCGGGTTCCACGGTGGAGACCCACACGCCGAAGGGCGAGAGTTCCTGCCGCGCCGCGGAGGCGAAGCCCTTGAGCGCCGCCTTGGCCGCGACGTAGGAGCCGCGGTAGGCGAGCGGGAAGCTGGCGAGCATGGAGCCGACCATGATCACGCGGCCGTAGCGCCGCAGGCGCATCGCCGGCAGGAGGCGCTGGGTGAGTTGCACCGCACCGAAGACGTTCGTCTGGAAGAGCCGGTCGACGGCGTCGGCGGGGAGCTCCTCGAGCGGCCCGGACTGGCTCTCGCCCGCATTGTTCACGACGACGTCGACGGTGCCGGCGGCCGCGGCGCACGCGGCGACGGACTCGCGGTCCGCGAGGTCGAGCGCGAGGTACTCCACGCCGGGGATCCGCTTGTCCGCGGCGATCGCCTCCGGGTCACGGCTGGTGCCGAGGACCCGGTAGCCCTTCTGCGCCAGCAGCTTCGCCGTCTCGTAGCCGATGCCGGAGGTGGCCCCCGTCACCAGTGCCGTACGTGCGCTCATGCTCGTGCACCTCCGTTTCGATCGCCCGTCGCGGCGGCCGCGGCGCGGCCCGCCGTCATGCCCGAGAAGATGCAGCCACCCAGGAACGTGCCCTCCAGGGCGTTGTATCCGTGCACGCCGCCACCGCCGAACCCGGCGACCTCACCCGCGGCGTAGAGGCCGGGGACGGGCGCACCGTCGGCCCCCAGGACGCGCGCCGAGAGGTCGGTCTCGAGTCCGCCCAGGGTCTTGCGGGACAGGATGTTCAGGCGGACCGCGATGAGCGGGCCGTGCTCGGGATCGAGGATGCGGTGCGGCTTCGCGACGCGCACCACCTTGTCGCCCAGGTAGTTCCGCGCGTTGTGCATCGCCTGGAGCTGGGCGTCCTTGCTGAAGGCGTTGGCGGTCTCCCGGTCGCGCGCCTCGATCTGGGTGCGCAGGTGGTCGAGATCGACGTGCCCGCCGCGGCCGATCCGGTTCATGCCCGCGACCAACTCCTCGAGGGTGTCCGCGACGATGAAGTCCTCACCGTGTTGCTTGAACGCCTCGACCGGGCCGGGCGCCCCCTTGGACTTCACTCTTCCGAGAGCGAGTTTCAGGTCCTTCTCGGTGATGTCCGGGTTCTGCTCCGAGCCGGAGAGCGCGAACTCCTTCTCGATGATCGTCTCGGTGAGGACGAACCACGAGTAGTCGTATCCGGTTTCGAGGATCGCCTTCATCGTCGAATTCGTATCGAAGCCGGGGAAGTTCGGGGCCGTGAAGCGGTTGCCGTTCGCGTCGAACCACAGCGACGACGGTCCGGGGATGATGCGGATCGCGTGGTCGGGCCAGATCGGAGCCCAGTTGTGGATGCCCTCGGTGTAGGCCCACACCCGGTCGCGGTTGACGATGTTCGCGCCCGCCGCCTCCGAGATCGCGAGCATGCGACCATCCACGTGCGCGGGGACGCCCGCGATCATGTGCTGCGGGAACGGGCCGAGCCGCTCGGTGGGCCAGTACTGCCGCATGAGCTCGAAGTTGTGGCCGATGCCGCCGGAGGTCACGAGGACCGTCGGCGCACGGAACTCGAACTCGCTCCGTACATCGCGGGAGCTCGCCACGCCGCGGTCGAGGTCGGTGGGTTCGAGGACGGCGCCGCGGACACCGACGACGGCGCCGTCGTCACCGGTGACGAGCTCGTCGACGCGGTGGCGGAAGGCGAAGCGCACCAGGCCCTGAGCCTCGGCGCGCTCGACCGGCTCGCGGAAGACGCGGACGACTTCGGGGCCGGTGCCCCAGGTGAGGTGGAACCGGGGGACGGAGTTGCCGTGGCCGTCCGCCGCGCCGCCGCCCCGCTCGGCCCAACCGACGACGGGCGTGAACCCGAGCCCGAGGCGCCGCAGGTAGTCGCGCTTGCGGTGCGTCGCGAACTCGACGTAGGCGCGCGCCCACCGCCGGGGCCAGCGGTCCTCGTCCTCACGGTCGAAGCCGGCCGAGCCGGTCCAGTCCTGCCAGGCCAGCTCGAAGGAGTCCTTGATGCCGAGGCGCCGCTGCTCGGGGGAGTCGACCAGGAACAGACCGCCGAGGCTCCAGAATGCCTGGCCGCCGAGGTTGTTGCGGTTCTCCTGGTCGAGCACCAGCACGCGACGGCCCGCCCGCGACAGCTCGTACGCGGCCACCAGGCCCGCGAGCCCCGCACCGACGACGATCGCGTCCGGCTCGAACCCTGCGACCTGCGATCGATCCTCGCCCACGTGGCCTCCTCGTCGATAAATAGACTAGCGGGTCTAGTTATCGCTATCCTTGCACGGAGCAACGGCGCGGTCAACGGATTCGAGGTGAAACATGGCGAAGGGCGAACGCACACGCGCGCGGACCGTCGAGAAGTTCCTCGACGCCGGGCTGGAGGTGTTCGCGGAGCGCGGCTTCCACGCCGCCTCGATGGACGAGATCTGCGCCCGCGCGGAGCTCTCCCGCGGCGCCTTCTACTCGAACTTCTCGGGCAAGGAGGCGCTGTTCCTGGCCCTGTTCGATCGCCACGCCGAGACCCAGATCGGCCGCATCACCGCGGTGATCGACGCAGCCGACTCCCTCGAATCCGCCATCGCCGCCGCCGCGCGCGCGGCGGCGCACGACGACCCGGACGAGCGGCGGTGGGCCCTGCTCTCCACCGAGTTCACCATCTACGCCGCGCGCGACGGCGAGGCCGCGCGACGGCTGACCGACCGCGACGTCGTCCTCCGCGAACGCCTCTCCGCCGCGCTCGCCCGCTTCGTCGGGCCGGTCGACGCAATGGCGCTCGCCCGGTACGCGATCGCGCTGTACGAGGGCGTCCAGCTCACGCACCTCGTCGACCGCGATGCCGACGCCGCCCGCGAGCTGCTCCTGCGGTTCCTACCCGCCGGCCTGCACACCGTCGAGAGCTGACGACGCCGCCACCGTCCTGTCCCCTCCGGCGAACAGGCCGCACAGCAGCAGCGGTACCAGCAGGACCAGCAGGCTGACGAGCGGGAGAGTCCAGTCGCCGTGCACGCCGTGCAGCACGCCCATGAGCATCGGGCCCCACGCGGCGAAGAGGTAGCCGACCGTCTGCGACATGGCCGACAGCGACACCGCCTCAGCGGTGGTCGCGGCGCGCAGGTTCATCATCGTCACCGCCAGGGAGATCATTGCGCCCAGGCCGAAGCCGACGAAGATGTTCGCGATCCACGCGCCGAGCCCGTTCCCGAACGCGAGGACGCCGAAGACTCCGATCCCCTGCAGCCCGACGGCCGCGACCGCGACGATCCGCTGCTCGCGACGCCGCGCCGCCCACTGCGGGAAGGTCAGCGCCGTCACCACGCTGAGGAGGCCGCCGATCGCGAGCATCGCGCCGCCGGCCTCCGCCGACATCCCCCGGTCCCGTAGATCGTGGGGATCCACCCGATCAGCGCGTACGCCTGCAGCGACTGCAGCCCCATGAATCCGGTGACGGCCCACGCGACAGGGCTGCGCAGCACAGTCCGGGCGGCGCCGCGGTCGGCGGCACCGTCGGCCTCGGGGACGTCCCGCCGGAAGCGGAGGTACCGCACGGTGACCGTCGCGAGCAGTGCCGCGGCGACCAGCGACGGGATCGCCCACAGCGCGAGTGAGGCGCGCCAGCTACCACCGAGCGCCGTCGCCCCGGGGACCGTGAGCGCCGAGGCGAAGCCGGTGGAGAGGCACACCATGGAGGTGAACAGGCCCGTCATCAGCCCGATCCGATGCGGGAAGAAGATCCGCACGAGCACCGGTCCGAGGACGTTGCCGAGCGCGATGCCCGCGCCCGCGAGCATAGTGCCGCCCAGCAGCACGGCCCAGCTCGGCGCGATCCGCAGGGCGCTACCGACCGCGATCATGGCGACCGCGGCGGTCGCCACCACCACCGCGGTGTACCGGCGGGCCAGGCGCGGCGCGGCCGCGGAGAACAGGCCGAGACAGATCACCGGGCCGGTCGTGAGCAGCGCGACCTCGGCGCCACTGAGGCCGTAGGCGTCGCGGATCTCGTCGAGCACAGCGGACGAGCTGCCAAAGATCAGGCGCAGGCAGATGCCCATCGTGACGAGGGCCGCCGCGCACGTGAGGACGCCGACGGCCCGCAATGGGGCGGGGGCTTCCGGGCTCGACGTCATCCCCGAAATCATGGGATGACTTTGACGCTCCCGTCAACTCACCGCACGAAGTGCGGCGGAGACGCCGCCGCCCAGCTATGTCGCGGTCGCGATGTACTCCTCCAGAAGCCGCGTCGTGTGCGCGATGTGATCCCGCAACGCCTCCGTCGCGCCCGCCGCATCCCGCGCCATGGTCAGCTCCATGATCCGGCGATGCTCACCTGCAAGGTCACGATCGCGTTCGACCCCCAGCGGGAACGACCACCTGCGGTACAACTCGGCCTCGTCCCGGAGTGCCTGCGTGATCTGCACCAGACGCCGATTGGAGCACCCCGCGAGAATCGCGGCGTGGAACGCGGCGTGCGCCTGCACCCACTCGTCCGACACCCGAACCGGCTCATCGCTGAGCAGCGGCGTCCGCTCGAGCGTGTGGTGTGTCGCGACCACCTGCGACTCCCAGGCCACATCACCTTCCTCGATCGACCGGGCGAGCACCAGCGATTCGAGCGCGATGCGCGCGTCGGTGAGATCGCCGAGGCTGTCCGCGGACAACTCGGTCACCGTGAAGCCCTGATGCGCCTGCGACGTGACCATCCCCTCCGCTGCGAGCCTGGTCAGGGCCTCGCGAATGACGGAGACGCTGGCGCCGTAGGCGGCGCCGAGATCGGGGAACTTCAGCCGCTCGCCCGGGGGCCGCCTGCCCGCCAGGACGTCGGCGCGCAGCGCGTCGTACACCGCGTCCACGCGGGTGCGCTTCGGATTCGTGGTAGCCACGCCCCCAGCGTAGGCCCCTCATCTGCATCTCGCGAATCTTCCAACAACTTTCGAATCTCGCTTGACTTAACGAATCTGCCGGAGCAAGCTGTGACCACCGACACACTTCACCGACCCAAGGAGCGGCGCGATGCGCATCGGAGTTCTCGACGGCAGAGCCGTCATCATCGACGGGGACCACGGCCTCGACGTGGCGGAGGCCAGCGCAGGACGCTTCGGTCCCGCGATCACCGGCATCCTGGAGAACTGGGACGAGTTCTCCGCGTGGGCGGCCGACGCCGACGCGACCGCCGGCGTTCCGTTCGACGCGGAGGCGCTACAGAATCCTGTGCCCGAGCCTCGGCAGGTCTTCGCCGTCGGCCTCAACTACGCGGCGCATGCGGCCGAATCCCAGTACGCCATCCCTGACTTCCCGCCGACCTTCACGAAGTTCCGCACCTCGTTGGCTGGGCCCCGCGGAACCGTGGAACTCCCCGGTGACAGCGTGGACTGGGAGGTCGAACTGGTCGCCGTCATCGGCCGGTACGCGCACAAGGTCCCCGAGGCGGAGGGATGGGACTACGTCTCCACCCTCACCGCAGGCCAGGACATCTCCGAACGGGACACTCAGTTCGACGCGAAGCCTCCGCAGTTCAGCCTCGGGAAGTCGTACCCCGGCTTCGCACCGCTCGGCCCGGTCCTAGTGACGCCGGACGAATTCCCGGACCGCGACGACATCGAGATCGGCTGTACCGTCAACGGCGAGCAGATGCAGAAGAGCCGCACGTCCGCGATGCTGTTCTCCGTCCCGAAGCTGGTCGCGTACCTCTCCGGCATCACTCCGTTGCTTCCGGGGGACATCATCTTCACCGGTACGCCGGACGGTGTGGGACTCGGACGCACCCCACAGCGCTACCTCATGGACGGCGATGTGCTGCGCTCGTCGATCGCCGGGATCGGCGAGTTGGAGCAGATCTTCGTCGCGCCGAGCGGGGAGTAGTTGTCATGGCCCTCCACAGCCTGGCCTCAGTGACCATCGGGGTCCCCAATGTCACCGAGACCGTCTCCTACTACACCGATTTCGGTCTGACGCTCGGCGCTGGAGGCGCCCTGTCCACCAGCCACGGCGGCGAACAGCTTCGGATCGTGCACTCCCCCACACGACGGCTCCTCGAGCTGACCGTCGCCGCCGACGACGCGGACGACATCGCCCGGATCGCTTCCCGACTCCGGTCACTCGACCTGCCGGTCGACGTGACCACCGAGTCCCTCACCACGACGGAACCGATCTGTGACATCCGCGTCCATGTGCAAATGCGCCCGCGCATCGTGCAACCGGAGGCCCCGCGCACGCCGTACAACGGTCCAGGCCGTGTGGATCGCTCCGGCCGCGCGGACGTGATCCGGCGGCAGGGCCCCGTCCGCCCACGCAAGCTCGGGCACGCCGTGGTCGGCACCACGGACCTCGACGCCACCCGGCGATTCTTCGTCGACGGGCTCGGCTTCCGGATCAGCGACCACATCGTCGGACACGGAAGCTTTCTGCGCTGCTCCACCGACCACCACAACATCCTGGTGCTCGCCGCGCCGGTCGCGTACCTGCACCACACGTCCTGGCAGGTCGACGACATCGACGAGGTGGGGCGTGGGGCGTACGACATGCTCGACGGGCACCCCGATCGCCACGTCTGGGGACTCGGACGGCACTACGCCGGGTCCAACTTCTTCTGGTACCTCAAGGACCCCGCCGGCAACTTCTCGGAGTACTACTCCGACATGGACTGCGTGCCCGAGGACGAGCTGTGGACGCCGGAGGACCTGGAGGGCGCTCGCGGGCTCTTCCGATGGGGGCCACCGCCACCTCCGTCCTTCCTCGCTCCCGAAGACCTCGCAGCCATGATGACCGGCACGCACAGCGCGCGGTGACACCCCCCTCACAACCCAACGGGCGCACCCGCCCACCCTCACACAGAGGTCGAAACACCATGAACGACATCGAGACCGACGTCCTCATCGTCGGCGCCGGCCCCGCCGGCCTCACCGCCGCCGCCCTTCTCGCCCGGTACGGAGTGGAGGCGGTCACCGTGACCAAGCACCCCGGCACCGCGCATTCGCCCCGCGCGCACATCACCAATCAGCGCACCGTCGAGGTGTTCCGCGACCTGGGCCTCGAGGAACGGGTCCGAGACGCGGCCGTGCCGAACGAGCTCATGGGCAACAACGTCTGGGCCACCAGCTTCGCGGGCCGCGAGATCGCGCGCCTGATGACCTGGGGCTCGGGCACTGCGCGCCACGCCGACTACACCGCGGCCAGCCCGTCGGCGATGTGCAACATCCCCCAGCACGTGCTCGAGCCGATCATCCGGGCCGGCGCCGAGGAGGCCGGAGCCGACCTGCGCTTCTCCACCGAACTCGACGAGATCATCCAAGACGACGACGGCGTGACCGCATCGGTGCGGGTCCGCACCACCGGCGAGACCTACCGGATCCGCGCGAAGTACGCGATCGGCGCCGACGGCGGGCGCTCGCGTGTCGCGGAGCAGGCCGGCATCGCCATGATCGGCGAGATGGGCCTCGGCGCGGCGATGAACATCTGGCTGGAGGCGGACCTCACGAAATACACCGCGCACCGCCCCGGCACCCTGTACTGGATGGCGCAGCCGGGCAACGACTACTGGGTCGGTTCGGGCACGTGGATCTGCGTGAAGCCCTGGACCGAGTGGGTACTACTGTGCATGTACGACCCTGCCGACGGCACGCCCGACATGGACGAGGAGTCTCTGATCATGCGGGCCCGCACCACGATCGGCGATCCGTCCGTGGACATCCGAATCAAGTCGGCCAGCACATGGCAGATCAACCACGTGGTGGCGGAGACCTACCAGAAGGGCCGGGTGTTCCTCGCCGGTGATGCGGCGCACCGCCATCCGCCCGCGAACGGCCTGGGCACCAACACCTCGATTCAGGACTCGTTCAACCTGGCGTGGAAGCTCGCCTCCGTGCTCCGCGGTGTGTCGAGCCCGGAGTTGCTCGACACCTACACGCAGGAGCGTCAGCCGGTCGGCCGCCAGGTCGTGGACCGAGCGATGCAGAGCGTACGCGACATGCGGCCGATCTCGGAGGCACTCGGGTTCGAGCCGGGGCAGTCCGCCGCCGACGGGTGGCGCAACCTCGACGACCTCTTCGCACCGGGTGGCTCGGCCCGACGAGCACGGCTCGCCGACGCCGTGCGGCAGCAGAACTACCAGTTCAACGCACACGGAATGGAACTCGACCAGCGCTACTCCTCGGCGGCGATCATCGACGACGGCGTCCCCGAACCGACGGACGACCGCGACCGGGTCCTGTACCACCATCCGACCACGCACCCCGGGGCCCGGCTCCCCCATGCCTGGCTGGAGAACGAGCGACGACGTGTGTCCACTCTGGACATCACGGGACACGGACGGATGACGCTGCTCGTGGGACCCGATGGGGAGGCGTGGCGGGACGCCGCACGGACTGTGTCCGCCGAGTCCGGGCTGCCGATCGACGTGCGCGCGGTCGGGGTCCGGTGCGAGTACGACGACGTGCTCGGCGATTGGGGAGCGGTCCGCGAGATCGGAGACGACGGTGCCCTGCTCGTCCGTCCGGACCATCACATCGCGTGGCGCGCACACATCGCCGCCGGCGACCCTGTGGCCGCCCTGCGTGGCGCCGTGGACCGTGCGGTGTGCCGCCGCGCCGACGTGAACGCCTGAGCCAGCCCACTCGATCCGAACTGCCGCGCGGACGGCATCCGGTCGGCCGGCGCGACGTCAACTCACCGCGGCGACCTCCTCGTCGAGGGCGCGGAGCACTGCGGCCACCGCCGGCCGGCGCTCGGCGCCGGGACGAGTCGCCACCTCGAGGATGCGGGCGGCGAGGACGCCGACGATCTCCAGGCTGCGGACGCCGGGGTGCGTCACCGCGTGGCGCGCGACGAGCGCCACCCCGAGGCCGGCCGCGACCATCGCCTGGATCGTGTGGAAGTCGTTGATCCGCTGCACCACCCGCGGCTGCACACCGGTGATCGTCGCGAGCGAGCGGAGTACGTCGTCGACGGGGAAGCCGTCGCGCACGCTGATCCAGTCGAGGTCGGCGAGCTGGGACGCATCGACCCGGCCGGCCTCGGCGAGCGGGTGATCCACCGGCACCACCAGATCGATGGGCTCGCGCATGAGGATCCGGGAGGCGATGCGGGGACCGCCCAGCGGGGCAGCCCGCTCGTCGCGGTGCGCGACCACGACGTCCGCGTCCGCGAGCATCGCCGGCAGCTCGGTGCCCGGGAGGTCCGCATCCGCGGCGGCCACCTGGATCCCCGCCGCGGCGGTGCGGCGCAAGACGCCGGGCAGGAGGAGCTCGGCCGCCGAGGGGAAGAGCGTCAGCCGGACCACGCCGATCGGCGTCGAGCGGTAGCGGTCCATCTCCGCGCGTGCCCGGTCCAATTCGCCCAGAACGGATTCCGCGCGGACGACGAGGGCCAGCCCGGCGTCGGTGAGGCGCACGCGCCGGCCGTCGGGCTCGAGCAGGTCGACCCCGGCCTCCCGCGCGAGCACTTTGAGCTGCTGTGACACCGCCGACGGCGTCATGTCCATCGCGCGCGCCGTCGCCGCGACCGTCCCGCGGTCGGCGAGCTCGCGCAGGATCCTGAGGCGATGCACGTCCATGTAGCCAAGCTACATGGACGGTCAAGAAGTATTCGATTGTCCTTCCGGTCTCGGCGCTGGAGAGTGGAGCGCATGAGCCCCCGCCACCGCCTCGTCGCCCTCACCGTCGTCGTGCTCTGGGGGCTGAACTTCCTCGCCATCCGCTACGGCCTCGACTACTTCCCGCCGCTCTTCCTGGGCGCCCTGCGCTTCCTCGTGCTGGCGCTGCCGGTGCTGCTCTTCGTGCGGCCGCCGAAGGGACCGGTGAAGTGGCTGCTGCTCTACGGCATCGGCTCGGGCACCTTCCAGTTCGGCCTGCTGTTCACGGCGATGCACATCGGCATGCCGACCGGACTCGCCTCGCTGGTACTGCAGTCGTCGGCGCCGTTCACCGTGTTGCTCGGCGCCGTCCTCCTGCACGAGAAGCTCACCGTGCGGCAGATCGCGGGCATCGGCATCGCCGTCGTCGGCATGGGCCTGATCATCGCCGACCGCGCGGACGCCGCGGCGGGCGTCGGAGTGCTCGGCGTCGTCCTCACGCTTCTCGGCGGCCTCAGCTGGGCGTTCGGCAACATCGGACAGCGGCTGGCGGCACCGTCGGAGCCCTTCCGCTTCACCCTCTGGATGTCGGTGATCCCGCCCCTGCCCATGCTGGCGCTCAGCGCCGTCTTCGAGGGGCCCACCACGGGCTGGAAGGCCTTGGCCCACAGCCTCGACGGTGCCGACGGCCGCCTCGCGCTCCTGGGCGTCGCGTACATCGCGATCCTCAGCACCGTCGTCGGATACGGGCTGTGGGGCGCGCTGATGGCCCGCTACCCCGCATCCACGGTCGCGCCCGCGACGCTCCTCGTCCCGGTCGTCGGCATCGCCGCGAGCGCCGTGGTCCTCGGCGAGCACCCGACGGCGCTGGCACTGACGGGCGCGGCGATCGTGATCGCGGGTTGCCTACTGGGGATGCTGCGCCGGCCCGCGCCGCTACCGCTCGGCGACGAGGGCGATGGTGCCGGCGGCGAGCTCGACGTCACCGTCGCCGATGACCTCGGCGAGCGCGGCACGCAGCGCGACCCGGCGGTCGTCCGGCAGGGTTGAGTGCCCCGAGTAGGTGAAGACCAGGTCGAGCCATCGGTCCTTCTCCTGCGTCTCGGTCCACGAGTCCTCGCGCTCGGCCACGGTGAAGCCGGCCGCCTCGAAACGGCCGCGCAGCTCGGCCATCGCGTACATCTGGTCGTGCGCGGTGCCCGCGCCCGCGGCCTCGACGTTGACGTAGTCCTCGCTCGCGGCGCGCAGGTCGTCGTTCGACGGTGCCGTCGGCCGCAGCTTGTTCCAGAGCAGCACGACGCGGCCGCCCGGGTTGAGCAGTCCGGCGAGGCGCGGGACCGCGGTGTCGGCGTCGACCCAGTGCCAGGACTGGCCGAAGGTGACCAGGTCGAAGGTGCGGCCCCGCGCGTCCCACTCCTCGAACGTCGCGACCTCGGCGGGCACGCCCGAGGCCCGCGCGACGTCGGCCATGGCGCCGTCGGGCTCCACCGCCAGCACGTCCATCCCACGGTCCCGGAGCTGCCGGGCGAGGATGCCCGTGCCCGCGCCGACGTCGAGCGCGGTGCCGCCGGTGGCGATCGCATCGAGCGTGACGTCGCTGTAGCGGGGCCGGAGCCTGTCGTAGTCGTCGGCGATCGCCCCGAACGAGAGGGCGCGGCGCCGATCTTCGTGCAGTTCAGCCATGAATCCAGCTTGCCCTATCCTGGAGCGCATGCCCGGACTTCCCCTCCGCGCCCGCGCGGCGCTGCTCGCCGCCCGATCCGCAGCCTGGGCGTCGCAGCGCGCCGGGCGCGGCAAGGGCTCGATGATCGGCGGCCTCGTCGCGCTCAAGATCGAGCCGAACCTGATGTCACGGCTCGCCGCCGGCAAGCGCACAGTGGTCGTGACCGGCACCAACGGCAAGTCGACCACCACCCGCATGACCGCCGCCGCCCTCGGCACGCTCGGCCGCGAGGTCGCCACGCAGGCCGACGGGGCCAACATGGACGCCGGGATCGTCGCCGCGCTCACCGCGCACCAGCGCGCGCCGCTCGCGGCCCTCGAGGTCGACGAGTTGCACGTCCCGCACGTGCTGGACGCGACCACTGCCGAGGCGCTGGTGCTGCTGAACCTGTCCCGTGACCAGTTGGACCGGGTCGGCGAGATCAACGCCATCGAGCGACGGCTGCGTGCGGGCGTCGACGCGCACCCCGAGCTCACGGTGATCGCCAACTGCGACGACGTGCTCGTCACTTCCGTCGCCTACGACGCGAAGAACGTCGTCTGGGTCGCGGCCGGCGCGGGCTGGACCAGCGACTCCACGTCGTGCCCCCGCTCGGGCGAGCCCATCGTCCGCGACGGCGCGCACTGGTACTCGACGGGGACCGATTTCTCCCGCCCGGAGCCGGACTGGTGGGTCGACGACGAGAACATCCACGGGCCCGACGGCTTCGTCGCGCCGCTCACCCTGCGCCTGCCCGGCCGGGCCAACCGCGGCAACGCGGCGCAGGCGGTGGCCGCAGCGGTCGCCATGGGCGCCGACGCCCGGGCCGCGGTCGAGGCCGTCGGCACCGTCGGCGAGGTCGCCGGACGGTATGCGACGGTCACCGTCGGCGAGCACACCGTGCGGATGCTGCTCGCGAAGAACCCGGCCGGCTGGCAGGAGGCCATGTCGATGATCGACGGCACCGCCGAGGGCCTGGTGATCGCGGTGAACGGGCAGGTCCCCGACGGCGAGGACCTCTCCTGGCTGTGGGACGTGCAGTTCGAGCGGTTCGAGAACGGCAAGGTCGTGGCGTCGGGCGAGCGCGGCGCGGACCTCGCCGTGCGGCTCACCTACGCCGGCGCCGAGCATTCGCTCGTCGCCGATCCGGTCGCGGCGATCGCCTCGTGCCCGCCCGGGCGCGTCGAGGTGCTCGCCAATTACACGGCGTTCCGCGACCTGAACACGGCTCTGGAAGGGCGGCGCGCGTGATCGACTTCTCCGGATCCGAGGCCCGGATCACCGAGTCCACCCTGGTCATCGGCCTGGTGCTGCCCGACGTGATGGGCACCTACGGCGACGGCGGCAACGCCCTCGTGCTGCGCCAGCGCGCGCGGCTGCGCGGCATCGACGCCGAGGTGCTGCCGATCACGCTGGCCGATCCGGTGCCCGCGTCGTGCGACATCTACACGCTGGGCGGCGCCGAGGACTACGCGCAGCGGCTCGCCACCCGCCACCTCACGCAGTACCCGGGCATGCAGGAGGCCGCGGCGAAGGGCGCGCCGGTGCTCGCGATCTGCGCCGCGATCCAGGTGCTCGGCCACTGGTACGAGACCTCCGAGGGCGAGCGCGTGGACGGCATCTCGCTCTTCGACCTCACCACCACTCCCCAGGCCACCCGTTCGATCGGCGAGATCGAGGGCGTGCCGCTGGTCGACGGGCTCACGCAGCCGCTCACGGGCTTCGAGAACCACCGCGGCGGTTCGGCTCTCGGCCCGGACGCCGCGCCGCTGATGCGCGTGGTCCGGGGCACGGGCAACGGCGCCGGCTCGCCGGTCGACGGTGTCGTCCAGGGCAGCGTGCTCGGCACGTACATGCACGGCCCCGCGC
Organism: Tsukamurella tyrosinosolvens; assembly: GCF_900104775.1. Taxonomy (NCBI): domain Bacteria; kingdom Bacillati; phylum Actinomycetota; class Actinomycetes; order Mycobacteriales; family Tsukamurellaceae; genus Tsukamurella; species Tsukamurella tyrosinosolvens. The sequence goes on from NZ_FNSA01000003.1 coordinate 4,853,739, forward strand.
TCGCCCGGAACCCCGAGCTGGCCGACCACCTCCTGTCCCGCGCGACCGGGCGGTCGCTGGAGCCGTTGGACCTGCCGGACGTGGAGCTGCTCCGGCGCGAGCGCCTCCGGAAGTAGGACCGGCGGGGCTGTCCGGGTTCACGCGCGGTCGGCCCGGCCTGCGGAACAGGTGTCTCTCCGCGCGAAGCCATGCGCGCGACGCATGGCTTCGTCTGCCCGGTTCAGCGGGCACTCGTGGAACTCCTGGAAGCCGTCATCAGCGACGTGCTCGCCCGAGAGCATTTGGCGTCAGCTATCAGCATCCGCGATCAGATCAGCGCGTTCGTCACGGACGACAAGCGCCTTCGCGACGCAGCCGAGGTCGAGGGGCTCACTGTGGTCTCGCCAGGCGCGGAGTAGTCACCAGAGCCCCAGAACCGCCTGTTCGGTCGCGAGGAGGCGCATCTTGGTGGTGACGCCGCCGCCGGCGGAGAAGCCGCCGGTGCGGCCGTTCGCCGCGGTCACGCGGTGGCAGGGCACGACCGGCGGGAAGGGGTTCTCGCCCAACGCCCGGCCGACCGCACGGGCGGAGCCGGGGAGGCCGATCTCCGTGGCGATCTCGCCGTAGGTCCGGGTGGAGCCGGGCGGGATCCGCCGCGCGACGTCGTACACGGCGCGCTGAAAATCGGTGAGCCCCTGCATGTCCAGCGAAACCCAGGCGAGGTCGTCGTCGAGGTTCGCGCCGGAGACCAGGGCGACCACGGCCGCGATCACTCGCGCGACCGACTCCGGCGGTTCGGAGGGTGCTTCGCCACCGCCGAGGTGCTGCGCGGTGGCCTCGTCGGAGTCCTCCGGCAGCCGAACGGCGGTCACGGCACCGTCGGTGCCCCAGGCGATCCCGCACCGCCCGACCGCGGTGTCGAAGAGGGCGAACCCGGCGGGCACGTCAGCCCACTTCCCGCGCGAGGAGATCGAGGTTGGCCTCCATGTAGTCGCGCCAGAGGCCGAGGCGGAAGTCGATGATCTGCGCCTCCTGCTCCGGGTGCTGCGCGATGTACTCGCTCAGCGGCGACGTCCCCGTTCCCGCACGGGCCCACTGCCGCACCAGCGCGCCGCCCTCCGCGGGCTCGACCTCGAATCCCCAGGTGGCCAACGGATCACCGGCCGGACCCACCCGCCAGACCCAACGCCGCCCGTCCTCGACCTCGGTGACCTCGGGCTCGGTGAACCACTCGCCGATCTCGGGGTCGGCGTTGTGGCCGCGGAACCGCGCGCCGACTGCGACGCCGTCGGCACCGTCGAGCCATTCGGCGCGCTGCAGTTCCCCCTCGGCCCGCGTGGGGAGCGTGATGTCCGTGACGAGGCGCCACGCCTCCTCCGGCGAGCAGGGGAGCTTCCGGGAGACCTCGACGATCGGATGGTCGCGCAGGCGCATGGCTCGATTCTATTCCGCGGCCCGCGCAGCGGCCTCGACCTTCGCGCGGTACGCGGTCCAGTCGACGCCGTCGGGGAGGTTGCTGTTGCCGGGCTGCAGGCCGGCGGCACCGTCGATGCTCTCGCGGACGATATCGGCCTGGCTGGCGTGCCGGTCGAGGTCGTAGAAGGTGTGCATCGCGAGCCGGTGCAGGGTGACCGCCCGGCCGCGCTCGCCCCACCACGGTACGACGCCCGTCGCGGTGAGCGGGAGCTCGGTGAGGGTCGCGGTGGCATGCGCGCGAGCTCGCGTGAACAGGTCGACGATCGCCGCGGTCGGCTCGTCGGCGCGGACCCACAGGTCGTCGTCCGGGACGTAATCGGGTGACTCCGGATCGGGGAGGTGCGGATGCGTGAACGGCCGGCCGAAGCAGCCGCCGAGATAGCCGGAGTCCACCATCGCGCAATGCTTGACCAGGCCTAGGAGGTTGGTGCCCGTGGGCGTGAGCGGGCGCCGCAGGTCGTACTCGCCGAGACCCTCGACCTTCCAGAGCAGCGCGTCGCGCGCCCGATCCAAGTAGTGCTGAATATCGGCCTTGAGGGCCGCGTCGTAGGACGGGTCTGCCATGCCCCGACGGTGCCACACGGCACCGACAGGTTCTAGGCCCCGACCGACCGGGGCTCGACGACGACGCAGCGCTCGCGCGTCCCGTCGACCGCGAACCAGCCGCGCTCGAACTCCTGCCAGCGCACCAGCTCGGCCCGCGACTCCTCACCGTCGCGCGCGACGGCCCGCTCGAGCCGCTGCTCGGCGGTGCCGCCGTCCAGCCAGAGCCCCAGCGACAAGCGGTCGGCGAACGAGCGGCGGGCGCTCGAGACGCCCTCGACGACGATGAGCGAGGCGCGCGGCACCCGCAGCTCCTCCCCGGGAGTCGGTACGCCGTCGCGCCACACCATGGGGCGGTAGAAGGCGTCGCGGCCGCGCACCAGCGGATCGATCACCTCGGCGACGAGCTGCGGCCACCACGAGACCGGGTCGTCCCAGGTGGCGTAGTGGTCCGTGCGGATCAGGGCGACGCGGGCACCGTCGGCCCGGAGATCGCCGACGAGGCGCTGCGCGTACGTCGACTTGCCGGCGCCGGACGGACCGTCGATCGCGACGATGCCCTCGGCGCCGCCCAGCCGGGCCAGCAGTTCGGGGGCCTCCATACCTCACCCGCCCGCGGGCGGGAACTCCTCGAGCACGCGCGGCGGCTCGGACAGGGACCGACGGCCGCTCATGGCGCGGCCGAGGGTCAGCTCGTCGGCGAACTCGAGCTCCGCACCCATCGGCAGGCCCGCGGCGGGGCGCGTGACGGTGAGGCCGGGGAAGTCCTTGAGCATCCGCACGAGGAAGGCCGCTGTGGCCTCGCCCTCGGTGTTCGGGTCGGTCGCGATGATCACCTCGTCGACGTCGACCCCGTCGACCGACGTGCCGAGGCGGACGAGCAACTCACGGATCCGCAGCTTGTCGGGGCCGACCGATTTGATCGGGTTCAACGCGCCGCCGAGCACGTGATAGAGGCCGCGGTACTCGCGGGTGCGCTCGACGGCCTGGACGTCCTTGGCCTCCTCGACCACGCAGATCTTGGAGGCGTCGCGGCGCGGATCGGAGCAGATCCGGCACCGGGTCTCGGCGGAGACGTTGCCGCACACCTCGCAGTACCGCACGTCGTTGCGCACGCGGGTGAGCGCGTTCGTGAGCCGATCGATGTCGGTGGGCTGCACCCCCAGGAGGTGGAACGCGATGCGCTGAGCACCGCGCGGCCCCACCCCCGGGAGCTTGGCCAACTCGTCGATCAGCTCCTGAACGGGTCCTTCGTACACGGGCGGACCGTCAGAAGGGCAGGCCGCCGGCCAGCGGACCCATCTTCTGCTGCGCGATGGCGGCGGTGTTGTCCGCCAGGTTCGAGAGCGCACCCAGGACCAGGTCCTGCAGGGTCTCGACGTCCTCCGGGTCGACCACCTTGGGGTCGATGGTCACCGACTTCACCTGGCCGTCGCCGGTGCCGGTGACCGTGACGAGGCCGCCACCGGCCTGGCCCTCGACCGTCGTCACCGCGAGTTCCTGCTGCGCCGCCATGAGCTGCTGCTGCATCGCGCCGACCTGAGCCATCAGGTCTTCCATCGAGCCTCCGGGCTGCATGCCGTCTCCCTCCGCCGGTCAGGTGACCCGCTATGTCTGATTCGTGTTACTTGTGTTACCACTGTGCCGGTTGGGGCGGTACAGTGCGATCCGTGACGAACCGCCGTTCCACCCTCCTCGCCGCGACCATGCTCCCCGCACTGGTCCTGTCCGGCTGCACCATCGGTGACGCCGGACAGCAGCGGAACGCGGCCGCACCCTCCAGCCTATCGCCCGCCGGGCCCGCCCTCGTGAACAACGCGGCGCCGCTCGCCGCAGGCGCGCTGACCGGGAAGAAGATCTTCGTCGATCCCGGCCACAACGGCGCGAACGACGCCTCGATCAACAAGCAGGTCCCCACCGGCCGCGGCGGCACCAAGCCCTGCCAGACCACCGGAACGACCAGCGTGAACGGCGTGCCCGAGCACACCTTCAACTACGCCGTGGCGTACAAGCTCTACCAGGCGCTCACCGCCGCAGGCGCGCAGGTGATGCTCTCCCGCAACGACGACACCTCGGTCGCGTCCTGCATCGACGCCCGCGCAGCGGCCGCCAACTCGTGGGGCGCCGACGCCGCCGTGAGCATTCACGCCGACGGCTCCGCCCCCGGTAACCGAGGGTTTCACGTGAATCTCTCCTCGCCGCCGCTCAACCCCGCGCAACAGACCGCGAGCCCCGCGTACGCCGCGAAGATGCGCGACGCGCTCGTGGCGGGCGGCTTCACCCCCGCCTCCTACATCGGCTCGGGCGGCCTCTACCCGCGCTCCGACCTGGCCGGGCTCAACCTCGCGACGGTGCCGTCGGTGCTGGTCGAGGCGGGTAACCTCCGGGACGCGACCGAGGCGAAGATGCTCGAATCCGCCGACGGTCAGCAGCGGCTCGCCGATGCGATCGCCGCGGGGCTCGCCGCGTACCTGGGCTCTCCTGCGACGCGCTAGTCGTGAAACCTGCCGAATTCGGGGCTACGAAGCCACATCCGGCTCGCTGATGCACGGAGCCGCCGCATTCACGACCGCCAGTTCCCGCCCGCTCACGTATTCACGCTCGGTGCCGTCCACCGGGTCGGCGAAGGCGAGCGTGCGCGCCAGCAGGCGCAGCGGGTCGGAGAAGTCGCCGTCCACGAACTCCCGCGGCTCCGGGTACAGCGGGTCGCCCAGGATCGGCACCCCCAGGCCCGACATGTGCAGGCGGAGCTGGTGGGTCTTGCCCGTCTCCGGGCGCAACCGGTACCGCCCGACGGTGCCGCCCCGCCCGCCCGGGACCTCGGCCTCCAGCTCGACGTGGGAGCGCGCGTTCACCGGGCCGTCGACCTCGTAGGCGCGCATGATGCCGGGCGTCTTCTCGATGCGGGACTCCACGACCACCGGCAGCTCGAGACCGGCGCGCAGCGGGGCGAGCGCCGCGTACTCCTTGCGTGCCCGCCCGGTGGCGAAGAGCTGCTGGTAGGCGCCGCGCACCGCCGGGTCGCGGGTGAACAGCAGCACGCCGGCGGTGAGCCGGTCGAGCCGGTGCGCGGGCGAGAGCAGCGGTTCGCCGAGCTCGCGGCGCAGCCGCACGAGGGCGCTCTGCACGACGCGCGCGCCGCGCGGCATCGTCGCGAGGAAGTGCGGCTTGTCCACGACGACGATCCGCTCGTCCTCGTACAGGACCGGCATCGCGAACGGCACGTCGATCTCGTCGGGCAGCTCGCGGTACATCCACACCGCCTGCCGGGCGGTCACGATCGTCGACGGGGCGAGGCGGGCACCGTCGGAGCTCAGGACGGCCCCGGCCGCGCTCTCCCGCGCCACGTACTCCGCGGTGCCCGGGAACCGGGCCTCCAGGACGTCGCCGAGCGTGCGCCCGGCCTCCTCCTCGGCGATGACGAGCCGCGTCGGGTCGACCCCGTCGCGTAGCGGCAGCGGCGCGACGGGCGCGCCGCGGTGCCGGCGGGGTCGCCTAGCCGTTGGACTCGACCTGCACCTTGAGGTTGGTGAGCAGCTCGTCGTAGATGCGGCCGAGGCCCTTGGGCGCGAAGGTCTTCTCGAAGAAGCCGCCGATGCCGCCGGCGCCCTGCCACGTGGTGGTGATGGTGGCGGTGGTCGCGTCGCCCGCGCTGTCGGCGGCGACGGCGCGGTACGTGGTGACCATCGAGCTGTTCGCGTCGGTCTCGGTCACGGTCGCACCGTCGACGGTGACGGTGGCGCGCACGTCGCGCGAGCGCTTCTCGGTGGCCTGCAGGATCCACTCGGCGACGGTGCCCGAGCCCTGGCCGCCCTCGATCACGCGGTACTCGCGGTAGTTCGGGGGCAGGATCTCGGCGCGGCGGGTGTAGTCCGCGATGGCCGCCAGGACCTTCTCGGGCGCGGCGGCGATGGTGATGGACTTTGTGGCGGTTACCTGGGCCAACGTACTTCGATCCTCTGAGTATCGGTGCCCCCGAGGAGGTCGGAGGCCTGGGTGTCGGCACCGCCGACGGGTTCGATGCCAGCCTAACCAATCGGTAACGGCCCGCGCGCGTCGCGCCCGAGAGGTATAGCGTCGGTGATCGTGAGTGCTCGCAACGTAACGCCGGCGCGAACCCCGTCGACGGTCCCGATCGCAGGCGAAGCCGCCTACCAGGAGGGCCTCGCGAGGCTGCGCGACAGCTATCGCGCCATCCCGCCGAACGCGCGGGTCCGCCTGGCCAAGAAGACCTCCAACCTGTTCCGCGCCCGTGCGGCCACCGACGCCCCCGGGCTCGACGTCTCCGGCCTGGCATCGGTCATCTCGATCGACCCCGAGGCCCGCACCGCGGATGTCGGCGGCATGTGCACCTACGAGGACCTGGTCGCGGCGACGCTCCCCTTCGGGCTCGCCCCGACGGTGGTGCCCCAGCTCAAGACCATCACCCTCGGGGGCGCCGTCAGCGGCATGGGCATCGAATCCAGCTCCTTCCGGGCCGGCCTGCCGCACGAGGCCGTGCTGTCCATGGACATCCTCACCGGCAGCGGCGAGGTGGTGACGGCCTCCCCCGACGGGCCCGATGCGGAGCTGTTCTTCGGCTTCCCCAATTCGTACGGCACGCTGGGCTATTCGACGAGGCTGACCGTCGAACTGGAGCCCGTCGCGCGGTACGTCGAACTGCGGCACGTGCGCTTCCACACGCTCGACGACCTGCAGGAGTCGATGGCGGCCATCGTCGATGCACGGGAGTACCAGGGCGAGCCCGTCGACTACCTCGACGGGGTGGTCTTCTCCGCCACGGAGTCCTACCTCGTCCTCGGTCGTAAGACCGACGAACCGGGGCCGCTCAGCGACTACACCGACCGCGCGATCTACTACCGGTCGATCCAGCACGACGACGGGGTGAAGCGCGACCGCCTCACCACGCACGACTACTTGTGGCGGTGGGACACGGACTGGTTCTGGTGCTCGCGCGCCTTCGGCGCGCAGAACCCGAAGGTGCGACGCCTGTGGCCGAAACACCTGCTGCGCAGCAGCTTCTACTGGAAGCTCGTGGCGCTGGACCGCCGCTGGGACATCGGCGACCGGCTGTCCGCACGCAAGGGCGAGCCGCCCGGCGAGCGTGTGGTGCAGGACATCGAGGTGCACATCGACGAGACCGTCGACTTCCTCGAATGGTTCCTGGACGAGATCCCCATCGAGCCGATCTGGCTGTGCCCGTTGCGGTTGCGCGAGCCGCTGCCGCACGGCGCCGATCCGGACCGCCCGTGGCCGCTGTACCCGTTGGAACCCCGCGAGACCTACGTCAACGTCGGTTTCTGGTCCGCGGTCCCGAAGCAACCCGGCCAGATCGAGGGCCGGGCGAACCGCCTGATCGAGGAGAAGGTGTCGGAGCTCGGTGGACACAAGTCCCTGTACTCCGAGTCCTTCTACGAGCGCGCCGAATTCGACGAGCTCTACGGCGGAACCCACTTGGAGAAGTACAAGTCCCGCTACGACCCGGAGGATCGCCTGCTGGGGCTGTACGACAAGACAGTCAGGAGGCAGTGAATTGACGCGATCCACTGAGCATCTCCCCAAGCTCAGCCTCGCCGAGATCATCGAGAAGGTGGCGGGCGGGAAACTCGCCATCCGGGTGAAGGCCTACGACGGCTCGTCGGCCGGACCGGACGACGCGCCCTACGGCCTCGACCTGCTCACCCCGCGCGGAACGACCTACCTCGCCACGGCACCCGGCGACATGGGCCTCGCCCGCGCCTACATCGCCGGCGACCTGGAACTGACCGGCGCGCCGCCGGGAGATCCGTACGAGGCGCTCCGGGCCCTGTCCGACGATCTGAAGTTCGCCAAGCCGGGCCCACGGCTCATCGCACAGATCGCCCGCTCGGTGGGTGCCGAGCACATGATCCCGATCGCCCCGCCGCCGCAGGAGGCGATCCCGCGTTGGCGGCGCATCGCGGAGGGGTTGCGGCACAGCAAGGCCCGCGACGCCGACGCGATCCACCACCACTACGACGTCTCCAACCGGTTCTACGAGCTGGTGCTCGGCCCGTCGATGACCTACACCTGCGCGTGCTACCCGGACGCCGACGCGACGCTGGAGGAGGCGCAGGAGAACAAGTACCGCCTCGTCTTCGAGAAGCTCCGCCTGAAGCCGGGCGACCGGCTGCTGGACGTCGGCTGCGGCTGGGGCGGCATGGTGCGCTTCGCGGCCCGCCGCGGCGTGCACGTCATCGGCGCGACGCTGTCCAAGGAGCAGGCGGAGTGGGCGCAGGCCGCGATCGAGGCCGAGGGCCTGGGCGAGTTCGCCGAGGTCCGCTACAGCGACTACCGCGACGTGCCCGAGGGCGACTTCGACGCGATCAGCTCGATCGGGCTCACCGAGCACATCGGCGTGCACAACTATCCGTCGTACTTCACGTCGCTGCGCGAGAAGCTGAAGACCGGTGGGCTGCTGCTGAACCACACGATCACGCGGCATGACAACAAACTGTCGGGCAAGGGCGGCCAGTTCATCGACCGGTACGTCTTCCCCGACGGGGAGCTCACCGGCTCCGGCCGGGTGATCGCCGCGATCCAGGACATCGGCGGGATGGAGGTGCGGCACGAGGAGAACCTCCGTGAGCACTACGCCCTCACGTTGGCCGCCTGGTGCCGCAACCTCGTCGCGAACTGGGACGAGGCCGTCGCGGAGGTCGGCCTGGGCACCGCCCGCGTGTGGGGCCTGTACATGGCCGGCTCGCGACTCGGCTTCGAGCGCAACGTCGTCCAGCTGCACCAGGTGCTCGCGGTGAAGCTCGACGAGAAGGGCGGTGCCGGCGACCTGCCGCTGCGCCCGTGGTGGGACGCCTAGGACAACGCCCGAATCCGGCGCTCGCCCCGATCAGATGGGGCGGGCGCCGAGTTCGTTCTTGAGGAGCTCGAGGGCGATCTCGTCCGGGTCGCGGCGCGGGGCGGTGGTGCCGCCGGAGACGGCGTCCTCGCGGTGCGCCGCGTCGATCATCTCCTCCTCGGAGACCTCCTCGACCGGTGCCGGCTCGGGGTCCGGCTCGGGCGGCAGCGGGATGTCGTCGTGGTGCGACGGTGCGCGGTTCTCCCGGCCCGCCGGCCGCGGGTCCGGCCGCTGATCGCCTGCACGGCTGCGCCGCTCGAACGTGGGCGGCGCCTTCTTCGGCTCGGCGGCGGGGCGCTGCTGCTGCGCGGGCGCGGCGGCGGGCGCCCCTTGCGCGCGGGCGCCGCTGCCGTCGCCGACCTCGACGTTCCACTGCGTCCCGAAGACCTCGCGGACCGCGTCCCGCAAGTTGCCGACATGCTGCTGATCGCTGAACCGGCTGAGCAGGGCGGGGATCGGCAGCGCGAGGTGCAGAACGTCTCCGGCGAGGCCGAGCACCTGCACGTTCGGCATGAGGGCGAAAGTCACCGTGCTGCGGTCCTTGACCGCCCGGAGGACCTTGGGCCAGGCCGTGCGGACCTCCTCCACGGAGGGGCCGGACGGCGCCGGGGCCGCGGGTTCCGCGACCGCGGCGGGCTGCACGGGCGGGGTGACGGCGGGCGCCGCGGGCTCCGGCGCAGCGGCACGCTCCGGGGCCGCAGGGGCCGGGGCGACGGGCTCGGCCGGGCGCGGGGGCGCAACGGGTTCCGGGTCCGGCTCGGGCCGGTGGAGCACCGGCTCCGATTCGATGGGGCGCTCCGGCTCGGCCGGGGCGGCCGGCTCGGCGGCCGGGGCGACGGGCTCCGGCTCGGCCGGGGCGGCCCGCGGTTCGGGCTCCGCGACCACGGCCTCCGACGCGGGTTCCGCGACCGCGGCGGGCTGCACGGGCGGGGTGACGGCGGGCGCCGCCGGCTCGGGAGCGACCGGCTGCGGCGTCGGCGCGGGCGGAGCCGGAGGGGCGGGAGCGGCCGCAGCGGCCGGCTCGGCGGCGGCCTCTGCCTGGCGCTGGCTGGGCCGGACGAAACGCGACGGCGGACCGTCGGACTGCGGAGCGCCGCCACCCGTGGGCGCTGCGGGCGCGGCGACGGGTGCCGCGGCGGCGGGGACGGCACCGTCGACGGGGGCACCTGCGGGCCGGCGCTCCAGCGCCTCGATGCGCTGCAGCAGTGCGGCCTGCGACTCGTCCGCGGCGGGGAGCAGCATGCGGGCGCACATGACCTCGAGCAGCAGGCGCGGTGAGGTGGCGCCGCGCATCTCGGCGAGCGAGGCGTGCGTGACCTCGGCGCAGCGCGTGAGGGTGGCGAGGCCGAGCTTCGCGGCCTCCCCGCGCATGGTCTCGAGCACGTCCTGCGGCACGTCGATGAGGCCGCGGTCGGCGGCGTCGGGGACAGTGTGCAAGAGGATCAGGTCGCGGAGGCGTTCGAGCAGGTCGGTGGCGAACCGGCGGGGGTCGTGCCCGGCCTCCATCACCCGCTCGACGGCGCCGAACAGGGCCGCGCCGTCCGCGGAGGCCAGCGCGTCGACGGCGGCGTCGATGAGCGCGGTGTCGGTGACACCGAGCAGCCCGAGGGCTCGCTGGTAGGTGACGCCCTCGGGCCCGGCGCCGGCCAGGAGCTGGTCCATGATCGACAGCGAGTCACGCGGCGAACCGCCGCCCGCGCGGATGACCAGGGGGTACACCTGCGGCTCGACCGAGACGTGCTCGGCGCCCGTGATCTTCTCCAGCAGCGGCCGCATGACGTTCGGCGCGAGCAGCCGGAACGGGTAGTGGTGCGTGCGGGAGCGGATGGTGGTGAGCACCTTCTCCGGCTCCGTGGTGGCGAAGATGAAGATGAGGTGCTCCGGAGGCTCCTCGACGATCTTCAGCAGCGCGTTGAAGCCCTGCGGGGTGACCATGTGCGCCTCGTCGACGATGAAGACGCGGTAGCGCGACTCGGCGGGCGCGTAGAACGCGCGGTCGCGCAGCTCACGTGCGTCGTCCACGCCGCCGTGGCTGGCAGCGTCCATCTCGGTGACGTCGAGGTTGCCCGGACCGCCCGGGGCGAGCGCGACGCAGGAGTTGCAGACGCCGCACGGCGTGCTGGTGGGGCCCTGCTCGCAGTTCAGCGAGCGGGCCAGGATGCGGGCCGACGACGTCTTGCCGCAGCCGCGCGGGCCGGAGAACAGGTAGGCATGGTTCACCCGCCCGGAATCCAACGCGGTGCTCAGCGGCTCGGTGACGTGCTCCTGCCCCACGACCTCGGCGAACGTCGCTGGACGGTACTTGCGGTAGAGAGCCACGGTGCCAGGCTACCGGCAGGGTCCGACAGCGGCGCAGCTCGCTCCGACACCGTCCGCGCGCCCGCCGGACGGTCCCGTCACAGCCGCGTGTCCTCCTGCGGCGGGACCGCGGGGAACTGGCCCGACGGGTGCGGCGGATCGACAGGGAACTGGCCGGTCGGGTGCGGCGGGACCGCAGGGAACTGCCCCGTCGGGTAAGGCGGCGGGGGCGCGAACCCGCCCGGTCCCGGCACCGGCGGTCCGGCCGGGCGTGCGCCGCCGAGGCGGTCGGCGAACGACAGCGCGAGCAGCATGCACAGCGCGACGAACAGCACCAGGACGTAGGCGGGGTGCACCTGCACCGCGACGAGACCCAGCAGCATGAGCACACCCCAGATGCAGCAGCTGGCGACGCGGGCCGGGAGGGAACCGCGCGCCACGAAGACCGCGAGGCCGATGAGCGGCACGAACAGGAGCGCCACTTGGATCAGCGTGGGCGCGAGCAGGATGAACATCATCCCGCCGAAGCCGAGATCGTCGTCGTAGTCGTCCCCCATCGACGAGTACGACGCCATCCACCAGATCACGAGGCCCACCAGGGTGAGCGCGGCGATCAACGCCTGGATCAGCGCGAGCGCGCGATAGATGCGTGGCACCGGCGGTGCGGCGATCGGATACATGCGGGCCCTCCCCCTCCGACGTTTGCGTCTGCACCCCACGGTAGCGGGCGGACCGTCGGCGGAGAAGGGCGAAAGCCGAGAGCAGCGGCCCGGAACCGGCCCGGGCCACTGCGGCGCGGATAGGGGCTACTTCTTGTCGCAATCCGGGCCGAGCACGTCGTGATGGCCGAACGGCCCCACCCGCCTACTTCTTGTCGCGATCCAGGCCGAGCACGTCGTGATGGCCGAACGGCCCCACCCGCCTACTTCTTCTCGCGATCCAGGCCGAGCACGTCGGTGATGTAGAAGAACGGGTCGGTCTGGTCCGTCAGCCCCACGACGTTGGCGGCGCCGGGACCGTAGGCGGCGATGCGGACCTGGCCGCCGGTGTGCTGCTCCTCGCCCGGGTCGAGCGACGTGCCGTAGTTGACGGTGAGCACGCCGCCGTCCTTGGTGTTCAGCGTCCGGGTGAGGCCGGGGGTGACGGTGCCCGCCTCGATGATCTGGCTGGTGTGGGCGTGGTCGCCCGTCACGATGACGAGGGTGTCCTTGTCCTGCTTGGCGAAGTCGAGCGCCGCGGAGACGGCCTCGGACAGCTGCACCGTCTCGCCGATCTGGCCGCAGGGGTCGGCGTCGTGGTTGGCCTTGTCGACGGAGCCGGACTCGACCTGGAGGAAGAAGCCCTTGTCGCCCTTGAGCAGGTCGATGGCCTTCTTCGTCATCGACGCGAGCTTCGGGGTGGCGCCGAAGGCGGGGTTGGGCGCGCAGGTGACGGCCGGCTCCCTACCGCCCTCCTTGGTGGCGGTGGCCTTGTCCCACACGCGCGGCAGGTTGCCGTCGGCGAAGACGCCGAGCACCGGCTCGTCCTGACTCGCGGTGGAGACGGCGTCGAGCTCGGAGCCCGACCGCACGATCCGGTAGCCGCGTTCCTTGGCCTGCACCTCGAGCGTCTTGCCGTTGTACTGACCGGCGGTCGCGGTCTCCTGGAAGGTCTTCCAGCCGCCGCCGAGGGTGACGTCGGCGCGGGCCGCGATCAGCTGCTCGGTGATGGACCCGAGTCCGCCGTTCTCGAGCGCGTCGGAGCTGCACTTCTCCTTGGTGGCGACGGGGCCGTAGCACTTGCGCTGGGACACGTGCGCGACCTGCACGGCCGGGGTGGCGTCCTGCAGCTCGGTGGTGGTGACGTTGCCCGTCTTGCGGCCGTTGGCCTTGGCGATCTCGAGGATCGAGCGCTGCGGCTTGCCGTTCACGTCGACGCCGACGGCCCCGTTGTAGGTCTTGGTGCCGGTGGCCCAGGCGGAGCCGGAGGCCGCGGAATCGGTGGTGTAGTCGGGCTTCTTGGTGGTCTTGTCGAGCGCGTAGGTGGTGTAGTCGCCCGAGAGCGGCAGCTCGTCGATGCCGGGGATCTTCCCGCCCGCGCCCCACTCGTAGTCGCGGGCCAGCGTGAGCTCCTGGTTGGCGGTGCCGTCGCCGATCACGAGGATCACGTTCTTGGCCGTGGAGCGCTGGATCGAGTCGGCGATCGCCTGCGTCTGGTCGCCGGCGAGCCGCTTGGCGCCGCCGTGGGTGGTGATATCACCGGCCGCCTGGCGGTTGATCTCCACCTTCGCCGCGGTGTCGCCGGACGTGCCGGGACCGCTGTCGTTGCTGCCGCACGCGGCGACCACACCGAGAACCGCCACCGCACTGACGGCCAGCGCCGTCCGGGCCTTGCCCCTACCGAGATTCGTCATTGCTGCAGCGAAACATGCGCATGTGAACATGTATGGATGCGCGGGTGAACTTCCCGTGATCGTCGCTAACGAACCCGTTCCGCGCGACCGATCACCGCCTGCGCCAGCGCCGAACCGAACAGCAGGCCGAGCGCGAGCGCGCAGATCACGGCGGCCACGTCCACGACGGTGCGCGCGCCCTGCTCCGGGTCGATCCCCACCGACGTGACCGACAGCAGCCCGAGACTGCCGGGCACGAGCACCCAGAACGCCGGCAGGAAGACCACGAGGCGCGGCAACTGCGGCCGCAGGTAGGCCACCAGCGAGGCGCCGAGGCTGCCCGCGATCGCGCCGAAGAAGCCGCCGAGCACCGCGCCGGAGACGTGCTGCCCGGCGATCTGCGCGCCGAACGCCGCCGCGACCACGAGGCCGATCGCCGGAAGCAACCGCATCGAGGCGCCCTCGTTGAGGCACACCCCCACGCAGATCAGTGCGAGGCCCACGGGCGGGCCCCACCAGCCCAGCTGATTCACGCGCTCGTTGACCAGCAGCTCCGGCCCGACGCCCAGCGCCGTCGTCGCGGCGAGGATGCCGAGCGAGAACATCAGCAGCTGCACCGTGCCGAAGGTGAGGCGAGCGCTGCCCGCGACCATCGCGCCCGCGGCGAGCTCCGACATGCCGGTCACCATCAGCGCGCCCGGGAGGAGCACCGCGAGCGGCGCGAGGAGGGTGCGCAGCGGACCGTCGAGCCACCCCGCCTGCGCGGCGGCGAAGACCCCCGCGCCCACCGTGAACGCGGCGATCGTCGGCAGCAGCGTCGCGGCGAGCCGCACGCGGCCCGCGAGCTTGACCAGCAGCATCACCACCACGCCGCCGATGGCCGCCGCGAGGATGTTGGGCCACCCGGGCTGCAGCAGCATCGCGATGCCGATGGCGATGACCGGCCACGACACGTCCTGCACCCACTGCGGGTAGTGGTGCGGCAGCGAGCGCAGGGTGCCGAGGCGGGCGAAGGCCTCGTCGACCGAGAGGGTTCGTGCGACGAGGCCCCGTCGGACGTCAGCGACGACGGCCGACTGGTCGAGCCGCATCGGCCCGTCGACGGACTCGAACGTGGCGGCGGCACCGGGTTCGAGGCCCAGGGTGAGCCCGGTGGGCGTGGCCCCGATCTGCGCCAGTGGATGCCCCATGGCGGTGGCGACGCTCTTGAGCTCGTCCTCGACCTCGTGCACGGGCTGGCCGCCCGCGATCATCGCGGCGCCGAGGTAGGCGAGGAGGCGGCGGTCGTCGTCGACCCGGTCAGGCTGCACGGCCGGCCGGCTCCGCGCTCGCCGGCACGGACCCGTCCGTACTCCGCAGGTACCAGGCCGACCCGATCAGGGTCGCGACGAAGATCCACACGTAGACGCCGCCCGCGAGGGCCTTGAGCACGGGGTTGTCCATCGGCCGCAGGAAGATGCCGATCGCGTACGTGTCGTGGACGTCCTCGACCCCGGTGGGCTGCAGCGTCGGGAAGTAGGTGACCCAGATGAAGGTCGCCGCAACGAGACCGGCCGCCGCGAGCAGCGCGAGCACCCGCCGGCGCGGGTCGTCGGTCAGCATCGCCAGGGCGAGGAGGAGGACCAGGAGCGGCACGATCCACACCCAGTGGTGGCCCCACGAGAAGGGCGAGACCGCGCAGGCCGTGAGCCCCACGACGGTGACCGCGAGCAGGACCACGCCGCGCCGGAACGCCCAGGCCGCGATGGCGAGGCCCGCGAGCGCGGCCGGGACGGCGACCGCAAGCCAGACGACCGTCGACGGCTTCTCCGCGTTGGTCAGGAAGGCGATGAGGCCGTTGATGGACTGGTTGCCGACCTGGTTGGGCTCGCCGACGCGATTCGCGTCGAGGAACGTGCCCGACCAGTACTGCCACGACTCCTGCGGGATCACCAGGAAACCGATCACGACGGTGCCGGCCAGGGTCGCGAGGGCCGTGCGGGCCTCGCGCCACTGCCGCGTGACGACGAGGTAGGCGAGGAAGAAGAGCGGGGTGAGCTTGATGCCCGCGGCGATGCCGATGCTGAAGCCCTTGAACCGCGACCCCGCGGGGCGGCCGAGGTCCCACAGCAGGAGCAGCATCAGGAAGACGTTGATCTGGCCGAACCAGAGGGTCGTGCGGACGGGCTCGAGGACCGTCGCGACCAGCGTGAGGCAGATCGCCGCGAACCACACGCGGCCGTCGCGCACGAAGCCGACGAGCCGGAAGGCGATGAGGATGCAGGCGAGGAGCGCGAGCAGCACCGCGATCGACCACACCCACCGCAGCACGTCGGTCGACATCCAGCTCAGCGGCACGAACAGCACGCCCGCGAACGGGGTGTAGGTGAAGGGCAGGATGCCGTTGAGCAGCGGACCGTCGTACAGCCCGTCGCCCCCGTGCGCGACGATCTCCCCGCCCTTGCGGTAGACCTCGGCGTCGATCTGGTTGTGGAAGAGCCCGTACATCGGCGTGGAGAACGGGATCCGCACGAACTGCTGCCACACCGCCACGCCCGCGGACACCGCGAAGAGGGCCAGCACCCACCACTGCCGGGGGAACCGCCGGCTGTTCTCGTCCGCCACCGGCGCGATCCTCCTGCTCAGGCGCGCCCTACTCGGGCTGCGACATCAGCTTTTCAGCAGAAGCCAAGAGTACACAGGTCGCCACGCCGTCCATTGCGGTCTCAAGGTCGGCGATCGACGGGAAGGTCGGCGCGAGCCGGATGTTGCGGTCGTGCGGGTCCTCCCCGTGCGGGAACGTGGCGCCGGCGGCGGTCAGCGCGATCCCCGCCTCCTTCGCCAGGTCGACGGTCCGCTTGGCGGTCCCGTCCAGCACGTCGAGGCTGATGAAGTAGCCACCCGTGGGCTCACTCCAGGACGCGACCTTGGCGGCGCCGAGCCGGTCCTCGAGGATCTCCAGGACGCGCGCGAACTTGGGTGCGATGAGGTCGCGGTGCTTGCGCATGTGCGCGCGCACGCCCTCGGCGTCGCCGAAGAAGCGTGCGTGCCGCAGCTGGTTGACCTTGTCGGGGCCGATCGAGGTCAGGCCCGTGTACTTGCCGTACCAGGCGAGGTTCTCGGCGGAGGCGCCGAGGAAGCTGACGCCGGCGCCGGCGAAGGTGATCTTCGAGGTGCTGGCCAGCACGTACGGCCGGTTCGGGTGGCCGGCCGCGGCGGCGAGGCCCAGGATGTCGGGGTCCGACGGTGCGTCGCCCACCAGTGCGTGCACGGCGTAGGCGTTGTCCCAGAAGATCCGGAAGTCGGGCGCGGCGGTCGGCATCGACGCCAGCTCGCGGGTGACCTCCTCCGAGAAGACCGAGCCCGTCGGGTTGGAGTACTTCGGCACGGCCCAGATGCCCTTGATCGCGGGATCGTTCGCGACGAGCTCCTTGACGACCGCCATGTCGGGGCCGTCGGGGTTGAGCGGCACCACGATCATCTCGATGCCGAATTCCTGGGTGATGGCGAAGTGCCGGTCGTAGCCGGGGGCGGGGCAGAGGAACTTGACCTTCTCCTCGGCGCCCCAGGGCCGCTCGCCGTCGACCGTGCCGTGGATCCACGCCAGCGTGATCAGGCGGTGCATGATCTCCAGGCTGGAGTTGTTCTGCGCGTACAGGTTCGCGACGGGGATGCCCAGCAGCTCACCGAAGATGCCGCGCAGTTCGGGCAGGCCGGCGAGGCCGCCGTAGTTGCGGGTGTCGGTGCCGTCCGCGGCGCGGTAGTCGCCCTCGCCGGGCAGCGCGAGCAGCGCGTTCGACAGGTCAAGCTGGTCGGGGGCGGGCTTGCCGCGGGTGAGGTCCAGCTTCAGTCCCTGCGCCTTCAGCGTCTCGAACAGCCCCGTCAGCTTCGCGTGGACGTCGGCGAGTTCGGACTGACTCAGGGACACGTACGTGGACATCGGGTGCGCCTCCGGCGGAATTCGGGCCCGGACATAAAGGGGACTCCGCGCACCCGCCAGAGCCCGTTGACCCTTGCTGCGTTCCCGCCCTGGGGGAGTTCACAGGATGGACGCCGCGCGGAGTCCGTGGACCACTATACGGGTCCGGGCTGGTTTGGGTCGACGGGGGCCTTCGTCTACAGTGGTCCACGGAGGATTCGCCTAGTGGCCTATGGCGCTCGCCTGGAACGCGGGTTGGGTTAATAGCCCTCAGGGGTTCAAATCCCCTATCCTCCGCCACGGAACGGCCCGTGACCAGCTCTGTTGGTCACGGGCCGTTCCTGTATCCGCGGGGCGTCGGTCAGACGTCGAGCGCTAGGGCGGCGTCGGCCAGCTTGGGGATCAGCGTGTTGCGGTAGCCGCGTTCCACGGCGTTGCGGGCGAACATCTGCTTGCGGTCGCCGGCGTCGAAACCCGACATGGTCATCACGACGCGGGTGCCCTTGCCCTCCGGGACCAGCCGCCAATCCACGATCCACCGCGCCGGACGCGGGGCGCGGAGGTCGGTGTAGCTGTGCGTGAAGCGCTCGGCGGGAACGGCGTTGATGACTTCGCAGGACACCTCCCCCGGCGGGTCCGACGGGATCTCCAGGATGAACGTCGTGCCCTCCGCGGGCCGGAGCCCGACGGACCGCACCAGCCACTGCTCCACGATGTCGGGCTCGGTGAGGGCGCGCCAGACCGTTGCCGGGGCTCGCGGAACGAAGCGGTCGAGCTCCACGATCGCCGGGTCGCGCTCCATCTCGAACACGCGACCAGTAGACCACGGTCGCGCCTCGCCCCGGGGTCTTCGCGCCTGCCAGACTGAACCGGAACGAGGGGGCGCGATGACCGACGACCGATTCCGCAACGACGAGGGTGGCCGCGCGGTGCGCGAGGAGTACGACCGGCTGCTGTCGGCGCACCTGCCGGACGTGGAGCGCACCGTCGTCGACGGGACGCACGTCCTCAGCGCCGGGCCCGACGGTGCGCCCACGGTCGTGCTCCTGCACGGCTCGGGCGGCACGTCGCTGAACTGGGCGACGGAGATCCCCCTGCTGGCGCAGTCCCATCGCGTGCACGCCCTGGACCTCCCCGGCGAGCCGGGCGGCACCGTCGTCGAACGGCTGCCGCTGGAGCCCGGGGCGCACGCCGCCTGGCTCGCGGGCGTGACCGACGCCCTGGGCGCGCCGCGCGCCGCGGTGATCGGCGAGTCGCTCGGCGGCTGGGTCGCCCTGGACTACGCCACCGAGCACCCGTCGCGCGTGCGGTCGCTGGGCCTGCTCGTGCCGGGCGGTCTCGGGCCGCGCCGGACGGCCCCGCTCCTGGTCGCGGGCCTGCTGAGCCTGCTGGGCGCGCCCGGCCGGCGCGCCGCGATGCGCTACTTCACGGGCTGGACGCCGTCGGACGAGCCGGGCCTCGAGCGCGACCTCGCCGCGTTCAGCGACCTCACGTTCCGGGCCTTCCGGCCGCGCACCGACGGCCTACCCGTCTTCGCCGACGAGGCCCTGTCCGGCATCACCGCGCCGGTCACCGCCGCGTTCGGCGACCGGGACAAGATGCTCGACGGTCCGCGGGCCGCCGCGCACGCGCGGGCCGTCTTCGGCGACGACGCGGTCACCCTGCTGCCCGGTGCGGGGCACCTGCTCCCCGACCGCGCGGAGCGCGTCCTGGCCGCCGCCGGGCGGTAGCCCCCGCGCCGATTGAGTTCGCAAGCACAACGAGACGAGTCGTGCGAAACTGAGCGCAACCTGAACACGAGAGGTCGCACCGTCATGCGCGAAACCGCCCGCAAGCTCGGCTACGTCCTGGTCGCACTGTTCGGTGCGATCGCCCTCACCTTCACGTCCGCAGTCGCCTGGGCGGCCACGACGGTGCTCGTCGTCCCCGGGACGGGGACCAAGGATCCGTCGAAGGTGACGGGGTACCAGGAGAACGTCATCGGCTACTACGTGCAGCCCACGGGCGCGTGCGGCGCGACCGCCTGCGTCGCGAAGCCCGTGCCCTACATTGCCGAGTTCTGGCCGATCCCGCTCTCCGGCTGGGGCGGGCTCGAGGGTGCGAAGTGGGACGACTCTGTGGCGAGCGGCGTCACCAGCCTGAACGAGCAGTACGCCGCCGCCGACAAGGACTCCCCGATCGTGATCTTCGGGTACTCCCAGGGCGGCACGGTGGTCACGGCGGTGAAGAAGCAGCTGGCCGAGAACGGCGGCGTCCCCGACAACGTCTCCTTCGTGCTCATCGGCAACGCGAGCCGCCCCAACGGCGGGTTCTTCACCCGGCCGTCGTTCCTCGGCCACACCCCGATCCTCGATGTGACCTTCGGCCCGGGCACGCCCACGAACACGGGCACCCCTACCCGCCCCGTCAACACCACTGACGTGGGCTTCCAGTACGACGGCGTCACCGACTTCCCCAAGTACCCGGCCAACCTGCTCGCGACGGCCAACGCACTCGCCGGGTTCTGGTACGTGCACGGGAAGATGCTGACCCCCAAGGGCTCCGACGATCCGTCGGCCACGCCGATCGGCTACACCCCGGACGAGGTCCGCGCGGCCGTCGAGGCCGCCACCGCGAACTGCTCCGCCGGCACCTACTGCCAGGTGAGCGGCGACACCCGCTACGTGACACTGCCGGCGAAGATCCTCCCGCTCATGCTGCCGCTGCTCGATCTCGGCAAGGCCACGGGCACCACCGGACTGGTGACGCCCTTCGTCGATCTGGTCTCGCCGGTGGCGCGCGTGCTCATCGAGACCGGTTACGACCGTCGCGATTACGGCGCGGCCAGTCCCTTCGGGCTGTTCCCCGTGCTCGACCCGCTGCGCCTCGGCGTGGACCTGATCGGCGCCGCTGTGCAGGGTGTCGGGCAGGCCGCGACCGGCACGGGCGACGCGTCGAAGTTCCTCGCGCCCAAGCCCGCCGCCCCGGCGACGACCGACGCCGCGGATACGACCGCCCCGAAGACCACGGAGACCTCCGCGCCGCAGACGACGCAGGAGCAGGCGCCGGTGCTGCAGCTCGTGAAGACCGCGGAGCCGAAGACCACGGAGCCGCAGTCCGATCCGTCCCCGACGACTGCACCGGCCGCGCCGACCGGCACCGTCGAGCCGAGCGGGCCGGCGGGTGCGACCGAACCGGTCGCGCCCGGCACGGCGGCGGAGGAGACGAGCGCGGAGGAGACGTCCGCACCCGCCGCGAGCGCGGCCGAGAAGACCACGTCTCCGGCGGCGACCGAGGAGAAGCCCGAGGCGGTCGAGCCCGCCGCGGACGAGCCGGTGGTGGCCGCCGCCGCGGCCTGAGCGGCTACTCTCCCGCGAAGAAGGCGGCGGTGCGCTCGCCCTGCGCGTTCGCCTGATCCGCGGGCACGCCGGCGGCGATCGTGGCCTCGGCCCACGCCTTCGCCGCCGCCGCGACGAGGTTCTTGGCCGCGGGCGTCGCGAAGAACGCCTCGGCGTCCTCGGGGCGGTCCTGCCCGGTGGTGAGGAGCGCGTTCAAGCCGAGGAACGCGAGATCCCAGCCGACGCCCGTGGCGCCGGGGCCGAACTGCTCGTAGAAGTCCCGCACGTTCTCGCCCGAGTGGGTGAGCGTGAGGCGGGCGCCGTCACCGTCGGGCTCGACGACGACCTCGACCTGCGAGGCGCCGCCCATGATCTCCCACGAGACGAGGTAGCGGCGCGGGGCGTCGCACTCGAGGACCGTGCCGCCGGCGTTGCCCTCCACCTGGAAGCGGCCGCCGAGGGCGAGATCGCCGTGGACGGGGGCGAACCAACGGGGAAGACGCTCAGCGCTGGTGACCGCGTCCCAGAGGTCGGCGACGTCGGTGGGGTAGGTCTGGCTGAGCGAGCCGGAGACGTACACGTCCCCCTCGCCGCTGTCGCGCACCTCGGCGCGCCGGGTGACCGCTGCGGGCTGGGCCGCAGCGAGATCGTCGATGTCGTACGTCATTGTTCGTCCTTCTCGGTAGCCGTTCGGCGCGCCTTCTTGCCGCGCGAGATCTCCGTCCCCAGGGCCCACAGCTTGGGCTCCCAGAAGTGCCGGAACGGGACCAGCCAGTCGTCGACCTCCCGCAGCGGCTCGGGTTGCACCGCGTACAGGCGGCGCGTGCCCTCCGGCCGGACGGTGACGAACCCCGCCTCCCGGAGCACCTTCAGGTGCTGGGAGACCGCGGGCTGGCTGATGCCGAAGCGCGCACGCACGTCATCGCTCAGCTCCCCCGCCGAGAGCTCACCGCGAGCGAGGAGCTCGATCAGGTGGCGTCGAACGGGGTCACCGAGAATGTCGAAGGCGTGCACGAGATCGAGTATTTCACCCTCAACTTATATAAGTCAAGAGTGAATTAGTCTCCGGCTGGGTCCGCCGGGTCGCGTCACCCGACGGTGACGGTGATCGTCCGCTCAGCGGTGGGCTCGTTCAGCTTGGTGGTGTCGACCTTGAGCACTTCGAGGCTGTCCTGCAGGCCGTTGGCGAGGACCTTCGCCTTGAGCTGGAACGGCGTCTTCGGCCCCGCGATGCCGGCCAGGCCGAAGTCGCTGTCGTTGGCGATGAACAGGGTCTTGCCCCCGTCGGGCGAGGCGAGGCCCTCCACCTTGTCGTGGCCGAAGAACTTCCCGGCGGGGTTGAGCTTGTCGACGAGGCCGCTGAGGTCGAGGGCCACCGTCTTGCGGACCGGTGTGATGCCCGCGCCCTTGAGCGCGGTCTCCGCCTCCGCGGTGCCGGTCACGCCGGCGATGGTCTCGGGGTTCTGCTCGCCGAGCGGGGTCGCGCCGTCGAGGCTGATCCGGTAGATCGTCTTGTTCGCCTTGGGCGCGGCCTTCCCGTCGCGCTCGTCGACGAGGAACTCGGTGTCGGAGATCGCGGTGATCTCGGAGACGGCCTTCTTGGTGTCCTTCGGGTTGTCGAGGAGGTAGGCGTACTGCTGGACGGCCTTGGTGGCGAGGTCGATCGCGACGATGCGGGTGACGGGCACCTCCTTGGCGCTGCCGCTCAGACCGGGAACGTTCAAGGCGGACTGCATGATTCCCACCAGCCGCTTGCCGTCGGGCGTCACCGTCAGGCCCTCCATGCCCTGGTTGGGCGTGCGGCTCTTGAGAACCTCGGGCAGGCCCTTCCCCGGGAGGAGTCGCTCGAGCTCCTGGCCGTTGGCGTCGAAGTGGATGAGGAAGGGGCCGTACTCGTCGGAGACCCAGAAGGAACCGTCGGGCAGAGCGACGAGGCCCTCGGAGTCGATGCCGTGGTCGGTGGGCCGGAGTTCGACGCCGTCGAGGTCGAGCATTTTCTCGCCCGTGGGCGCGGCGGTGTCGTTCCGGCCGTTGAGCGGGCGGCCGTCGCGCCCCTTGAGCGTGATGACGCTCTGCAGCACCGCGGCGCCGTCCTCGAGCTTGAACCGGCCGATCTGCGGGGTGAAGTCGGGGGTGGCCGCGACCTTCTCGTCCTTGTTCGGGCCGTCGACGTTGGGGCCGCGGTCGGTCAAGCCGTAGAACTCGCCGGGAGCGCCCGGGACCGGCGTCCACGACGAGCCGTAGCCGCTGCCGTCGATGGAGACGCCGCCGACGGTGGCGAGCGGCGGGATGTTCGACGAGTACAGTGCGACCGCCGGCGAGACGACGGCCTTGAGCTGCACCGAGCCGGTGAACCCGGCCTTGGGCTTGAAGACGAGGGCGCCGCCCTTCGCGGCCTCGACGGTGCCGTCGGGAGTGGGCTTGACGTCGACGACCGCGCCGCCCTGCGCCAGTCCGGCGAGCTGCGCCGCGGTGATGGTGAGCGGCGAGTTCGTGCCGGTCTTCAGATCGAGCTTCGCGGCGTCCTCGCCCCCGCCCGAGGAGCAGGCGGCGAGCGCACCGCCCGCGAGGACGGCGACGAGGGCAACGGCAAGGCGGCGGTTCGAACGCATGCCCTGTGCTTACCAGACCTCCGTGAACCGCGCGTGGACGGTGATCGGCTACTCGATGCGGTTGCCCTCGGCGTCCCAGTGCTCGGCGACCTTCTTGCTGGGCTGCACGCGCGGAGGCTCGCCGGGCATCTTCGGGTAGTCGGGCGGGTAGTTCAGCTCGACGGGGTGTTGCTCCCACAGATCCAACAGGGGTGTGAGGTCGTGCGCGACCTCGTCGATGTCGGCCCACGGATTCCCGTCGGCGAGGCGCTCGGGCACGGTGAACAGGTTGAGCTCGTGCGGGTCCTTCAGCTCCGCCAGCTGATCCCAGGTGAGCGGGGTGGAGACGGTGGCGCCCTGCACGGCGCGCAGCGACCATGCGGAGGCGATGGTGCGGTCGCGGCTGTTCTGGTTGTAGTCCACGAAGATCCGCTCCCCCCGCTCCTCCTTCCACCACGCGGTGGTGACGCCGCTGTCGCGCTTCTCCAGCTCGCGGCCGAACGCGATCGCGGCGTGCCTCACGTCCACGAAGTCCCAGCGCGGCGCGATGCGGATGAAGACGTGCACGCCACGGTTGCCGGAGGTCTTGCAGTACGCCCGCAGGCCGAGGTCGTCCGCCAGCTCACGGGCGATGCCCGCGACGCGGACCGCGTCGTGGAAGTCGGTGCCCGGCTGGGGATCGAGATCGATCCGCAGCTCGTCGGGATGGTCGACATCGGCGCTGCGCACCGGCCACGGATGGAAGGTGATGGTGCCCATCTGCGCACACCACACCGGGATGGCGATCTCGGAGGGGCACAGCTCGTCGGCGGGGCGGCCGGACGGGAAGGCGATGCGCACCGTCTGCGCGTACTCGGGCGCGCCCTTCATCATCCGCTTCTGGTAGAAGCCGTCGGCGTCCTTGTCCTGCGGGCCCTGCGCGAGCCGGCCGCCGGGATGGACTCCGCCGGGCCAGCGTTCGAGCGCGGTGGGGCGGTCACCGATGGCCGCGAGCAGCGGCTCGCCGACGGCGGCGAAGTACTGCGCCACCTGAAGTTTGGACACCTCTGGCGTGAGGTCGGTGGCGGGGTAGATGATCCGGTCGGGGCTCGAGACCCGAACGGGGCGGTCACCGTCGGGCCCGGGGACGATCACCTCGGCTGCCGGGGCCTTGGCCATCACTCCCCCTCCTGCAGGACGTCGTCGAGGTCGTAGTTGACGGGGACCTCGAGCTGGTCGTAGCCGCAGCTCGACGGTTCGCGGTCGGGGCGCCAGCGCTTGAACTTGGCGGTGTGCCGCAGGCGCATGCCCTCCATCTGGTCGTAGTCGAACTCGACGACCAGCTCGGGGCGCACGGGCACCCACTCCCCCGTCTTCTCCGGGGTGGCCCAGCGGTTGGGCTCGCCCTGCACGGAGTCGGCGGTACGCATGGGCTCGAGGAGCTGCAGGTACTCCTCCCGCTTGGCGGCGGTGAAGGCACCGATGCCGCCGATCGGCAGCAGCTGCCCGTCCTGGTAGAGACCGAGCAACACCGAGCCGACGGCGTTCGGCTGCGACTTGTGCGGGCGGTACCCGATGACCACGGCCTCGCCCGTGCGGGCGTGCTTGACCTTGATCATCTCCCGCTTGCCGGGCAGGTAGTGCCCGTCGACCCGCTTGGAGATCACCCCGTCGAGCCCGGCTCCCTCGAACCGCTCGAACCAATCGGCGGCGGCATCCGCATCGGTGGTGACGCGGCTGATCTTGCAGGTCCCGGTGCCGGCGTAGGCGGAGACGAGCACCTGACGGCGCGCGCTGAAGGGCTTACCGGTGAGATCCACGTCGGCCATGGCGATCGCGTCGAAGCCGATGAAGATCGCCGGGGTCTCCTCCGAGAGCTTCGTGATGCGCGACTCGGCGGGGTGGATGCGGGCGGAGAGCGATTCCCAGTCGAGCCGCTTGCGGCCCTCGCGGTGCACGGCGACGGCGATCTCCCCGTCGAGCACGCAGCGCTCGGGGAGCTCGGCCCGGGCCGCGGCGACGACCTCGGGGAAGTAGCGGCCGAGGTCCTTGCCGCTGCGGGAGCCGATGAAGACCTCGTCGCCGTCGCGGAAGATCAGCGCGCGGAAGCCGTCCCACTTCGGCTCGTGGGAGTAGCCCTCGCCGGGCACTGCTTTCGCGGCCTTGGCGAGCATCGGGTCGAGCGGCGGGTTCACGGGGAGGTCCACGCCTCGATCCTAGGCGCGGACACCGACCAAAAGGCCGTAAGCGGGACCCCGCCACCGCGAGGCCCCGCTCCCGAGGGTCGTTCAGCCCATGCTCTTCTGGCCGTCGATGGTCTCGCGGATGATGTCGGCGTGCCCGGAGTGGTGGGCCGTCTCGCCTGCGATGTGCAGGAAGACGCGGCGGACGGTCCAGAAGACGCCGGGCGGCTGCCAGGGCGCCTCCGGCAGCTCGTAGGCGACGTCGAGGTCGAGCGTGCGCACCAGCTCATCGGTGGCGGCCGCGACCCGTTCGTGCTCGGCGAGCACGCCCTCCAGGGTCTCGCCCTCCGCCAGCCGGAAGGTGTCCTGGAAGGCGGCGATCTGCTCGGGGGTGGGGTTGTCGAAGTCGATGTCGGCGGTGGCGTGCGGCCTGCCGACGGCGAAGTCCTGCCATCCCTTCTCGACCTCGGTGACGTGCTTGATGAGGCCGCCCACGGTCAGCTCACTGACGGTGCTGCGGGTGTTGGCCTGCTCGTCGGTCAGGCCCTGTGCGGTGAAACGCAAGAAGTGGCGGCGCTCGGCGAGGAGGCTGAGGATGTCGTTGCGTTCGGCGGAGATGGTCTGTGTCTCGGTCATGTGAAGAAGGCTATGAGGTATTAGTGTCAGTTTCTGTCCTTAATGCAGAACACACTGGAAAACATGGCGAACACGAGCTCTCGAACCCTGCGGCTGCTGTCCCTCCTGCAGACCCACCGCTACTGGCCGGGCTCCGAGCTGGCCGACCGGCTCGAGGTGTCGGTGCGCACCCTGCGGCGCGACATCGAGCGCCTGCGCGACCTCGGCTACCCCGTCTCCGCGTCCCGCGGCGTCGACGGCGGCTATCAGCTGGCCGCCGGCGCCGCACTACCGCCGCTGGTCCTCGACGACGAGGAGGCGGTGGCGATCGCCGTCGGCCTGCAGACCGCGGCGCAGGGCGGGATCGCGGGCATCGCCGAGACCTCGGTGCGCGCGCTGGGCAAGGTGGCCGCGGTGATGCCGCCGCGGCTGCGCAAGCGCGTCGAGGCGTTGGGCGCCGTCACCCAACCAGCCGTCCTGACCGGCGGGCCCGCCGTCGACCCGCGGGTCCTCACCGGCCTCGCGGAGGCGTGCCGGGCGGAAGAGCGGATCGAGTTCGGCTACACGGCCGCCGACGGGGCGCGCACCGACCGCCTGGCCGAGCCGATGCGGCTCGTGCCGCTCGGGCGCCGCTGGTACCTCGTCGCCTACGACCTGTACCGCCACGACTGGCGCAGCTTCCGGCTCGACCGGATCAGCGGACCGTCGAGCACGGGCGTGCGGTTCCGGCCGCGCGACCTCCCCGCCGAGGACGCCGCCGCCTACGTGCGCGCGTCCGTCGGCCAGCGCGCGCCCGCCCATCGGATCGAGTTCCGCGTGGCCGCGCCCGTCGAGCACGTGCGCCCGCTCATCGGCCGGTACGCGCGCCTCGAGGAGGTGCCGGACGGCACCGTCGTGCGGATGGAGGCCGATTCCCTGGACTGGCCCGCGATGGCGATCGCCGTCCTCGACGCCGAGGTCACCGTCGTCGCGCCCGCGGAGCTGACGGCCCACCTGGCCCGCTGGGCCGACAATCTCTCCCGCGCGCGCTCGTAAGCTGGGGCGGTGACAGCTGGACGGTACGCGCCGAGCCCGTCGGGCGACCTGCACGTGGGCAACCTGCGGACAGCCCTGCTCGCCTGGCTCTTCGCCCGCTCGACGGGGCGGGACTTCCTGATGCGCGTCGAGGACCTGGACACCGGCCGCACGGCCGACGGTGCCGAGGCGCGACAGCTCGCCGACCTCGCCGCGCTGGGCCTGGACTGGGACGGCGAGACGGTGCGGCAGTCGGAGCGAACCGCACGCTACGCGGCGGCGCTGGAGCGGCTCGACGTCTACGAGTGCTACTGCACGCGGCGGGAGATCCTCGCCGCACCGTCGGCGCCGCACGCGCCGGAGGGCGCGTACCCGGGCACCTGCCGCGACCTCACGGAGGCCGAGCGGGTGGTCCGGCGGCGGGAGCGGCCGGCGGCGGTGCGCCTGCGCGCGACGGTCCCGTCGTTCACCGTGACGGATCTGCTGCACGGCGAGTACACCGGTGCCGTGGACGATGTCGTGCTGCGACGGGGCGACGGGACGTACGCCTACAACCTGGCCGTGGTGGTCGACGACGCCGCGCAGGGTGTCGACCAGGTGGTGCGCGGCGACGACCTGCTCTCCTCCGCGCCCCGCCAGGCGTACCTGACGACCCTCCTCGGCGGGGCGCCTCCGACCTACGCCCACGTGCCGATGGTGCTGGGGCCCACCGGCGTCCGGCTCGCGAAGCGCGACGGTGCCGTCACCCTCGCCGAGCGCGGCGGGCCGGCGGTGGTGCTCCCCGAGTTGGCCGCGAGCCTGGGGCTGCGCGGTCGCACGCCGCGCGAGATGCTCGACGACTTCGACCCCGCGCGGCTGCCGCGCGAGCCCTGGACGCTACCGCTCTGAGGCGTGCCGCCCAGCGGGAGCGGGGCCCAGCCGCGGCCGCTCGCAGATCCGCGAGTCGTGCGCGCCGGGCACGCCGGCGCCGTGCCGGACGAGGTTGCCCGCCGCGACACCGGAGGCGAACTCCCGCAGCCATCCCAGGGTCCGGTTCGTCGTCGGGGCCGCCCGGGTGCCGCCGAAGACCTTCCTCATCTGCTGAATCCTCATGTCCGAAACGCTATCCGGGCCGCGCCGCGCCGCCCAGGTGTGCGGTGCCGGAATTCCTCAAGATCCGGCCACCGTCCGGGCGGAGCTGCGCCCCACGTCGCTGCCGCGGAAGCGCTCACGGTAGGCGGTGGGAGCGAGGCCGGTCTGCCGCTTGAAGTGGTAGCGCAGCGTCTCCTCGGCGTCGAAACCCGCGCGGCCGGTGATCGCCGTGACGGAGTCGTTCGTCGTCTCCAACAACCGCATGGCGCGGTAGACCCGTTGCCGCATCAGCCATTCCAGCGGTGCGACGCCGGTGTACTGCCGGAACCGGCGGTGCAGGGTGCGGCGGGAGACGCCCGCGCGGGCCGCCATGTCGTCGAGCCCCTTGACGCCGCCGATGCCGTGCGCGAGACCCTGCAGGAAGTCGGCGAAGCGCTTGTCCATGTCGGGCCGCAGGGTGTCGATGTTGACGAACTGCGACTGATCGCCGTCGCGGTGCGGCGCGACGACGAGGCGGCGGGCCACCTCATTCGCGGTGCCGGCCCCGTGATCGGAGCGGATCAGGTGCAGGCACAGGTCCAGGCCCGCCGCGGAGCCCGCACCGGTGAGCACCGGGCCGTCCTGGATGTAGAGCTCCGAGGGCGTGACGTGCACCCGCGGGAAGCGGAACTGCAGGAGGCCCGCGTGGCGCCAGTGCGTCGTGGCCCGCCGGCCGTCGAGCAGGCCGGCCGCCGCGAGCGCGAAGGCACCCGTGCAGATCGAGACGATCCGCGCGCCGTTCGCCGCAGCCGCGCGCAGCGGCTCGTGCCACTCCGGGTTCGAATCGGTCCGCGGGTCCGACACGGCCGTGATGATGACGGTGTCGGCGCCCGCGATCTCGTCCAGTCCGTACGCCGGCCGCAGCACCGCGCCGCCGAGCGTCCGCACCCCGTCGGCCGGCCCGCAGCCGCGCACGTCGTAGCCGAGCGAGGGGAGGTCGTTCCACTCGAAGCTGAGCGCCTCCAGCACGGTGCCGTACTCGAGCATCGTCATCCCGTCGCAGACGGGCAGCGCCACCACGTGGGACATGTCCGAATCCTACGGCCGGCCCCGCCCCGCCGCGCTAGTCGGACTTGGCGAGGTGCTGCTGGGTGCCCTTGTAGTAGCGCCCCAGGAACTCCTCCTTGAAGTCCCAGTACGTCCCGTCGATCATCGACTGCCGGATCTTCGCGACCAGGGAGACGACGAACTGCTCGTTATGGATGGTGCACAGCGTGGCCGCGAGGCCCTCCTTCGCCTTGAACAGGTGATGGATGTACGCGCGGGTGTACTGCGAGGTGTAGTTCTGCGTGTCCGGGTCCAGCGGGCGGAAGTCCGTCTTGAACCGCGAATTGGTCACGTTGTAGCGGCCGTCGAGCGAGTAGATCGCGCCGTTGCGGGCCACCCGCGACGGGGAGACGCAGTCGAACGTGTCGATGCCCTGCTCCACCGCGGCGAAGATGTCGTCCGGCTCGGAGATGCCCAGCAGGTGCTTCGGCTTGTCCTCCTCGAGCTCCTGGTTCACCCAGCGCACGATGGTCGACAGGTTCGCCTTCTCCAGCGCCCCGCCGATGCCGTAGCCGCCGAAGCCGAGGCCGCCGGAGAACCGGTCCTCCTCGCTCAGCGCCCGCAGGTCGCGGGCGGCCTTGCGGCGCAGGTCCTCGTACTGCGCGCCCTGCACGACGCCCCACAGCGAGATCGCATCGTGCCGCTGCGCGGTGAGCCAGTTGTGCTCGGAGAGGCAGCGCCGCGCCCACAGGCGGGTCCGCTCCAGCGACTCCACCTGGTACGCGCGGGTGTTGTGCAGGGTGGTCAGCTCGTCGAACGCGAAGATCACGTCGGCGCCGAGCTGGTGCTGGATCTGCATCGACCGCTCCGGAGTGAACCGGTGCTCGGTGCCGTCGAGGTGGCTGAGGAAGGTCACGCCGTCGTCGTCGACGCGGGAGAGACGGTCCTTGCCCTCGGCGATCGCGTCGTCGCCCTGCAGTTCCTCGCCGCCGGTCATGTCGATGACCTTCTTGAACCCCGACCCGAGCGACATCACCTGGAAGCCACCGGAATCGGTGAAGGTGGGACCGTCCCAGTTCATGAACGCGCCGAGGCCGCCGGCCTGCTCCACGATCTCCGGTCCGGGCTGCAGGTACAGGTGGTAGGCGTTCGCCAGCACCGCCTGCGCGCCCAGCTCCGAGACCGCCTCGGGCAGTACGGTCTTCACCGTCGCCTTGGTGCCGACGGGGATGAACGCGGGGGTGAGCATCTCGCCGTGCGGCGTGAGCAGCCGGCCGGCGCGGCCGAGCGGACCGTCGGGCCCCTCGAGGCGACCCTCGATCTCGAACCGCGTGGGATCGCTGATGTGCTCGCTCTGCAGTCGCGTGCGGCTGGCCATCGACCGGTAGTCAGAGCGCAGCGCGCTGAGCTCCGCCGCGATCGCCTTGTTCTGCTCGCGCAGCTGCGCGATCTCGTCGCGGGTCCGGTCGCGCGGGCGGATCGGGCCCGTCGCGGTCTGGTCGGGGCGCGGGACGCCCGGACGCGCGACCGGGTACTCGGCGGTGTCCGGTGCGCCGGCCTCCGCCGCGTCCGCCTCCGCCGTGGCGACCTGCTCCGTGTCCGCGTACACCGGTGCCTGCTCCGTGACGTGCTCGTCGTCCTTGCCGAGGGGCAGCGGCACGGGCACCGTCGGGGCGGCCGTCGGGAGCTCGGCACCGTGGGCGGCACCGTTGGTGGTGCCGTTGGTGTGGCCGTTCACGCCGGCGTGCTCGACGCGCGCCTTGCCGCGGGCGTGGACATCGGTCGCACCGGCGGCCACGAGCTGCTCGGTGGGCACCGGGATCTCGGCCGTGATCGGCGCGGGGATCGCGGCGGTATCGGCGTTCGCGTCGCCGCGGCCGAGCTGGGCGACGAGCGCCTCGCCCTCGATGTCGACGTTCGGCAGGATCTTGTCGAGCCACTTCGGCAGCCACCACGCCCACTTGCCGAGCAGCATCATCACCGACGGGATCAGGACCATCCGCACGACGAAGGCGTCGAGCAGCACGGCCGCGGCGAGGCCGAAGCCGATCTCCTTGATGAAGACCTGCTCGTTGAGGATGAACGAGGCGAAGACCGAGATCATGATGATCGCAGCGGCGGTCACCACACGGGCGCCGTACTGCACGCCCGTCACCACGGACTGTGTGGCGTCGCCGGTGTGCACGAACTCCTCGCGCATCCGGGAGACGAGGAAGACCTGGTAGTCCATCGCGAGGCCGAAGACGATGCCGATCAGGAAGATCGGCAGGAACGAGACCAGCGGCTGCGTGTTGTCGATGAGGCCGAGGGCACCGTCGGTGAAGATCGCGGAGGTGACGCCGAACGTGGCGACGACGGACAGCAGGAAGCCCAGAACCGCGGTGAGCGGCACCAGGATCGAGCGGAAGGCGACGAGCAGCAGCAGGAACGCCAGACCCACGACGATTCCGAGGTAGATCCACAGCGCGTCGCCGAGTTTCTCCGAGATGTCCATCTCGATGGCCGTGCTGCCCGCGACGCCGAGGTCCACGCCGAGCCGCGCCTTCGTGCCGGCGTCACCGTTGGTCATGGTGCGGAGCTTGGTGACCAGCGTCTTGGTGTCGTCGTCGTTCGGGCCGGACTTGGGCGTCACCATGATGGTGGCGGCCTTGTTGTCCTGCGCGAGTTGGGCGAGCTGCGCGTTCGCGATGAGCGGCGCGATGTTGGGGTTGGTGTTGAGCTGGTCGACGATCTGCTTGTAGGCGCCCAGGCGCTGGTTCGGCTGGGCCCCGGCACCGTCGACCGCGACGAGGAGGGTGCCGTTGGCGCCCTTGCCCCAGGCGTCGGAGATGAGGTCGTAGGCCTGGCGCTCCGACGTGCTCTTCTCGCTCATGCCCGAGCCGGGCAGGGCGGTCTTCATGTCCTTCATCGGGATGGCGAGGATGCCGAGGATGGCGACGCCCGCGACGAGGGTCACGACGGGAACCTTCTTGACCAGGTTGGCCCAGCGCAGGCCGTTGGCGACGCGGCCCTCGCCCTGGTCCGTGTCCTGCGGATGCAGGCCCTTGACCCGGCCGGCGAAGACCTTGGAGCCGAACAGGCCCAGCAGGGCCGGGAGCAGCGTCAGCGCCACGATGACGGCGATGAACACGCCCCACGCGGCGGCGACGCCCATCTGACCGAGGAAGTCCATGCCGATGAAGGCGAGCGCGGCGAGCGCGATGATCACCGTCAGGCCGGCGAAGATCACGGCGGTGCCGGCGGTGCCGACGGCGATGCCCGCGGCCTCGGCCCGCTGCTCCTTGGTGGTGGCGCCGAGGCGCCGCAGTTCGTGCCGGTACCGGGACACGATGAACAGCGCGTAGTCGATGGTGACGGCCAGGCCGATCATCGAGGTCAGGACCGTGGGGAAGGTGCCGAGCTCGATGAAGTGCGAGGCGATCATGACGCCGCCGATGGCCACCGGGACCGCGATGATCGCGTTCAGCAGCGGCAGGCCCCAGGCGACGAGCGAGGCGAAGGTGATGATCAGGACGATCGCCGCGACGATCATGCCGATGATCTCGCTGGTCATGCCCATGTCCTCGGCACCGCGGGCGGCGGAACCGTCGGCCTCGACCTGCAGCGTGCCGTTCGACGCGGCCTCGCCGGCCTCGCGGGCCTTCTTGATGTCCTCGGACAGGGTGTCCGGCAGCTCCGTGACCTTGCCGACGAAGTCGACCGTGATCTTGGCGGTCTTGCCGTCGGGGCTCACCGACGAGGTGGCCGCCGCGTCGGCGTCCTTCTGCGCCTGCGTCTTGGTCGACGCGATGTCCTTGCCCTGCGCCGCGACCGCCTCGAGCTTCGAGCGCTGCTCCGGCGTCAGCGCGTCGGTGTCCAGCTTGCCCGTCGGGTTGTGCAGGAGCTCCGGATCCTGGACCACGGAGACCTGACGGCCGTCCTGGTCCTTGGTGAGGTTCTTGAGGTCGGCGATCGTGCGGTCGATGCCCGCCGCGGCCGCCGGATCGGTGAGCTTGCCGTCCTTGGTGTGGAAGACGATGGTCGCCGAGGCGGTGGTGAACGGGTCGCCGCCGCTGTCGCCGAAGTTCTCGGAGACGATGTCCGTCGCCTTCGCCGAGGGAAGACCCGGCAGGGAGAAGTTGTCGACCGTGGCGCCCTTGAGAAGCGCGCCGCCGGTGAGCATGCCGGCGAAGATCAGCAGCCACGCCACGATGACTTTGAAGCGGTTGAGGTAGGCGAACCTCCCCAGCCGGTACAGGAACAGTGCCATGCGAGTCACTCCAGGTCGTCGAGGCGCGACGGGCTGCGCGATACGGGTCGCTGTCGAGTGTACCGATCGTTGCCGCCCGCAATAATGTCGCTGACCGGCACTTTTGTGAGGCTCATCACCAGTTCGCGGGTAGCGTGCAGGGCATGACCGCATTTCAGCACTTCGCAACGCCTGTCACAGCCGTCGCAACTGCAACAGTGTGCGGCCTGCTCCTCGCGGGCTGCGGCAGTTCCTCCGACCCGGCCGCGAGCCCCGCGCCGTCCGGCGCACCGTCGGCCACGACGACGGTGGCCGAGACCCGCGCCGAGATGTGCGGGCAGACCCGCGGCCCCGACGGCGCCCTGTACGTGCACGCGCTGGGCACCACGAAGGTCGACTGCGCCGAGGCCATGCGCGTCGCCAACGCCTTCGGACCGCAGATCGCGATGGCGAAGCCCGCCACCG
This sequence comes from Tsukamurella tyrosinosolvens, assembly GCF_900104775.1. Classification (NCBI taxonomy): domain Bacteria; kingdom Bacillati; phylum Actinomycetota; class Actinomycetes; order Mycobacteriales; family Tsukamurellaceae; genus Tsukamurella; species Tsukamurella tyrosinosolvens. The sequence goes on from NZ_FNSA01000003.1 coordinate 4,887,667, forward strand.
TCGAGGGCTGGAACTGCACGTTCCCGCAGACCCCCGGCATGCTCGCGCGCTGCGACAGCGGCGACAAGGCGATCGGCTTCTTCAGCTCCCACTGACGGCCGCGAGCGCGGCGGCCTCGCCCTCGGGCAGGTCGATCGCGAAGGTCTCGGCGAGGATCGCCCGACGGTCCGCCGCCGCGTACGGCACGGACTCCTTGCCCCCGTCGGGGCGGGTCGTGATCACCGCGTCGCGCGTGAGGACGCGCCGCTCACCGGGCCGGTTGACCACGGCCATGAGCCGCCCGCGGAACGGCGAGTGCGGCGAGGTCGCCACGTAGAAGTTCGTCATCCGCAGGTCGGACCACGTGCGGTCGGTGAGCGCGAACCGGTACTGGGGCCGCCACTGCCCCGAGCTCGGGTCGAGGAAGTCGAGCCGCCACTCCTCGCCGAAGCCGACGGTCTCGGCGGTGAGCCGGTAGCGCCAGCCGCCGGCGTCCTGCTCCAGGCCGCTCTCCAGCCGGAGCGGCGCGAGCGGGACGGCGCCGAAGCCGACCTCCGCGAGGTGCGGCGCACCGTCGACCTCCACGACGAGCAGGGCGTGCGTGCTCGCCGACGGGCGGCCGTCGACCAGAACCCGCCCGGACGCGGCGCCGAACCGGAAGCCCGTGCGCTGCAGGACCGCGGCGAGCAGCGGGACGTGGCCCGTACAGCCGTAGCCGCGGCGGCCGTCGATCATCCGCCGCTGCAGGGCGTCGACGGTGAGCTCGCCCGGGACACCCCGGACGGCGTCGAAGTTCTCCCACGGCAGGGTGGTCGCGTGCGCCCGGACCAGCGCGGACAGGCCGGTGAGGTCGGGCGTCGGCGGGTCGCTCAGGCCGACGCGCTCCAGGTACCGCGGCAGGTCGAGGGCGGGCGCGCCCCAGGCACCGTCGTCGTTCATCGTTTCCTCCTGAAAAGAACCCCGGATCATGGTGCCTCACCCGTGCGGACTACGCAGGTCCACCCGCGCGGGTGATCCTCCGCCGCGGGCTCCGTCCCTAGCGTTTCCCGCATGAAGAAACTGCTGGTGGGCGCCCTGCTGGTGCTCGTCTTCCTCGCCTACTCCCTTCCCCCATACCTCACGGGCGGCAGCCGGGTGCCGCTCGACGACCAGCCGAACTGGTACTACGGGCTGCTCGTCGGGCACATCCTGCTCGGCTCCGTCGCGATGCTCGCCGGGCTGGTGCAGCTGGGCCGCCGCTGGTTCGCGAAGTACCACTGGATCGCGGGCCGGATCTACGTCGCGTGCGCGCTGCCCGTCGGGCTCGCGGCCATCGCGATCGGCACGGTGACGCCGTTCGGGCCGGTCAACGCCGCGTCCAACGTGACGCTGGGCTCGCTGATGCTGCTGTTCACGGCGCTCGGTGTGCGGGCGATCGTCGGCGGCGACGTGGCGGCCCACCGTCGCTGGATGCTGCGCAGCGCGGCGCTCATGTACTCGGTGATCATCAACCGGATCCTGGGCCCGATCTCGTTCCTCGTCCTCGACGCCGCCGGGGTGCCGGAGTCCTTCATGGACTCGTGGGGGCCGGCGATCGTCGCGTGGCCGAGCTGGCTGATCGCGATCGGCTTCTGCGAGTGGTGGCTGCGGCGAACCCCGCGGCGCCGCACGCCGGGCACCCGGGCCCGGAACGGGAAAGACCCCCTCCGACCGGGGTCGGAGAGGGTCTCTCTCAGCGGTGGCGGAGGGATTTGAACCCTCGGTACGGGGTTACCGCACACAGCATTTCGAGTGCTGCACCTTCGGCCGCTCGGACACGCCACCGTCGCGAAACTTTACCGGAAGACGACTCAGGCGTTAAATCGGCAGGTCAGGAGCGGTGCGGCCGGAAGAAGTCGTGCAGCAGCGCGGCACACTCGGCCTCCCGGACGCCGCCGCGCACGGTGACCCGGTGGGTGACGCGGGGGTCGCGGACCACGTCCCACACCGAGCCGACCGCGCCGGTCTTGGGCTCGAAGGCGCCGAAGACGAGGTGGCCGATGCGGGCCGAGACCAGCGCCCCGGCGCACATGGCGCAGGGCTCCAGGGTGACGGCCAGGGTGCAGCCCTCGAGCCGCCAGCCGTCGCCGAACGTCGCGGCCGCCTCGCGGATCGCGAGGATCTCGGCGTGGGCGGTCGGGTCGCCGAGCTGCTCCCGACGGTTCCCGGCGAGCGCGAGCACGGCACCGTCGGGCCCGATCACCGCAGCACCGACCGGCACGTCGTCGGGGCCCGCGAGCCGCGCGGCCTCGAGCGCGAAGCCCATCGCCGTGCGCTCGGCGTCCAGCAGCGCCACTAGCCCAGCGCGTCGAGGATCACGCCCAGCTCGGCGTCGAACCGGAGGCGCTCCGCGATCACCTGGAGCTGCTCGTCGGGGTAGAGATCCGGGTCGGCGAGCAGCACGCTCAGCTCCTGCTCGCCGAGGCCGAGATCACCGAGGATGCCGAGGTCGCCCTCGGGCCACGGGTCGGTGTCCTCGATCTCCTCGGGGTCGATGTCCGGCACGTCGACGTCGAGCCGATCCAGCGCCTGCACGGCGAGTTCGTCGAAGACGGCGGCGGTCGCGTCGGAGAGCAACAGCCGCGTGCCCGACGGGCCGGGCCGCACGATGACGAAGTACTCGTCGTCCACGTTGAGCAGCCCGATCACGGCGCCGGTCGCGCGCAGCGCCTTGAGCTCCTGCTCGGCCTTGGCGATACTGCCGAGGGCCCCGGGGTCGAGCAGGTGCACCGTCCAGGCGGTCTCCCCGCGGATCACGGCCACGGCGTAGCCGTCGGTGTCGTCGTAACGCTCCGGTGAGGTCTCTGCGGCCATGTGTTGAACCGTATCCGTAAACGCGCGTCCGCGACACGTCTCATACGGCTTCCTCACACCGCTGTGGAACGCTAGCGGGGTGTCCACACCTCATTCCGGCGTCCCCGTGTGCGTCCTCGGCCTCGGCCTGATCGGCGGATCGATCCTCCGCGCCCTCGGCCGCACGGGACGCCCCGCCTACGGCTGGAACCGCTCGGCCGCCGCCGTCGACGACGCCGGAGCCGCCGGCTTCGACGCCTCGTCGGACCTCGCCGCGACCCTGCGTCGCGCGGAGGAGGGCGGGCACGTCGTCGTGGTCGCGGTGCCCGTCCCCGCGCTCGACGGGGTGCTCGCCGCCGTCGCGGAGCACGCCCCGAACGCCTGGCTGACCGACGCGGTGAGCGTCAAGGGCGACGTCGCGCGGCGGGTCGCCGCCGCCGGCCTGACGGGGCGGTACGCGGGCGGCCACCCGATGGCCGGGACCGCCTTCTCCGGCTGGGAGGCCACCGACGCCGCGCTGTTCGACGGCGCGACCTGGGTGGTCACCGCCGACGACGAGACCCCGGCGGACGCCTGGCGCCTCGCCGCGAGCGTCGGGCTGGACTGCGGGGCGGCCATCGTGCCCGCGGGATCCACCGAGCACGACGCTGCCGTCGCGCGGATCTCGCACTCCGTGCACGTGGTGGCCGAGGCCGTCGCGATCACCGCCGAGCTCGACCCGGCCGCGAAGCAGCTGGCCCTCTCGCTGGCCGCGAGCAGCTTCCGCGACGTCACGCGCGTGGCGGGCACGGCCCCGTCGCTGGTGAACGCGATGTGCGAGGCGAACGCCCCGGCACTCCTCGACGCGCTCGACGACACCATCGCGGAACTGCGGGCCGCGCGGGCGGAGCTCGCCGAACGGGGCACCGTCGGCGCGATCACCGAGCGCGGCTACGCGGCGCGCCGGAGGTACGAGAACGCCCGCCGCACCCCGTTCTCCCCCGTGCTCGACGGGGCGGGGTGGCAGCGGGCGCTGCGCGAGGCCGGCCACGCCGGGGGCGTGGTCACGGCACTCGACTGACTACTCGACGCGGCTCGACAGGCCCGGGTAGTCGACGATGAAGCCGTCGGCGTCGACGGACACCTTCGAGCTGCTGATCGGGGAGATCACCGTGATGCCGTCGGCGGCACCGTCGTAGTTGATGACCGTCTCCTTGACCGCGAGGCTGGGCAGGTCGACGTACACGACCGGCACGTCGATCTCCTCGGGGTGGCTCTGCAGGTCGAACCGTCGGATCGTGAGGGCGTTGAAGAACGCGGACTTGAGCACGTCGACGCTGAGCGCACCGGAGAAGAAGCCGCGCTCGGAGCCCTGCGCGCCCTGCACGAGCCAGTGGTTCTCGCCGTCGCGCGCGATCGTCACCTGCGCCTCGCCGGCCTCGGTGAGGGCGTGCACGGAGAGCCGCTTGGTGACGCCCTCGTCGTCGGTGACCAGGTCGTACGAGGCGTTGAAGGCCGGGCCCTCGGCCGACGGGGCCGCGATGATCCGGCCGTAGGCCTTGATCCGGTCGCCCGTGAGCTGCACGCGCACCGACTCGAGGAGGTTCCCGTCCTCGGACCGCCAGGTGAGGATCCTGGGCCAGCTCGCGCCGGTGATCACGGTGGCCACTGCGTCTGCGGATGTAGGGGTACTCACGTCCCCTACGGTAACTCCTCACATAGGGCGCGAACGAACCCCTGTGGCCGGTGGACGCCCCGCGGAGCCGCTGTGCGTCCGCTCACACGGGGCGTGCCCATCGAGCCCGCTACAGGGCGGCGACGGCCTCGAGCTCGACGACCTGATCGTCGTAGCGGAGCCGGCTGACGCCGACGATCGACACGGGCGGCAGGTCCACGAAGACCTCGGCCAGCGTCTCGCCCGCGACCTGCAGGTCCACCTGCAGATGCTCGGCGACGAAGACCGTGAGCCGGGCGACGTCGGACAGCTGCGCGCCGCGCTCGCCCAGGATCACCCGGAGGTTCGCGACGGCCGCGCGGACCTGGCCCTGCACGTCGCCCGGGGCGACGGTGGTGCCGCCCTGGTCGAGCGGGGCGACGCCGGCGACGTGCAGGGTGGCGCCCGCGGGCACCGTCGCGCTGTACGCGTGCTCGACCGCCGTGGTCAGCTGGTCCGAGCCGTGGAGCTGCACCTCACCCATGATCAGGCGGCGTTCTTCTGGACGGCCGCGCCGACGCGGGGCAGCGCCGCGACGACGTTCTCCTTGGCCTTGCCGCGCAGGCTCGAGTAGGCCTTGCGCAGCGCGGGCTGGCTGGTGGACTCGGCCTTCTTGTCGGTGACGGCGAGCAGCGCGTCGCCGACGGCGTCGCCGCGGGCCGCGAGGAACTGGCCGAAGTCGCCGGGGCCCTGGGCCTGGAACTCGGTCCAGAAGGGGTCGAGCGCGGCGGCGAAGTCGGGCAGCAGCTTGGTCAGCGCCGACTCGATGACGTTCGGGGAGACCTTCTTGACCGCGGAGTACGCGGTCTTGATGACGGTGCCGGACAGCCCGCTCTTGTCCCCCACCTCGGCTTCGACGACCGACGCGAAGTCGGCGACGACGGCCGGCTGGCGCGCGGGATCGAGGAGCGTGGTGGTCAGCGACATGGGGTACCTCCGGGTGTGGCTCGGGCGATTGCGAGAACGAGCTTATCGGGCCTCCCGGCGGCGTGTGGGGTGCTGCATCCGCGCTGATCGGGACCTGCCGGGAATGCAACTGTTCTGCATCGGATCTGCAACAACCGCACCCGCGGTTTGTGAGGTTCGTCACCCGTGCTCTAGGTTGACGATTGAAGGAAGGGGTTGCAATGGTGACCAGCCGATCCGGTAGAGCGAACGCACGACTGTCCGGCGTGCGCATCCCGCTCTGGGACCGCAGCCCCGCGCTGCCCGCCCCGTCGGGCGGCGAGCACCACCCGCGCGTCGACCACACGCTCCCCCTCGGCGATCCCACCGGCGGCGCCGACGCGCTCGCCTGGCGCGAGGCCGTCGACGGCCGGCTCACCTACCCGCGGGTCCACATCGACCGCAACGTCGACATCCGCATGTCCGACGGGGTGGTCCTGCGGGCCACCGTCGTGCGGCCCGCCGAGCTCGACGGGGTGCCCGTCGAGCGCCCCTACCCCGCGATCCTCAACCTCAACCCGTACAACCGCATGGTCGTCGACGCCATCGACGAGACCACGCACGCCGCCTTCGTCGGGCCGGCGCTGACGAACGCCTCGAAGGCGCTCACGGGCGGGACGGTCGACTTCTCGGGCGGCCTGCTCCAGGGCTTCGGCATCAACCGCCGACTCGTGCGCAGCGGCTACGTGCAGGTGATCGTCGACGTCCGGGGCACCGGGACCTCGCACGGCGTGTGGCAGATCCTCGGCCCGCGCGAGCAGCTGGACTCCGTCGAGGTGCTGCGCTGGGCCCGTGCGCAGGACTGGTGCGACGGCACGCTCGGCATGGGTGGCTGGTCGTACTCGGCGATCAACTCGTTGCAGGCCGCGGGGCACGCGCCCGAGGGGCTGGGCGCGGTCTTCGCGATCGAGGGCAGCGAGGACATCGTCCGCGACATCTACATCACCGGCGGCCTCCCGTCGGTGTTCATCCCGCTGTGGCTCGGCGCCGTGAACGCCCTCAAGTGGCTGTACAACCCGCGCACGCTGCTCCGCGACACCGTGAACGGCAACGTCTTCCGCTGGCTGCACAGCCGCCTGGTCTCGCCGGCGACGGAGATCTCGTCAGTGGTGACGGGCGTGCTCACCGGCCGCGATCCCCGCGTCAACGACAACCCGTACTTCACCGAGCGGAACGCGAAGATCGAGGCGATCACCGCCCCGACGTTCCTGTTCGGCGGGTGGCACGACCTCTTCGGCCGCAGCACGCCGCGCATGTACTCGCGGCTCAACCTGCCCGCGGGCCGCAAGCAGATGGTGATCACCGACGGTTACCACTTCGACATGGGCGCCGGCTTCGGCGGCACGCAGGCGCCGCCGCGCATCGACGTCCTCGAGCGGGCCTGGTACGACCGCTGGCTCAAGGGCATCGACAACGGCGTCGACCGGTACGGCCCCGTCACGCTGCAGCAGCAGGGCGGCGGCTGGAGCGCGGGCGAGTCCTTCCCCCGCGCGGGTGCCCGCACCCGGCGGCTCTACGCGACCCCGGCACCGTCGGGCACGGCGGCGCACGCCAAGTACGACGGTGGCCTCGCGACCGTCCCGGAGCGCCGGCGCGCGTCCGCATCCACGCGGATCGACCTACGCGGCCTCGCTTCGCCCGACCTGACGCAGGTGCTGGCCGGGCTGACGAAGGCCGTCCCGGCGCTGGAGAACGCCGGCGTGCAGGAGCGCGGCGCGATCTCCTTCACGTCGCCGCCCGCCGGTGTGCCGGTGCAGCTCAGCGGGGCGATCAACGTCCACCTCGTGACACAGTGCGAGGGCGAGGAGGCGATCTGGACGGTCACCGTCAACGACGTCGCGCCCGACGGCACGTCGACGGTCCTCTCCGGCGGCGCCCTCATGGCCTCGAACCGCGCCCTCGACCCGGCGCGCAGCACCTACGACCTCGACGGCGAGCTGCTCGAAGCCTTCCACCCGCTCACCTGGTCCGCGAAGCAGCAGGTGGTGGCGGGCGAGACGATCGAGCTCGACGTCGACGTGGTGCCCACCGACGCCGTGCTCGAGGAGGGGCATCGCCTGCGCGTGGACGTCTACGCCGGCAGCGTGCCCCGCTACCTGGCCACGGTTCCCGACCTGGTGAAGACCCGGTTCGGCAAGCAGACGGTGCTGCTCAGTCCCGAGCAGCCGTCCTACGTGAGCCTGCAGATCGTGGGCGATCCGGGCTGGTGACCGCCCTTTCCGGGCTATCGTCGGAAGCACGATGGTGACCGGTTCCCACGCCGTCGCGTCCGCGGGTGCGGCCGCGCGGCTGCACAGCATGTTCGTCGACGGTGCGGTCGACGAGTCCGCGCTGCGCGCGTCCCAGTTGCGGCACCTCATCGCCGAGAGCTGGCAGCGCAGCCGCGACCTGGGCGTGAACCCGGACGGGGAGGCCCCGTCGGGCGACGGCGCGCTCGACGCCCTGCGCGCCCGGAACCCCCTGTCCGGCGTGATGCCGGTGATCCGGCGGCTCCTCGTGGACGACTCCGCCGGCGCGATGGTGGCCGTGGGCGACCGGGACGGAACTCTGCTGTGGGTGGAGGGCGACGGTGCCGCCGTCCGCCGGGCCGCCGCGATGAACTTCATCCCGGGCGCGAACTGGAGCGAGACCGCGGCGGGGACCAACGCACCCGGCACCGCGCTGGCGCTCGACACGGAGGTGCAGATCGCCGGGTCGGAGCACTTCGCGCGGCGGGCGCACCGGTGGAACTGCACCGCGGTCCCGGTGCACGACCCGGTGACCCGCGCGCCGATCGGCGTGCTCGACGTGACCGGCGGCCCCGAGGTCGCGACGCCGCAGGCCCTGGCGCTGGTGCGGGCCGCGGCGATGGCCGTCGAGGGGCAGCTGGCGATCCTGCGGCTGACCCCGCCCGCCCCCGCGGCCGGCCCGCGGCTGCGGCTGCTGGGCGGCCGCCCGGTGCTCGAGAAGGACGGCGGCGAGGTGCCGCTCACGGGCCGGCACGCCGACATCCTCGCGCTGCTCGCGCGGCACCCCGAGGGCCTGACCGCCGACCACCTGGCGCTGCTGCTCGACGAGCGCGACCTCGATGTCGTGACCGTCCGCGCGGAGGTCTCGCGGCTGCGCAAGACGGTGGGTGCCGACCTACTGGGCTCGCGCCCCTACCGGCTGCTGGGGGCGCTGGCCTCCGACGCCGACGACGCCGCGCGCGCCATCCGCGCGGGCCGGGTCGCGGACGCCCTCGCGGTCTACCGCGGGCCGCTGCTGCCCAATTCGGGGGCGCCCGGCGTCGCGCGGCTGCGCACCGAGCTGGCGGGCAGCCTCCGGTCGGCCGTGCTCGCGAGCCGGGATCTGGGCCTGCTGCGACGGTGGCTCGACCTCCCCGACGCGCGCGACGACGAGCACGGCTGGCGGGTGCTGCGCGCGCACGGCGATGCGCGTGCCCGCGCGGAGGCCGACGGCCGGCTCGCGGCGATCGCGATCGACCTGGCCTGACCTGGGCGGATCAGGGCTGCAACCGACTGCAACGTTGTTGCAACGGTCACTGCGTAGGGTGGAATGTGACTGACATCACGCCACTCATCTGGAGGTCCGCCATGACCGTTTACGCACGCCCCGGGGCCGCCGGCTCCCTCATGAGCTACCAGTCCCGCTACGACAACTGGATCGGCGGCGAGTGGGTCGCCCCGGTCAAGGGCCAGTACTTCGAGAACGTCACCCCGGTCACCGGCCAGGGCTTCTGCGAGGTGGCGCGGTCCACCGCCGAGGACATCGAGCTGGCGCTGGACGCCGCGCACGCGGCCGCCCCCGCCTGGGGCAAGACCGCGCCGGCCGTCCGCGCGGGGATCCTGCTCAAGATCGCCGATCGCATGGAGGCCAACCTCGAGTCGATCGCCCTCGCCGAGTCCTGGGACAACGGCAAGCCGATCCGCGAGACCCTCAATGCGGACATCCCCCTCGCCATCGACCACTTCCGGTACTTCGCGTCGTGCCTGCGCTCCCAGGAGGGCGGGATCTCGGAGATCGACGAGAACACCGTCGCGTACCACTTCCACGAGCCGCTCGGCGTGGTCGGCCAGATCATCCCGTGGAACTTCCCGATCCTCATGGCCGTGTGGAAGCTGGCGCCCGCGCTGGCCGCCGGCAACGCGATCGTCCTGAAGCCCGCCGAGCAGACCCCGGTGTCGGTGCTGTACCTGTGGTCGCTCATCGGCGACCTGCTGCCCGCGGGCGTGGTGAACATCGTCAACGGCTTCGGCCTGGAGGCCGGCAAGCCGCTGGCCTCGTCGAAGCGGATCCGCAAGATCGCCTTCACCGGCGAGACCACCACGGGCAAGCTGATCGCGGGCTACGCCGCCGACAACCTCATCCCCGTGACCCTGGAGCTGGGCGGCAAGAGCCCGAACGTCTTCTTCAAGGACGTCATGGCCGCGAACGACGACTACCAGGACAAGGCCCTCGAGGGCTTCACGATGTTCGCGCTCAACCAGGGCGAGGTCTGCACCTGCCCGTCGCGCGCGCTGCTGGAGAAGCCGATCTTCGACGAGTTCCTCGAGCTCGGCTCCATCCGCACCAAGTCGATCATCCAGGGCGACCCGCTGGACACCGACACCATGATCGGCGCGCAGGCCTCGAAGGAGCAGCACGAGAAGATCCTGTCGTACATCGAGATCGGTAAGAACGAGGGCGCGACCCTGGTGACCGGCGGCGAGGCGGCCGACCTGGGCGGCGATCTGTCGGGCGGCTACTACATCCAGCCGACGATCTTCTCCGGCACGAACGACATGCGGATCTTCCAGGAGGAGATCTTCGGCCCGGTGCTCGCGGTGACGTCCTTCGACGGCTACGACAACGCGATGGAGATCGCCAACGACACCCGCTACGGCCTCGGCGCCGGCGTGTGGTCGCGCAACGGCGACGTCGCCTACCGCGCTGGCCGCGACATCCAGGCCGGCCGCGTCTGGACGAACACCTACCACCAGTACCCGGCGCACGCGGCGTTCGGCGGCTACAAGGACTCGGGCATCGGCCGTGAGAACCACAAGATGATGCTCGATCACTACCAGCAGACCAAGAACCTGCTGGTCTCGTACGCACCGGGTGCGCAGGGCTTCTTCTGATCCCCTGCCCGGGCTACGCCTGAGGGTGTCCGCGGCGCCGTCCCCCATCCGGGGGCGGCGCCGCTCGCACGTCCGGGTGCTCCTGCCCGACGGTGCGCGGCCGGCCGGCAGGGCAGCGGGCCGCCGGCGGCGTGTGGGGTCGTGTTGCTCACGCAAGCCATGCGTCCCACGCATACCCGCGAACACGCAGGTTCCAGCTGTTTCATGGGACCGATCGATGCGCGATCCGCATACCCCGCCTTCGCTGCCACTTCGCTCCAACCGGATGAGCTCTGTGGAGCTCGCCCGCCCGCCGATCTTCGGTCCAATCCTGCGACGACACGCCAACGATCCCTCGCCGACATGCACCGAAGATCGGACTGAGCGATCCGCTGTCCGCTGTTCCCGCCCGACGGTGCCGCCTCACACCGTCCGGTAGGTGGCCCCGACCGCCTCGTAGGTGCGCGGCGCCCGCAGGTCAGCGGTCAGGAGTGTCATTCCGTGGTGCGCCGCGGTTGCACCCACCAGCGCGTCGTAGGTCGCGCCGCCGCCGATTCCGCGCGCCCCCAGGGCCTCCACCACCCGTCGGTGCTCAGCGGCGGGAAGATCGATCAAGGGTGCGTCGACGCCTGCGATGAGCGCGGCGGCCTGCACCGGCGAGAGACGATTCTCGGGGAGCCTGGTGAGCACGCTGAAGGTCTCCATCAGCACATGCGCGGGCACCGCGAACTCCTGCTGCGCCAACGCGAATGCGCACCTGGTGTGCGCATGGTGCCAGGACAGCAACGACGGAAGCAGGACGCTGGTGTCGCACGCTAGCGCGGCCACTGCCGGACCTCTTCGAGGGTCCGACGGACCATCTCGTCGGTCAGTGGCGGAATCGGCTCCCGCGGTACGGCCTTCGGAAACGGGTGGCCCGGCACGATGTCGATCTCAACAGGTGCCACCTCGATCTCGATGCGCCCGTCTGCGAACGTCACGTCCACTGCCCTCCCCGCGCTCAACCCCATCGCGTCCCGGATCGCCTTCGGCACCACGATCCGGCCCGCCCCGTCGATGGTCGTTCTCATACCATTTTCCTACCATCACTCCTGCCATATGTCGATGCGTTCGCACAACCACCCGCGTAGCCTGGCCGGATGCCCGACAGTCCGCTCATTCCAGCCCGCGTCCTGCACGTGTGGCCCGACGTCGATCGGCCCCCGCTCGTCGGCGTGGATCAGCTGCGCCCGCTGAGCGCTGAGGACCTCGGCCTCTCCGGGGCACTCGCCACCCGTATCGCCGCCTGGCAGGCGCTGTTGGAGGCCGACCATCTCGGTGGCCGCGAAGGCTGGCGCACAGCGGAAGCCGAGGCGGACTACGCCCGTGAGGCGCACGCGATCCTCGACGCGCTGGTCGTCGAGGTGCCCGGCTTCGTGATCGAGTACAGCCTCTGGCCGATCGCCGAGCGCGGCTACGCCGGCGGGTGGGCGACGGGGTGGTCACCGTCGGGCGAGACGCCGCTCCCCGCGGGCACCGACGTGCGACAGTTCGACGAGGCGCCCGAGCGGTGGGTCCGGCTGATGAGCGACTACGGCAGCACCGCCCTCTGGGCCACCTACGGGAACATCGGGCCCGAGCACCTGAACCTGCCCGCGGCCCTCGCGGCCGAACTGCAGGCGTGGCAGGCGATCTGGGACAGCGAGCTGGACTGGGAGACGGGCTGGAGCTCGGACGCCGCGGCACAGCGGTACCGCGACGACGGCCTGCGGCTGCTGCCCCTCGTCGCCGCGGAGTTGCCCGGGCACGTCGTCGAGCTGATCGCCGGCGGCGACCGGGCCTACGCCGGCGCGTGGGTCGACGGCTGGCTGCCCACTCTCCCGGACACCGTCTACAGCGCGTACGGCGACTGACTCAGTCCACCGGGATCGTGGTGGTGCCGAGCAGATCGCCGAGCTGCCACGGGTCGAGGCCGTTGGCGGCGTTCATGTCACACCGCACGCGGCCGTAGCCCTCGGGCAGCCCGCCGCCGTAACCGCTGCCGTCGGTGTACTGGTGGATCGCGAAGCGCCGCCCCAGTTCCGGTGCCCGGGAGAACTCGGGTAGCGCGCCGTAGGACGGCACGACGAAGGGCATGTCGGGCAGCGTCGGCCAGATGCCGATGTCGTTGGGGTTGAGGTAGCCGATGCAGCGGGTGGGCCGCGGGTCGGCGCCGCCGCCGCGCCAGTCGGAGGCGCCCCACGTGAAGCGGTTGAAGGCGTCGGAATGGTCGCCGACGATCTGCCCGCCCCAGGACTCGGCGTCGGCCATGGTCACCACGTCGGGCCGGTCCTCGCCCTGCATCTCCAGGTGGACCGCGAGGGTCTCCTCCCAGTTGGGACGGACCACGGCGTAGACGATGGCGCCGACCAGCCGGCCGTCGTCGAGCATCCGCCGCACCGTGTCCCAATTGGCGGCGAAACGGCGGTCACGGTAGGTGCCGTCGTTGGAGCGGATCGCGACCCACCGGTAGGGGTACTTCTCGGGCAGCGGCGGCTGCCACTCGGAGACGTCCGCGTACAGGGTGTCGCGCTGCAGCCGCGCCGCGCGCGCCCGCCTCAGTCGCTTCCTCACCCCGCCCACGCTACCCCCGACACCCCTGGTCATGAGGTGCGCTTTACCCGGTCTTGGGTTGCGCGAACGACTTTCGCGCGGGCAATCTGGTCGGATGCCCACTCTCGACCGGCGCGGCCGGTACTACCTGGCCGCCGCGGTGGCGCTCGTCGGCGCCGTCGTCGCCCTAGGCCTGCTCGTCGGCCGGCGCCCCGTCACCGAGGCCGACGGCGAGGTGCTGGAGGAGATGATCGAGCACCGCGATACGGCGCTCACGACCGCGATGCGGCTCATCACTGACGTCTTCTCGCCGGGCGGCACCATCGCGCTCGGCGTGTTCGTCGCTGCGCTCCTCGCGTGGCGACGGTCCGCCGCGTCCGCGGTCTTCGTGCTCGGGAGTACGGCGGTCGCGTCTGCGGCGACCCTGGCGCTGAAATACACGTTCGCCCGACAGCGCCCACCGCTCGTCGACCACCTCGCGAACGAGACCGACTACGGCTTCCCGTCGGGGCACGTCACGGGCACGACCGCCCTGCTCCTGGCCACGACGGTGGCCGTCTCCGCAGGCTGGGCCGCCCGGCGGCGGCTGCTCGCGCTCGTCGTCCCCGCGGCGGTGATCGGTGCCGTCGCGGCGAGCCGCCTGTACCTGGGCGTGCACTGGTTCTCCGACACCGCGGCCGGTTTCGCGATCGGGATCGCGGGCGTCGCCGTGGGCCTGGCTCTCCTCCCGCCCGCGTCGTGGGCGCGCTGGGACCGCCGGCTGGCCGACACCGTCAGGCGTCGTCGCGCTCCGCGAACACGTCCCGCGCGACCAGCGTCGCGTTGATCGCCCGAGGGAAACCCGTGTAGACGGCGGCGTGCAGCAGGACCTCGTTGATCTCCTCGCGGGTGATACCCACGTTGAGCGAGGTGTTCACGTGCACTCGCAGCTGGTTCTCGGTCCCGCCGAGCGCGGTCAGAATGCCCAGCGTCACCAGCTGCCGGTCGCGCGGGTTCAGGCCGGGCCGGGCGTAGACGTCGCCGAACCCCCATGCCGCGATGTGGTGTGCGAGCGCGGGGTTGACCTCGGCCAGCCCGTCGATCACCGTCCTGGCCTCGGCGCCGTCGATGCCCTCGAGCACCTCCACGCCGGCCTCCCGGCGTGCGATCGATGCCTCGCTGTCGATGTCGTACTGCTCGGGCACGGCCTCACCTCCATCGACGGCGTGTCATTCGCACGCCTCACGACCGACGGTAGCCGCGCGCCTCCGGTCGCGCTCGCTCAGGACTGCGGGACCGGGCAGGCGGCATCGTCGGCGCCCGTGATCCGGACCCGCGAGACGAAGCGCTTCCCCGTGGCGCCCTCGAGCGAGAAGCCGGCGGCGCGGCCGGGTTCGAGGTCCAGCACGAGGACGCTACTCTCCCACACCCGCGCCTCGCCGTCCGACACCCAGATCGGCACGTCGCGCCCGTCCCCGAGCTCGACGGTGCCGAGCCGCACGTTGGCGTCGCCCACGCGGAACTCGTCGACGGTGAAGACCATGGGCGACGAGCCGTCGCAGCAGCCGCCGCTCTGGTGGATCAGCAGCGGCCCGTTGCCGTCCCACAGCTCGCCCAGCATCTGCCGCGCCGCCTGCGTCGATTCCACCCGCTCGTCCATGCCCGCTCCCGTCGTCCCCTCGACGGTAACGCGAGACGGTCACCGGGGGTCAGGGAACGAGAATCGCTCGCCCGGTGATTCGCCCGGCCTCGAGGTCGTCGAAGGCGCGCTGCGCGTCCGCGAGCGGATACATCACGACGTCCACCGCGATCCGGCCGTCCGCGACCAGTGCCAGCACCTCGGCCTGATCGGCGGGCGTTCCGCCGTACGACCTCTGGACGTTGGCGCCCCACGGCAGCACCTCGCCCTCGAGGCTCGCGTTGAACGGGAACGAACCACCGGCGAGTCCGACGAGGCGGACCGCCCCCTCCGGAGCGACCACGCCGGTCGCGAGTTCGACGGTGGCCTGGGCGCCCACGAAGTCGAGGACGGCGTCGACCCCGTAGCCGTCGCTCTCCGCGAGGATCTCCGACGCGGCTTCCGGCCCGGAGAGGATCGCGCGGTCGGCGCCGTTGCGCAGCGCGGCCTCGAGGCGCGCGGCATCGACATCCACGGCGATGATCCGGGCCGATGTGGTCGCACGCAGGATCTGCACGGCCATGTGTCCGAGCCCGCCGATGCCGATCACCACGACGGTCGCCCCGTCGTCGAGGCGATCGCGCACGCTGCGGATCGCGTGCATGGGAGTCAGTCCCGCGTCCGCGAGCGGCGCGGCGCTCGCCACGTCGACGGCCCCGAGCCGATCGATATGCTCCGGCCGGGCCTTGATGTAGTCGGCCATGCCGCCGTCGGCCCCGATCCCCGGGGTCAGGGGGAACTTGTTCCGGCTGCCGTTGACCGAGCACGCGTTCTCTCGCCCGACCGTGCAGGGCCGGCACTCGCCGCACGACCACACCGCGCGCACCAGGACGGGCTCTCCGACGGCGAGGTCGCGGACGTCGGCGCCCACCGCGTCGACGAGGCCCGCCGTCTCGTGGCCCATCGTCGTGCCGAAGAACGGCCACTCCTCGCCCTGGTGGAGGATGTGCAGGTCCGAATGGCACAGCCCGGCGCCGACGACCTTGATGAGCACCTCGTCGGGCCCGATGTCGGGCACCGGGACGTCCTGGAGTTCGATCCGGCCGGGCCCGGTCAGCTTGAGCGCCTTCATGAGATTCCCTTTCGTTGTGTTCTACATCACTCGCCGAGCACGGTAGGGCCGCTCGCCGGGACCGCCCCCACCCGAACGGGTGGGCCACCCCGCCTCACCGGGCGGGGTGGGCCGGAACCGCCGAAGACCACCCGAACGGGTGGGGAGGTGGGGCACCGCGAACTCCATATTCGTGTGACCGGAGTCACTAACTGCAGCCGCCGCCGGTGGCGAGTGAGAGCCGGATACGAAGGGAGATCCTGATGACCACCACAGCGCAGGAGACAACGCCGGCGGCGATCGAGACGGTCGATGCGGTCGTCGTCGGCGCCGGATTCTCAGGCCTGTACACCCTGCGGCGGCTGCGTGAGCTCGGACTCTCGGCCCGCTGCCTCGAGGCAGGCACCGACGTGGGCGGCACGTGGCACTGGAACCGCTACCCCGGCGCGCGCTCCGACAGCGACAGCACCGTCTACAGCTTCTCGGACTACTTCAATCCGGACCTTCTCGCCGAGTGGAAGTGGAGCGAGCGGTATCCGTCGCAGCCGGAGATCCAGAGCTACCTCGCGTGGGTCGCGGACCGCGAGGGCCTCCGCGGGAACATCACTTTCGGGACGAAGGTGACCGGTGCGCAGTTCGACGCCGCCTCCGGGCGATGGACGATCGAGACGGATTCGGGCCGGACGGTGACCGCCAAGTACTTCATCCCCGCCGTCGGAGTGCTGAGCACGCCGAACATGCCCGCGTTTCCCGGCCTCGACACGTTCGAAGGCCAGTGGCACCACACCGCGCGGATGCCCGAGCAGGACATCGACTTCACCGGCAAGCGCGTCGCCGTCATCGGCAACGGAGCCACCGCCGTCCAGATCATCCCGGTGGTGGCCCGCACCGCGGCCCAGGTCTACGAGTTCTCCCGCAATCCGTACCACTGCCTCCCCGGGCGCAATCACGAACTCGACGCCGAGGACTGGAAGGCGATCGAGTCCAGCCATCCCGAGATCTTCGAGAAGGCCCGCGCGAACTTCGGCGGCTTCCCCTACCCGGACTTCGCGGGAATCGGTGCCGAGATGTCGCCGGAGGAACGACGGGACGTGCTCGAGCGGCTCTGGGAGAAGGGCGGACTCACTCCGGCCTTCTCCGGCTTCGCCGACGTCCTCACCGACCGCGAGGTGAACGGGTTCGTCCTCGACTTCCTCCGCGAGAAGATCGCGAACGTCGTGCGCGATCCCGCCCTCGCCGAGCGGCTCTCGCCGACATCGCCGTTCGTCAGCAAGCGCCCGCCGATCGAGCACGGGTACTACGCGGCGTTCAACCGCGACAACGTCGCGATCGTGGACATGAAGGACAACCCGGTCGCCGAAGTGACCTCCACCGGAATCCGCATGACGGACGGCACCGAGCACGAGGTCGATGTGATCCTCTTCGCCACGGGCTTCGACGCCTACACCGGTGCGCTGTACTCCATGAACATCCGCGACACGAACGGGGTCCTGCTGCAGGAGCGGTGGGCCGACCGGCCCGCCACGTACATCGGGATGACCGTGCCCGGGTTCCCGAACATGTTCCTGCACTACTGCGGCCCGCAGAACCCCGCGATCCTCACCAACGGTCCGACCCTGATCGAGCAGCAGGGCGAGTGGATCGGCGATTTCCTCGCCCACATGGAATCCGAGGGCCATCGTGTCGTGGACACCCGCCAGGACGCGGCGGACGAATTCCTCGCCCTGCACGACACCATCTCGAACATGACGGTCATCCCGGACACCGCCTCCTGGTGGACCGGCACCAACGTCGACGGTAAGCCGAACGGCCTGCTCAGCTGGTGCGGGGGCTTCCCCGAATACCGCCGGATCTGCGACGAGGCAGTCGCCGACTACGCCGGCTTCCGCTTCGACTGACCACTCCGCTCAGCACACCATCCATCCGAGAAGAGGATTCGACATGACACTCGACACGCAGACCGCGGCTTGGTTGCAGGCCGTCGCGGACACCGGACTACCGCCCCTCGACGAGATGCCGGTCGCCGACGCCCGCGCGACGTACCGTGCCGTCGTGGCCCAGTGCGGGCTCCCCGCGGAGGAAGTCATCTCGGTGACGGACACCGTCGCCGCGGGGCCCGACGGCGACATCCCGGTCCGGATCTACACACCGAAGGGGAGCGGTGCCTTCCCCGTGCTCGTGTACTTCCACGGGGGCGGCTGGGTCATCGGCGACCCCGACGTCGTCGACGGGCCGTGCACCCTGTTCGCGAACCGCGCCCACGCCGTGGTGGTCTCCGTGGACTACCGGAAGGCGCCGGAGGCCCCCTTCCCCGCGGCCGTCGACGACGCCGTGGCCGCCACCCGCTGGGTGGCCGAGCACGCGGCCGAGCTGAACATCGACCCCGACCGGATCGCGGTCGGCGGCGACAGCGCGGGCGGCAACCTCGCCGCAGTGACCGCATTGACCCTCCGCGACGAGGGCGGGCCGAAGCTGGTGGGACAGGTGCTCCTCTATCCGGCGACCGATTTCCGCCGAGACACCGACTCCGCCCGCGACAACGGCGAGGGCTACTTCCTCACCACCGCGCTGCTCGACTGGTTCTCCGAGCACTACCGCGCCGACCCCGACGACTGGCGCGCCTCGCCGATCCGAGCCGCGGACCACGCCGGCCTCCCTCCCGCCCTGGTGGTCACCGCGGAGTACGACCCGCTCCGCGACGAGGGCGAGGCGTACGCCGCGAAGCTGCGCGACGCCGGTGTTCCGACGCAGGTCAAGCGGTACGACGGGCAGATCCACGCCTTCGCGGCGAACCTCGCGGGTGCCGTCGACTTCGGGCGCGCCGCATTGGAGGACGTGGGCGAGCATCTGCGCACCGCATTCCGGCTCGGCTGGACTCCGCGCCTCTGGGAGTGAACCTCCTCGAGCGCCCGCGGTGCCTGACTACCCTCGGCGGAGGCAGGTACCGTCGGCGCCCCTGACCGATCATCCGCACCAGGAGTGGGAGCGAGGCCACCGAACCCATGGACACATCCGTACTCACCACCCGCCTCACCCCGGCGCTTCCGCCGCGCGGGTTGGTGGCACGGGTTCGTCTCCTGCAGACGCTGGAGCGCCACGCCGACGTACGGCTCACCCTCGTCCACGCGCCGGCGGGCTTCGGGAAGAGCGCCCTCGCCGCGCAATGGCGCGAACGCCTCCAGGCCGACGGGGCCGCCGTTGCGTGGCTGTCCATCGACGGGGACGAGCCGGTGCTGTCGTTCCTCGCGCACGTCGTGGCAGCGGTGAGCCGCGTCGCGCCCGATGCCGTCGGCGATCTGTCGGCCATGCTGAACGACGTCGGGATCCCCGCGGAGCACTACGTGCTGACGTCGCTGATCAACGGACTGCAACGGGCGGACCGTCCGGTGCTGCTCATCATCGATGACTGGCACCGGGTGACCACGCGCGAGACGGTGTCGGCGCTTGAGTACCTCATCGTCAACGGCGGCTCCGGTCTCCGCGTGTTGGTGACGAGTCGTAGCCGTGCCGGGTTGCCTCTCAGCAGGATGCTGATCACCGACGAGCTACTCGAGATCGACAGCGCCCAGCTCCGTTTCGATGATGACGAATCACGCTCTCTCCTCACCGGGCTCGGCGCCGATACCGGGGTGTCGACCATGGATCTCATCCGTTCGACGGACGGCTGGGTGGCGGCTCTCAAGCTCGCGGCCCTGTCGCTGCGCAGCGGCGATCCGCAGGCGCCGGTCGACGCGGTCGGCCACCGGGCGGTCGGCGACTTCCTGGCGGAGAACGTGCTGGACGCACTCGACCCGGACGTGCACGACTTCCTGCTCGCGACCTGTCTTCCCGAGCGCGTGTGCGGCCCACTCGCGGACGCGTTGACCGGCTCGCGCGACGGCCTCGCGCGATTGGAGGACGTGGAGCGCCGGGATCTGTTCCTCGACCGGATGGCGGACGACGCGACGTGGTTCCGGTACCACCATCTCTTCGCCGACTTCCTCCGCCGCCGGCTGGCGGTGACCGACGCTGGTCGTGTCGCCGAACTCCACGCGCGCGCGTCCGACTGGTTCGCCGAGAACGGAATGATCGGCGAGGCCGTCCACCACGCGATGGCGGCGGGAAGGGCCGACGACGCGGCCGATCTCGTCGAGCGGGAGGCGATGCGGCTCATCGAGGACAGCCGGATGGTAGCTGTCCTACAGCTGATCGACCGCCTCCCCGCCGGGGCCATCGGGGATCGGCCGCGTCTACTCATGGCGGTGAGCTGGGCCAATTGTCTCCTCCAGAGGTCGGCCGCGGCGCAACTCGCCCTGGATCAACTCCGATACTCGTTCACGGCTCCGGACGACGGCGGTGATCGTCACCAGCGGGAGGTGGAGGCGGACGTCGTCCAGGCGTGCATCGATGTCTTCGCCGACCGCCCCGCAGCCGTGGACCACCTGGTCGGCGGCGCGATCGCAGCGCCGGACGAACACCGCCCGTTCGTGATCGGGGTCGCGGCGAACCTCCGAACCGTCGTGCTGATCCACGACGAGGAGTTCGCTCGCGCGGAGGACCTGCAGGCGTGGGCACGCACCTTCCACGACCTCACAGCCGGCCGTTTCCCCGCCGTCTACGGACGGTGCCTGGCGAGTGTTGCCGCGTACTCGCAGTGGAAGACGAGGCGCGCCGAGGAATTGCTCCGGAGCGCACTCGCCACCGCGCGAGACTCCGCCGGTGCCCACTCGCACGCAGCGCAACTCGCGGCAGCGCTCCTGGCCGAGCTGCAGTACGAACAGGATCGGGTCGACGAGGCCGAGCGGCTGTCGGCGGAGGCCGCGCGCCTGGGTTCGGACGGCGGACTGGTCGAGTTCATGTCCGCCAGCTACCGCACCCGCGCCCGGATTCGGGACGCCCGGGGCGCGCGGTCCGAGGCACTGAGCCTCCTCACAGAGGGGAGCGACGCCGCTGTGCGCCTGGAACTGCCGCGATTGCACGCGGAGCTGAGTCTCGAGCGGGTCCGGTTCCTCGTCGACGACGGCGACCTCGGGCGGGCGCACGCCCTGGTCCAGTCCATGCCGCGGCCCACCGGGCGGCAGGACGGTGTCTCGCGTGCGCTGGAGCACGCCCGCACGCTGGCGGCGGCGATCATGGACAGCGCTGAGGGCCGGCACGCCGCGGCGGTGGCTGGGCTGACGGTAGCCCTGGAAAAGACTGACCCGGTGCGTAACCCGCGCAAGGAGACCTCGACGCGGATCGCCCTGGCGGGCGTCCTCCACGCGGCGGGACGAGTACAGCAGGCGATTCGCACCATCGCACCCGCGCTCGAACTCGGGGCGCGCGCCGGCCTCCGCCGCAGCTTCCTCGATGCCGGTGCCGACGTGGTCGCGCTCCTGCATCGCGTCCAGACGTCGCCCACCGAGCACGCGGGCGCGCTCGACCTCGGGGCCATCCCCGCGACCTATCTCGCCGACCTCGTCGACCGGACCGGCGGGGCCGTCGCGAACCGGAACCTCAGCCCCGCCCTGAAGCAGCTGTCCGCCAGGGAGATCGAGATCCTCCGACTCGTTGATCGCGGCTACACGAACGCGCGGATCGCCACCGAGCTGTGCGTCGCCGTCAACACGATCAAGTGGCACCTCAAGAACATCAACATCAAACTCGGCGTCTCCACGCGCGGTGAATCCGTCGCCCTCGTGCGGCAATCCCGGCTGCTCGGTTGACGCCTCGAACCACCAAGGAGAACCTCATGAACGCATCGCTTATCGGCTCCGTCTCCCAGCGGTCCGGCCTCGACACCCCGCTGACGCCGTTGCGCTTCCTCGGCCGCGCCGCGGAGGTCCATCCCGACCACGCCGCCGTGGTGGACGGCGACCGCCGGTCGACCTACCGTGAGCTGGCCGCGCACGTCACACGCCTCGCGCACGCTCTGCGCGCGTCGGGTATCGAGGCCGGCGACCGGGTGGCCTACCTCGCGACGAACTCGCTCGAACTCCTCGTCGCGCACTTCGCCGTCCCGCTCGCCGGGGGCGTGCTCGTCGCCACGAACACCCGCCTCTCGCCCGACGAAGTCGCCTACATCTGCGGGCATTCCGGTGCGGCGATCCTCCTCGGCGACGCGCCCCTGCTCGCTCCCCTCGCCGATCAGCAGCCGGTCACGATCCGCGAGGTCATCGAACTGCCCGCGCAGGACGGCGCGTACACCGGCGCTGGGACCAGTTACGCCGATCTGCTCGCCCGCGGTTCCAATGCGCCGCTCCCGTGGGAGGTGGACGATGAGGATTCGGTGATCTCGATCAACTACACCTCGGGTACCACCGGGAAGCCGAAGGGCGTCATGTACACCCACCGGGGCGCCTATCTCGCGGCCCTCGGCAACGTGCACCACAGCGGCTTCGGCATCGACACGAAGTACCTGTGGACGCTTCCCATGTTCCACTGCAACGGCTGGTGCGGCGCCTGGGCGGTCGCGGCTGCGGCCGGGACCCAGGTGTGCCTGCGCGCCGTGCGCGGCGACGACATGTGGGCGCTCATCGACGGCGAGGGGATCACCCACCTCAACGGCGCCCCGACCGTGTTGTCGTTCTTGATCGCCTCCGAGCGGGCGCACCCGCTGGATCGGGTCCTCACCGTCACCACCGCGGCCGCGCCCCCGAGCCCCACTCTCATCGCGGCGGTGCGGGCCCTGGGCGTTCAGCTCATCCACGTCTACGGCCTGACCGAGACGTACGGGCCGTACACGATCTGCGAGCCGGACCCGAGCTGGTCCGGCGTCGCCGCCGAGGAACTGCCGCGACTGCTCGCGCGGCAGGGCGTCGGCATGCTCACCGCCGACCGCGCCCGCGTCGTCCGCCCGGAACCGGGTTCCGACGGTGCCCTCGTCGACGTCACGCCGGACGGCACGGAGATGGGCGAGATCGTGATGCGCGGAAACATGGTCATGAAGGGCTACTACCTCGACGACGAGCGCACGGACGAGGCCTTCGCCGGCGGCTGGTTCCACTCCGGCGACCTCGGCGTGATGCATCCGAACGGCTACGTCCAACTGCTCGACCGGGCGAAGGACGTCATCATCTCCGGCGGGGAGAACATCTCCACGATCGAGGTGGAGCAGGCGCTCGCGAGCCATCCCGCGGTGGTGGACGTCGCCGTCGTCGGGATCCCCGACGAGAAGTGGGGAGAGCGCCCCAAGGCTTTCGTCGTCCTGCGGCCGGGGTCGTCGGTCGACGAGGAGGAACTCTCCGCGCACGCCCGCGAGCGGATCGCCGGCTTCAAGGCGCCGCGGGTCTTCGCCGTCGTCCCCGAACTCCCCCGCAACTCGACCGGGAAGATCCAGAAGAAGCAGCTCCGCGACGCGGAGTGGGCCGACAGGCACCAGCGGATCCAGGGCTGAGTCGGCACCGCGCGCCATACGAGTCAGGGCCGGTTCTCCGCTGGAGAACCGGCCCTGACCGTCACTGTGCGCCCGAAGGGATTCGAACCCCTGACCTTCTGATCCGTAGTCAGATGCTCTATCCACTGAGCTACGGGCGCATACCCATATTCAATTCTCGCCGGTCCGAAGACCGACGTGGCGGAGGCGAGAGGATTTGAACCTCCGGTCCGGTGTTGGCCGGACAACTCATTAGCAGTGAGTCCCATTCGGCCGCTCTGGCACGCCTCCAAATCGGACGCGATGCGCGAGCGATCCTTACGGGTCACGCGCAACCGCCGAGCAGCTACATTACACAACCTCTCCGCAACCCACAAAACCGCTGGTCATTCTCCGTTCGCGCGCGGGATGCGCGCGACGGGTCCGACGGCGCCTAGATCGGCTCCGGCGTGAGCACGTCCTCCCACGTGAGGTCGATGCGCGCGTCGGCGGTGCCGACCATGCGCCGCACGACGTCGGCCGTGAGGGCGCGGAGGCGTTCGCCACCGTCGAGCAGCGAGCGCGAGCGACCGTCGGCACCGACCGCGACGAGGTGCACGTGCACTGCGGCCAGCCCGTCGCCGGTGAGATCCAGCGCGACATCGGCGACGGCGGCGGACTCGGCCGCTGCCGTGTCGGAGAGCGCGGCCGTGATCGCCTTCGACAGCGCCAGCTCGGTGACCGCCACACCCGGCCGCACCGTCGCGATCGGGCGGGACCGCCGGGGCAGCGCGGAGACCTGCAGGGCGACGGCCTCACGCAGCCGGTCGATGGCGTCCGCGCCCCAGCGCGGGTCGACCTCGGGCCCCTCACCGTCGGGTGCGGACAGCCCGGCGAGCCGACGCGTCGCGTCGGCAATCCAATCGGTGGCCTGCGCCGGTTCGGCGTCGCCACTCTCCACTCGCCTGAAACTCATCGCTCCCCCAGTGTGACCACGTCCTGTCGGATTGCACAACGGTCCGGCCTCCGCGGGCCGCGTCGGATCGCTCATGGCCAGTACTCCCCCAGCGTGTCCGCGAGGCGCTGCCGCGTCCGCTGGAGGTGGCCGCGCACCGACCCCTCCGTGGTCCGCAGGACGCCCGCGATCTCGGCGATGGAGAGCCCGTCGACCTCGCGGAGCCACCACGCCGCACGGGCCGGGTAGGGCAGACGTCCCAGTTCCCTCGCGAGGGCGTCGAGGAAGTCCCGGTCGGTCGCCTTCTCGACGGGGCCGGGCTCCCGCGCGACGGCCTCGTCGACGGCCTCCGAGTCGACGACGGGGGCGCGGCGACGCAGCACGTCAGCGGTCTTGCGGGCCGCGATCGAGAACAGCCACGTCCGCAGGGTCGAGCGGAAGGCGAAGCTCGGGAGCGCCTTCCACGCGGCGATGAGGGATTCCTGCACGATGTCGTCGCAGTCGCTGCGTTCGGGCATCGTCCGCGCGACGAAGCGATGCAGGGCGGGCGCGTGGCGCTGCACGAGCACGTCGAAGGCCGCGGCGTCGCCGCGCTGGGCGCGCCTCGTCAGGGTCTCGTCGGACAGCGACGGCAGCAGCTCCGAGTCGAACAACCACCCTCCAAATGTGAGATGGGTCACAATCGCGTGCCGATCTCCGCGAGACGGCGACTCACCCAGTGTGCCGGAACGGATCCCGGTACATCAGTCGACACAAGGGAGACCGAACATGACCTCGACCACCACCAAGCCCGCCGCGACCGCCGACGAGACGACGGCCACGAAGCCCGGGACCGCGGTCGCGACGCAGGTCGGGCGCGGCAGCACCAACATCGCCGACGTGGTCGTGTCCAAGATCGCCGGCATCGCGGCCCGCGAGGTCGACGGCGTCTACGACCTCGGCGGCCAGGCCGCCCGCGTCGTGGGCCGCATCCGCGAGACCCTTCCGGGCGCGCCGGACCTGACGCAGGGCGTCACCGTGGAGGTCGGCGAGCGGCAGGCCGCCGTCGACGTGACGATCGTCGCCGAGTACGGCGTCGCGATCCACGACCTGGCCGCCGGCATCCGCAGCAACGTCATCGACGCCGTCGAGTCCATGACCGGCCTCGAGGTGACCGAGGTCAACGTGACCGTCCACGACGTCCACTTCGCCGACGATGACGACGTCGCCACCGGCGAGGCGTCGACGGAGTCGCGGGTCCAGTGAGCGCCGCACGTGCCGCCCGGGTCGACGGGGTCGTCGCCGCAGTGACGGCGATCGACGGCGTCGTGGGCGTCCACGCCGGCGGGCCCGGATCCCCCGCCACGTACCTCCCGGGCCGGACGGTGCGCGGCGTCCGGCTCGACGACGACGGCGGACAGGTCTCCGTCGTCCTCGAGTTCCGGCGCGACCTCGACCTCGTCGACCTCGCGGACCGCGTTCGCGTGGCCGCCTCCGACGCCGCGGGAGTCCCCGTGGACGTCGTCGTATCCGATATCGCGGTGTCCGACCAGGGCCCCGCAGCACCGAAGGAGTTCACCGCATGACGCCAGGACACTTCACCGTGTGGGGAGGCGTGATCGGCCTGCTCGTGGCGATCGCCGTCGTGGTCGGCGGCCTGGTCGGCTTCCTGCTCGCGATCGTTCTCGGCGCCGCCGGCGCGGCCGTGGGCGCACACCTCGACGGGCTCATCGACCTCACCGCCCTGCGGCGCCGCGACCGGAGCTGACCATGACCACCGAATCGGTGACCCCCGACGGCCCGCTCGCCGCGGCGGTCACGGCCGACACCGTCGCTGCGGCGACCGGAGCCGACAGCGGCGACCGGAACCCCGTCGACACCGCCGGCCGGGGCCGCACCGTCATCGACGACCGCGTGCGCCGACGGTTGGTCGAGCACGCCGCGCTCTCGGTGCCCGGCACCGAGCGGGTCCGCGGCCTCACGACGCGCCAGCTGCCGTCCGTGCGCTTCGCCGACCGCGCGCGCACCGACGTCGACGTGCAGATCGCCGCGCAGTGGCCGCTCGAGTCCGCACGTCTGGTGCCGGCGGTCCGGTCCGCGGTCGACGACGAGCTCGCCCGCAGCCTGGGCGCGCCCCCGAAGGAGGTGCACGTGCACATCACCCGGATCAGCGACGAACGCACCGGCCCCCGCACCGCGCACGCGCCCGGCACCGTCACCACCACGGCCGACGACGCTCCCACGGCCCGGGACCTGCGCCGTCACGCACCGCGGCGCACCGCCGGCGCGAGCATCGCGACGGTGCCGCTCCTGCTGGCACTGGTCGCGCTCGGCGTGATCGCGGTCCGCGACGCCCTGGTCTCGCTCGGCTGGGTCGCCGGTAGCCGCTGGATCGACGCGGTGCCCCGCATCGCCGACGACGTGCGGTGGTCCTGGTGGGCCTGGCCCGCGACGGTCGGCGCCATCGTGCTGGGCCTGGTGCTGCTGATCGCCGCACTGAAGCCGCGCCGGCGCAGCCACACCCCCGTCTCCGACGAACTCTGGTTCCACCGGCGGATCGACCCCGACCGCCGCAGCGCCGAGGAGGTGGCCCGATGAAGGGCTCGACCCGCGTCATCGACCGGATCCTCGCCGGCCTCGTCGGGCTGGTGTTGCTCGGCGGCGGCCTGTGGGCGCTCGGCGACCGGCTCGGACAGCGGACCGCGGCCGACGCCGCCGACCGCGTCTCGGTCCCGACGATCGTGCGCCTGCCCGACCAGCCGTGGTGGCCCGCCGTCACCGGAGCGGCCGGCGCGGTGCTGGTGCTCGTGGCGCTGTGGCTCCTCGTCCGGCACCTGCGCAGCTCCGCCTCGCGCACCGCGCACACCCCGGGTGACGGCACCGTCGACCTGGGGCGCGTGGCCGACGCGGTCGCCGCCGACCTGGGGCGCAGTCCCCTGATCCGGCGCGCCCGCCCGTCGACCGTGATCGAGAAGGGCCGGCCCGTCATCCGGGTGGCCGTAGCGATCTCACCCGGCGCGCCCGTCGACGAGCTCACCGCCCTCGCGGCGGCCGCCCGCCACGACGTGGTCGCCGCGACCGGACCCGACGTCGCGTTCCAGGTCCTGGTGAACGACCGGCGCGGCGACAGAAGACTTGGGGAACACCCCCGAGATGAAGATCGAACAACCATCGAGAGGACGTGACCATGGGCATCGCAGACGACGCCAAGAACAAGGCCGAGGATCTCAAGGGACGTGCCAAGGAGGCCGCTGGCGCGGCCACGGGCGACGACGATCTCAAGGCCGAGGGCCAGGCGGATCAGGGCCTCGCCGCGGCGAAGGAGAAGATCGCCGACGCCGCGGACAAGGTCAAGGAGGGCGTCGACGCCGTCAAGGACAAGCTCTCCGGCAACTGAAACCGCAGGTCCATCGTGATCGCAATCGATAACCCAGCGCAGTTGCACACGACAGCGCACAATCAAAGCCTCGGGGATCGGCCTCGGGGGAACACATCGGGTGTATCGGAAGGATCACGCATGGGCATCGCAGACGACGCGAAGAGCAAGGCCGAGGAGCTCAAGGGCCGCGCCCAGGAGGCCGCCGCGGCTGCCGGCGAGAAGGTCGATCAGGCCACCGCCGCCGCCAAGGAGAAGGCGGGCGAGTTCGCCGACAAGGTCAAGGGCGACGCGGACTCCCTCAAGGACAAGCTCTCGGGCAACTGATGTCCCTGGCCGCCGGGGCCGGTCCACGCGACCGGCCTCGGTGGCCCCCAGGGGCGGACCGTCGGACTACCCTGGCCGGGTGGCCACTGTGAACCCGTCCGACCCCGCGCCGCTGAGCATCCGCTCCGATCTCGACGCGCTCCCCGCCTACGTGCCGGGGAAGTCCGCGCCCGGCGCGATCAAGCTCGCCTCCAACGAGATCGTCGACGGTCCGCTACCGTCCGTCGCCGCCGCCCTCGCGGAGGTGCTGCGCAGCGCCAACCGCTATCCCGACAACGGCGCCGTGGCCCTCAAGGCCGAGCTGGCGAAGCTCACCGGCGCCACCGAGGAGCAGCTGCACGCCGGCTGCGGCTCCGTCGCGCTCTGCCAGGACCTCGTGCAGGTCACCTGCCGCCCGGGCGACGAGGTGATCTTCGCCTGGCGCAGCTTCGAGGCCTACCCGATCGTGACCCGCGTCGTCGGTGCGACACCGGTCCAGGTTCCGCTCACGCCGGACCACGCGCACGACCTCGACGCGATGGCCGCCGCGATCACCGACCGCACGCGCCTGATCTTCGTCTGCAACCCGAACAACCCGACGGGCACGACGGTGTCCGAGGAGGCCCTCGAGGCGTTCCTGCAGAAGGTGCCGCCGCACGTGATCGTCGCCCTCGACGAGGCCTACTACGAGTACCACCGCGCCAACGAGCAGACCGGCGAGCGCATCGACGGCGCCGCGCTGATCGCTCGGCACCGCAATGTGATCGCGCTGCGTACCTTCTCCAAGGCCTACGGCCTCGCGGGCCTGCGCGTCGGCTACGCGATCGCCGACCCGGAGCTCATCGCCGCCCTCACCAAGGTGCACCTGCCCTTCTCCGTGAGCGTGCCCGCGCAGGCCGCCGCGATCGCCTCGCTGCACGCCAACGACGAGCTGCTCGCCCGCACCGAGGCCGTCGTCGCCGAGCGCACCCGCGTCCGGGACGCACTGCTGGCGGCCGGATTCGAGGTTCCGCACACGCAGGCAAACTTCGTCTGGCTCCCCCTGGGCGCCGACGCCCTGCGCTTCACCGCCGACGCCGCCGAGGCGGGCCTGCTGGTCCGGGGCTTCGACAGTGCCGGCGTCCGCGTCACCGTCACCGTGCCCGAGGAGAACGACGCCTTCCTCGCCTTCGCCGCGGGGTGGCGGCGGTGAGCCTCGGAAAGTACGAGTTCGCCTTCACCGCACACGTTCCCGTCCGCTGGTCGGACATGGACGCGCTGGGCCACGTGAACCACGCGCGGATGGTGACGCTGCTGGAGGAGGCACGCATCCAGTGGCTGCTCTCCGCGGGCGAGAAGTACGCGCCGCTGATCAAGAGCGCCTTCATCGCGGACGTCGCGATCAAGTACAAAGCGCAGCTGTACCACGAGGATTCGCCGGTGCAGGTGGGCATGTACATCGCGTCGAACCGCAGCGTCGACTTCACCATCGGCTACGAGGTCCGCGCGAAGGACGCAGCGCCCGAATCGAAGCCGGCGATCCTGGCGACCACGCAGATGGCGGTCGTCGACATCGAGAAGCGCAGCCTGCGCCGCCTCACGGACGAGGAGAAGACCTACCTCGCATCGTGGTCGCGCGGCTGAACGGGGGCGGGCTTCCACGCCTTCGGCGCGTCGCCGGGCAGCGCCGAGTCCGGTAGCGCCGCACCGGGTCGCGCGCCCGCACCGCCGGTGCCCGCAGCGCCGGCGCCCGCGCCGCCGGTGCCGTTCCCCGCGCCGGGCAGGGCGCGCCGGGTACCGTCGGGCAGCGCGGGCGGGAGGTCGCCCCGGGCGCCCATGATCTGCCCGGCGACGCGCCGCGCGCTCTGCGTGGAGATCTCGCGCTCGCCGGCGCGCTGCACCAGTTCGTGGATCTGCTGGTCGATCGACTCGATCGACATCCGCCGCGGTCGCTTGGAATCCGCGACGTCCACCAGGTCGCCCACGCGGGTGAGCGCGGTGACCCGGTCGACGAGCTCCTCCCAGACCTTGTCGAGCTCGCTCGAGCGGGTACCGTCCGCGAGGCCCGGCGCGTACCGCAGCTGACCCCAGACGGACTTGAGCTGCACGACGTCGGCGGAGATCTGCACGAGGTCGGTCGGGAGGTCCAACTGGCCGAGCTGCTCGTCGAACTCGCCGGCGCTCACCGACCGGGAGTAGCTCACCTTGTCGTAGACCAGGCCGGCGACGAACAGGAGCACGTCGTAGCGATCCTCGAAGACGAGCAGGCCCTCGTCGGGGGCGCCGTGCCCGTCGACCCAGCCCGCGAGCTGCGGGGCGAGCCGCAGGGCCGGGCCGGCCACCCGCGCGACGGTCCGCGCGGCGACCGCCGCGGCCGACGGGGTGAGCGGCAGCGGCGTCAGGCACAGCGCGTCGAACAGGGCGTCGCGCTCGTCGAGGTCGAGGTGCACCGCGTCCTTGCGGGCGCGGCGTACGGCGCGGACGCCCGCGGCGAACGAGATGCGGTTCAGGGTGAAGGCGTGCCGGAAGCCTGCGAGCTTGCGCCGCGCGTCCGCGCCGCGGACCGCGTCGGCGGCCGCCTTGGCCTGCTGCAACGGGTTGGGCGGGACGCCGTCGGCCGAGGGCGGCGGCGCCTCGTGCTCGGCGATCCGGCTGAGCCGGCGCAGCTTGGAGTACCCGCCGATGTCCGGGAAGGCGCGTTCGGTGTCGAACCGGTTGAGCACCACCTCGCGGGCGGCGGGCTGGAGGTGGCCGGCGGCGATGAGCAGCGCGGCCTCGTCGGAGAGTTCGCGCCGGGGCATGGGGATGGCGCGGGCGTCGCACCACCGGCGCACCGGCGCCTCGATGTGCACTTCAGGCTCCTGCGCGGACATCCGTCACCCCCTTCTCCGTCGACGTGCGCCTCTCATCATCCCCGAAGGGCAGGGCGGCGCGCAGCGCCCACGCGAGCACGACGGTGACGACCGAGGTCGCGAGGAAGGCGACGGCGATGTTCCCGGTGAACGGCCGCCAGTCGAAGACGTCGAGGAGCAGGACGTCCATGACGATGAGGTGCACCAGGAAGTACTCGTAGGAGATCCCGCCCAGCCACACCATCGGCCGGCTGCCGAGCATGCGGTGATAGGCCGAGCGCGCCGCCGGCGCCAGCCCGAGCGGCGCGATCAGCGCGACCGCGATCAGCAGGTACAGCGCCGACTTCACCAGGGCCTCCAGCTGGCTCGCGGGCACCATCGTCGGCGGGCCGCCGATCACCGGCAGGGCGGAGACGACGAACCCGGTGAGGGCGACGGCGAGGCAGGCGGGCGTGGCCCACGCCGGCCACCGTCGGACGAGTGGGACCGCGACCGTCAGCGCCATGCCCCCGACGAACCACCACAGGTAGGCGGGCGGCCACATGCGCGCGGTGCGCTCGATCTCGGGGGCGATCAGGATCCACACCGGGGTGATCGCGGCGACGCCGGCGAGGCCCGCCAGCAGCCGCGCTGGCCGCCACCGGTACCGGCACAGGAGCGCGGTCAGCGCCCAGCCGATCAGCGGAAGCGCGAGGTAGAAGGCCATTTCCACCGCGAGGCTCCATGCCTGGGTCAGCCCGACGCGCAGGTGCCCGAAGCCGTAGATCTGGGTGAAGGTGAGGTTCCGCAGCAGCCCGTCGACGCCCCGGCCCGACGGGTTCGGCTCGTGCCGCACGAGGCCCAGCGCGTACACGGCGACGACGACCACCCAGTACGCCGGCACCACGCGCCGGAACCGGTGCCAGGCGTAGCGCCGCAGGTCGGGTTGGTGCCCCGTGCCGTCCTCGAGCAGCCGCACCCACGGCCGGAAGAGGAGGAACCCCGAGAGCGCGAAGAAGATGGGGACGCCGATCTCGAACCGTGCCCAGAGGTGCCCCGCGAAGTCGTCGGTGTAGTGCCCCGTCGAGAAGGCGGCGTGCGTCAGGCACACCGTGGCCGCCGCGACGGCACGCAGCCCGGTGAGCGGCGCTACCCGACTCTGCATCCCCTCATTTTGCCCGGTGCCCCCCGGGCCCCGTCCAGCCGCCCGTGCGGCGGTCGCCCATGCCCGACGGTGCGCGGCTCACGCGACCGGGGCCTCCCGGAAGACGCGACGGTAGCCGAGGGGCGTCATCCCGGTGTCGCGGCGCAGGTGGGCCCGCAGGCTGGCGCCGGTGCCGAGCCCGGAGTCGCGGGCGACGGCGTCGACGGACAGCTCGGTGGTCTCCAGCAGCTCGCGGGCGCGGTCCAGGCGGCGGCGCAGGATCCAGGCGCCGGGTGTCTGTCCCGTCTCCTCGCGGAAGCGCCGGTTGAACGTGCGCACCGACATCCCCGCGCGCCGGGCGAGGACCTCGACAGAGAGGTTCTCGTGCAGGTTCCGGACCGCCCAGTCCCGCGGTTCGACGGTGCTGCCCGCCCCGCTCACGGGCACCGGGACGTCGACGAACTGCGCCTGCGTGCCCTCGCGCGCGGGCGGCACGACGCAGTGTCGCGCGACCTTGTTGGCGACGGCGGCGCCGTGATCGCTGCGGATCAGGTGCAGGCACAGGTCGAGGCCGGCGGCGAGCCCGGCAGAGGTGAAAACGTCGCCGTCGTCGGTGAACAGGACGTGGTCGACGAGCCCGACGGCCGGGTAGAGCTTGCGCAGCTGCGCCCCGTACTTCCAGTGCGTGGTCACGCTCCGCCCGTCGAGCAGGCCCGCGGCGGCGAGCACGAAGGCGCCGGTGCAGATGGAGACGATGCGGGTGCCCGGGCGGATGGTGGCGAGGGCGGCGCGGATGTCGTCGGGGAGGGTCCCGTCGAACCGCGGGCCGGTGATCTTCGTGCCCGGCACGATCACCGTGTCGGCGAGGGCGAGGGCCTCGGGGCCTGCCTCGGGCGTGATGGCGTAGCCGCCCGTCGCGCGGACGGGGTTGCGGTCGATGCCGCAGGTGATGACGCGGTAGAGGGGTCGGTCCGCCTCGTCGGTGGCCTCGGAGAAGCACAGCGGCGGGATCGCGGCGTCGAAGCCGACGATGGGTTCCAGCAGTAGGACGGCGACGGTGTGCATGGCACGATTCTTTCATATCTTGTCATTGATGCCACTGGTTCGGCGCCGGGGAATCCGGGAATCTAGTCCGGTGACTACACCGCTGAGGCGCCTGCGCGCGCCGCACTACGCCTGGATCGTGGCCGGCGTCGCCTTCGTGACGATGCTGGGTGCGGCCGGTTTCCGGTCCGTGCCCGGCGTGATGATGGACCCGCTGCACATGGAGTTCGGCTGGTCGCACGCGACGATCGGCGCGGCGATGTCGGTGAACATGGCGCTCTTCGGTCTCACGGCGCCGTTCTCCGCGGCGCTCATGGACAAGCTGGGCGTGCGGCCGGTGGTCATCGGCGCGCTGACGCTCGTCGCCGCGGGCACCGGGCTCGCGGTGTTCATGACCGACGCGTGGCAGCTGGTCCTGCTGTGGGGTGTCCTCGTCGGCCTGGGTACCGGATCCTTGTCGACGGCCTTCGTCGCCACCATCGCGATGCGCTGGTTCGTCGCGCGACGGGGCCTGGTGACGGGGGTGCTCACCGCGGCGAGCGCCACCGGCCAGCTGATCTTCCTGCCGGTCGTGGCGGCGCTGTCCGAGGCGCACGGCTGGCGCACCGCGACGCTCGTGGTGACCGCGGTGGCGGTCGCGGTGATCCCGGTCGCCGGACTGTTCCTCCGCTCGTGGCCGGCGCAACTGGGCCTCCCGCCGTTCGGCGCCGACGAGGTCGTGCCGCCGCCGGCGCCGTCGCGAGGCGCGGTGCGCGCGGCCTTCGCGGGGCTCGCGATGGGCGCCCGTCGACCCGCCTTCTGGTTGCTCGCCGCGAGTTTCGCCATCTGCGGCGCGACGACCAACGGCCTGCTGCAGACGCACTTCATCCCCGCCGCCGGCGACCACGGGATGCCCGCGACCACGGCCGCGTCGCTGCTCGCGGTCATCGGCGTCTTCGACGTGGTCGGCACCATCGCCTCGGGCTGGCTCACCGATCGGGTCGACTCGCGGATCCTGCTGGTGGTCTACTACCTCGGCCGCGGGCTCGCGCTGGCGCTGCTGCCCGCACTGCTCTCCCCCGGCATCGCGCCCGGGCTGCTGGTCTTCATCCTGTTCTACGGCCTGGACTGGGTGGCGACGGTGCCGCCCACGATGGCCCTGGCCCGCGAACACTTCGGCGAGTCGACGCCGGTGGTCTTCGGCTGGATCTTCGCCTCGCATCAGCTGGGCGCCGCGGTCGCGGCGTTCGGCGCGGGCTACATCCGGGACGCCTCGGGCGGCTACGACCCGGCCTTCTACACCGCCGGGGCGCTCTGCGTGGCCGCCGCCGCGATGTGCTGGGTCATCCCGCGTACCCGCACCCGCGCGGCCGAGCCCGAGCCGGTCGCCGTCTGATCCGCGCGGGTCATACCGGGGTCTCGGTGAAGAGGCGCAGCCCCTCGGCCCGCACCTCCGCCCGGTCCGCGGCCTCGACGATCCCCGCGAGCCGGACCCCGGCGACCACCCCCGCGGCGGCGGGCCCGCCGGCCTCCGGCCGGTCCTCGGGCCAGATCGTGGCCTCGCGCACCTCGCGGTAGTCGACGGTGCCCGGGTCGATGTCGAGCTCGCCGGTCCGCTCACGCACGTAGGTTCCGGTCTCCTCGAGCAGCACCTCGACGGTGCCGAGCACGGTGGGCGCCGGCCCGTCGTCGTGCCAGCCGAGGCTCACGATGAGGTCGGTGCGGTACGGATCGGTCACGGAGAAGCCGAGCTGCGCATACAGATCGCCCACCCGGACCAGCCCCGAATCCGGGTCCCAGTCGAGCACCTCGGGCGCCGGGTATCCCGGCCGCCGGCTCGGGTGCAGCGTGAGGGATCCGCGCACGTCCCCGCCGACGCGGGGCACCTCGCCGCAGCACTGGTACTCCCAGTTCGAGATGTGCACGTACAGCAGCGACACGTCCAGCGACAAACCAGAATTCACGACTCTGTACCGGGTGTTCGGCGATCCGCAGGAGTGGCTCCGCGGGGTCCCGGCGTACCTCCGCGGCCATCGTAGCCACGACGACGTCGCGGTGATGCGATTGCACTCACCGTGCCGCGGGTCCGCGTGTCAGCAGAAGCCGCACTCGCCGTTGGCGGCGAGCTGGGTGAAGCAGTTGGGGCAGAGCTTCGCGGGGCGGGGCTCGGGCTTGGCCGGGGCGGCCGCCTTCACAGGCCGGGCCGACGGTGCCTTCGCCGCCCGCGGCGCGGCGGGGGTGCGTGCCTTGACGACCCGCCCGTTGGACGCGGCCTTCGCGGGCTTCACCCTGGCGACGCGCGCCGCGGCGGCGCGGCGGGCCTCCTCCAGCTTCGGGGTGAGCTGCGGGGCCGCACCGGCGGGCACCGTCGCCCCGAAGTGCAGGTAGCAGGCGAACCGCGCGGCGGCGGCGTGCTGATCGAGGTTCTCCGGGACGGGGAGGTCCGCGGCGGCGACGGCGTAGGCGTAGCCCTCGCCGACGGTCTGGTCGTGCGCGACCATGAGCGAGACGAGCGGCGGCTCGCCCGCCGCCTGGCAGCGATCCGTCACGCGGCGCTGCAGCGCGGCGACCCAGAGGCGGACGGGCGCGCGGGTCGCGACGCCGGCGTCGGCCTGCGCGCGGGCGGCGAGTTCGGCGAAACTGATGAAGGATCCGTACCGGCCGGCGAGCTCGACGAGGGCGGCGTGCGCGGTCTCGGCCCACAGGTCGAGCGCCTCGGAGAAGGGCACGGACAGTTCGTTGGCGGTGCGCCAGGCTTCGAGGTCGATCGGGTCTTCGGGGGCTGCAGCACCGGCTTCGCTCACCCTCCCAGTTTCGACGATCCATGGGGTGCAACGCAAACCGTCGACCTCGACGTGAACTCGACCACACCCGCGCGCCGCCACGACCAAGGCGGGTCGGGGTTTCTTGGAGGTTCGGACAAGCCATGGGAGCCGCCGCGCAGATAGTTTGGTCAGCATGCCGAACGAATCCGCTCCCGCCGCCCCGCTGACCCCCGAAGAGATCAGCGAGCGCACCGCGAGCGCCGTCGGCCACCACCACGTGCACCACGACACCTATCTCGTGGGCCGCGAGAAGGTCCGCGAGTACGCGCTCGCGTCCCAGTTCACCGCCCCGGTGCACTTCGACGTCGAGGCCGCGCGTGCCGCCGGCTACACCGACCTGGTCGCGCCGCCGATGCTCGTGAGCGTCGCGGGCATCGTCTCCAACCGCGCACTGTTCGACGATTCGATCATCGGCTACGGCGCCAGCCAGTTGATGCAGGCCGACGAGAGCATGGTCTACCACCGGCCCGTCGTCGCGGGCGACGAACTGACCATCCACGTGCACGTGGACAAGCACCGGCGCGTCGGCGGGTACGACATGGTGACGATCCGCAACGAGATGTACGGACAGGACGACGAGCACCTGGTCACGCTCTCCACCACCCTGATCGGCGGATCGCCCGACGGTGCCGACGCGCCCGATTTCAACGACGCCGCCGAGAAGATCGTGATGCACGGCGTCGTCAACGCCTGAGGCCCCGCGCTCAGCGCGCGAACTGCACCACCACGTCGTAACCGAGTTTGCAGATGAATGCGGAGACCACGACGAGGAACACCACTTTGACGAAGCCGCTGCCCTTCGCGACGGCGGTCCGCGCCCCGAGGTAGCCGCCCGCGACGTTGGCGCACGCCATCGCGACGCCGAGCTTCCAGTAGCCCGCGCCCTGCGGTAGGAAGACCACGAGCGAGGCGAGGTTGGTCGCGAAGTTCGCGACCTTCGCCTTCGCCGACGCCTCGAGGAAGGCGTAGCCCATGAGGCCGACCATCGCGAAGACCAGGAACGAACCGGTGCCCGGGCCGAGCGCACCGTCGTAGACCCCGATCGCGAACCCGGCGACCCCGGCCGTCACGAGGTGACGGTGGCCCCGGTAGCGCAGCTCGGTCTCGTCGCCGAGGTCCGGCTGGCGCAGCGTGTAGACGAAGACCGCGACGAGCGCGGCGAGGATGATCGGGTTGAACGCCGACCGCGGGATGTGCGAGGCGATGATCGAGCCCGCGATCGCGCCGGCGAACGCGGGGACGGCAAGCGCGACGGCGGTCCGCCAGTCGGGCCGCACGCGCCGCCAGTAGGTGATGCTGCTCGTCGTCGTGCCGGCGATGGATGCCATCTTGTTCGTCGCGAGCAGGTGGATCGGCGCGGCCGTCGGGAACGCGATGAGCAACGCGGGGAGCTGGATCAGTCCGCCCCCGCCCACGACGGAATCCACCCAGCCCGCGGCGAGCGCCGCCAGCAGCAGGAGGAGAAGCGTCGTCGTGGTGATGTCGGGCACCGGACGATCGTGCTGTAATGGCCTTGTGCATATCAACCCTTACGGCGAGGATCCGGTACTGCTCGCGGTCGACCTGGCGAACGATCCGCCAGCCGACCTCGACGACCTGGTCCGACGGTGCGATGCGCACGACATGCTCGTCGAGACCGTCGGCGCGGAGGACTTCGAGGGTTGTCGCGCGCTGGTCGACGCGTGGCTCACCGTGGTCGACGCGGACGACGTCCCGGCCCGCGTCGCGCGGCTCAACGCGCTCCTCGCTGAGCACGCGTCCCACCCCCGCGTCACCGACCACGCCGGGACCGGGTGGCACATCCACTACCGCGAGTCCGGCGCGACGCTCACCGGCCAGCTCGCCGTCCTAATTCTCACCGGGACCGCGCTGCACCTGACGACGCGCGGCATGAGCCGGCTCGGTCGCTGCGCCTCGTCGGACTGCGCCGCGGTCTTCGCCGACGTCTCCCGCAACGGCCGGCAGCGGTACTGCTCGCCGCGCTGCGGCAGCCGGGAGGCGGTGCGCCGCCACCGCGCGGCCTGACTCGGCGACGAATCCTGTATTCAGGATCACAGGATTTGATATTACGAACGAGGGTTGTCGATACTTGCCCTCATGACCACCCCCACCCCCGGCCCGACGTGCCGGTTCTGCGGCGCCGCACCCGCCATCGAGACGACGGTGCGCGGCCACCAGGGCTTCCTCATCGCGATGCGTTTCCTCAAACAGAAGGGCCCGTTCTGCCGCACCTGCGGCATCGCGACCGTGCGCGACATGTCCGCGAAGAGCCTCTGGCAGGGCTGGCTCACACTGGTCTCCGTCATCGTCAACCCGCTCACCCTGCTGTGGAACCTGTCCGTGTGGGTGCGCCTGCGCCGCCTCCCCGAACCGGAACCCGCCTCGGCGCCGCACCTGGATCCCGGCAAGCCGCTGTACCAGCGGCTCGCGATGCTGGGCCTGCTCATCCCGGTGGCGATGATCGGCACGGTCGCCTATTTCGGGCAGCGCGACGTGGCCGGCGCCGTCGTCGGCGACTGCGTCTCGATGTCGGGCACGGGGAGCAACGCCGAGTCCGACAAGGTGGACTGCTCGGATGCGAGCGCCCGGTATCGGATCGTCGGGAAGCTGTCGGGCACCGAGGACGACGCCGGCTGCGCGGAGTACCCGAGCGCCACGATGTCCTACACGATGAAGCGCAAGACCGGCTCGGTCGTCGTGTGCCTGGAGCCGCTCACGCCCGCGTGATCGCCTCGTCGGACAACGGCCTACGGGCCAGCCAGGCCGCGACGACGGCACCGGAGACGTTGTGCCACAGTGAGAAGACCGCGGAGGGCAGTGCCGCGAGGGGCGAGAAGTGGGCGGTGGCCAGCGTGGCCGCGAGCCCGGAGTTCTGCATGCCGACCTCGAAGGCGAGGGCGCGCCGGGCGCGGTCGTCGAGGCGCCCGACCTTGCCCGCGAGGTAGCCGAGACCCAGGCCGAAGCCGTTGTGCAGCACCACCGCGAGGAAGACGATGCCACCCGCGGCGGCGAGCTTGCTCGCGCTGCCTGCCACCACGATCGCGACGATGACCGCGATGACGATCGCCGACGCCCACGGCAGTACGGGGAGCGCCCGCGCTACCAGATTCTTGGCGAACCTGCGTGCGAGCACGCCGAGGATCACCGGCAGCAGAACGGTCTTGACGATGTCGAGCACCATGCCGCCGGCGTCGATCGGCAGGTAGGACCCGGCGAGGAGCAGCACCAGCAGCGGCGTCACGATCGGGGCGATGAGCGTGGACACGCTCGCCACCGCCACCGAGAGCGCCACGTCTCCCTTCGCCAGGAATGCCATCACGTTCGACGCCGTCCCCGACGGCGCGCAGCCGACCAGGATGACGCCGACCGCCAGCTCGGGTTCGAGCTGCAGGCCGTGGGCGATGACCCAGCCCGCGCCCGGCATGATCACGTAGTGCGCGACGATGCCGAGCACCACCGCCCACGGCCGCTTCGCCACGGAGGCCAGGTCCGGCGGCGTCAGCGTGAGCCCCATGCAGAACATGATCAGGCCGAGCAGGTACGGCACCGAGGGCGCGAGCGGCGTGAACGTGCTCGGCGTCAGGTACCCGACGACGCCCGCCACGAGCACCAGGAGCGGGAAGACGGTGACCGCCGTCCGCGCGACCCTCGCTTCCGCAGCGAGGGCGGGGTTCGCGGGGACCTCGGGCGGCGGCGACGCAGACATTCTTCGATAGTCTCACTTCACGTGCGTGCGGGCCAGGCACCCCGGCGGAGCAGCCGGAGGCCGTTGAGCCCGACGATGATCGTCGAGCCCTCGTGCCCCGCCACGCCGAGGGGCAGCGGCAGGTGCCCGACGAGATCCCAGACGACCAGCACCGCGATGAACGTCGCGGCGATCGCGAGGTTCGCCACGACCACTCGACGCGCCCGCCGCGCGAAAGCGAGAATCGACGGCACTACGGTCAGATCATCACGCACGAGGACCACGTCCGCAGCCCGCAGTGCGAGGTCGGATCCCGCTCCGCCCAGCGCGATCCCGGCGTCGGCGGCCGCGAGCGCGGGCGCGTCGTTGACCCCGTCCCCGACCATCGCGACGGTCCGCCCTCCCTCCCGGATGCCCGCGATCGCGGCGGTCTTGTCCGCGGGGAGCAGCCCCGCGCGGACAGCCCCGATCCCGACCTCCCCTGCGATGCGTGCGGCGGCGCGGGGATTGTCGCCGGTCAGGAGCGAGGTCGCCACGCCGTCGCGACCGAGCGCGGCGACGGCGACCGCCGCGTCCCGCCGCGCCGTGTCGGTGAGGGCGAGCACGCCGATCGGGATGCCATCGCGCGTGACGACGACCGCGGTGTCCCCCTGGGCCTCGTGGTGGCGCACGGAATCGGCGACCGCCGCATCGATCGGCGCTGCGCCGGCGTGCGGCGAGAGCACGGCGATCCGCCGGCCCTCGACGGTGCCCGTCACCCCGCGGCCGGGACGGGCGGCGAAGTCCCGCGCCGCGAGCACTGTCAGACCCTTCCGGTCCGCGGCGTCCACGACCGCGGCCGCGAGCGGATGCTCGCTGAGCCGCTCGACCGCGGCCGCGAGGGCGAGTACCTCGTCGGCGACGAAACCGCGGCCGGGCACCGCCTCCACCGTGGCCAACGTGGGCCGACCGGAGGTGATCGTGCCGGTCTTGTCGAAGGCGACGGTGTCGACCGTGGCCAGATTCTCCATGACGACAGCGGATTTGATGAGCACGCCGCGCCGCCCGGCGTGGGCGATCGCGGCGAGCAGCGGGGGCATCGTGGCGAGCACGACGGCGCACGGGGAGGCGACGATCATGAAGGTCATGGCGCGCAACAGCGCCGACCGCAGGTCGGAGCCGAAGGCGAGCGGGATCGCGAACACCGCGAGCGTGCACACGACCATGCCGATCGAGTAGCGCTGCTCGACCTTCTCGATGAACAGTTGGGCGCGCGCCTTGGTCCGCGACGCCTCCGCGACCATGGCGGCGATCCGGGCGACCACCGAGTCCGCGGCCGCGCGGTCCGCTCGGATCGTCAGCGCCCCGGTGCCGTTGACGGTGCCGGCGAAGACCTCGTCGCCGACGCGCTTGTCGACCGGCAGCGGCTCGCCGGTGATGGTCGCCTGGTCGACCTCGCTCGCGCCGTCGACGACGGTGCCGTCCGCGGCGATCCGGTCGCCCGGCCGGACGCGGATCACGTTTCCCGCCACCAGGTCCGCCGCCGCGATCGCCCGTTCGGAGCCGTCGCGCGCGACGACGACGGCGCGGTCGGGCGCGAGGTCGAGCAGGCCCCGGACCGAATCCTCGGTGCGGGCCGTGGCCCACGCCTCGAGCGCGCCCGAGGTGGCGAAAATGACGATGAGCAGAGCGCCGTCGGTGACCTGGCCGATCCCGGCCGCGCCGATCGCGGCCACGACCATGAGCAGATCGACGTCGAGGGTCCGCTCGCGCAGGGCTCGAAGGCCCGCGAGTGCGGGTTCCCAGCCCCCGGCGGCGTAGCAGGACAGGTGGAGCGCCCACCAGACCCACGCCGGCGCGCCGGCGAGCTGCGCCGCGATCCCGAGCAGGAACAGCACCAGCGCTCCGGTCGCCCACCGAATCTCGGCGAGGTCCCAGGGTCGGGTGCGGTGCGCCGTGGTGAGTCGAGTGTCGGTGTCGCCGCTCCGCGCGTCGGTGGTGACGTCCATACTCCGCTCCCTCGCATCCCGGCTGCACGGCCCGCGCACCGTCGGACATCAGCATATCTGAACAGCTCTTCATATAACACTCGCCCGGTAGACTGCCAGGTCATGGGACACCGGATCACCGGCGACGGCGCCGCCCCGCTCGACGCCGCGACCGCCGAGCGGGTCGCCACCACACTGCAGGCGCTCGCCACGCCGAGCCGTCTCCTGATCCTCTCGCAGCTGCGCGGGCAGGCGATGGCCGTGGGCGACCTCGCTGCCGCAGTGGCGATGGAACCGTCGGCGGTCTCCCACCAGCTCCGGCTCCTACGCAACCTCGGCCTGGTCACCGGCGTCCGTGAGGGGCGCAGCATCGTCTACAGCCTCTACGACAACCACGTGGCCCAGCTCCTCGACGAGGCCGTGTACCACAGCGAACACCTGCGCATGGGCCTCGCCGACCGGCCCGCGGCCACAGAGCTCTCCGCCACCTGACGGCGCCCGTCGGCGGACCGTCGGGCTAGCGGCGGTTCCGGCGGCGCTCGGCGGGGGTGCGCCCCTGCTCGCCCAGCGGCGCGTCGACGACCTTCTCGGCCCCGAGGATCGAGCCGCGCACGCGCAGCCGCAACCGGAGATCGAGGAGCATGAGCTGGGCGTACAGCCTGATCGCCTGCGGGTTCACGACGTCCGCCACGCGAACCAGACGCAGGAACCGCTCGAACCACAGCTGCTCCGCCTCGGACCACTTCCATCCGAGCATGTCCCGGAATTCCGACGGGAGGTTGCCGCGCGTGAGGAAGTGGTTGAGCGGGCCGAAGACCCTGGCGAGGACCCAGCCCGGGGCACCGAGCGCCTCGTGGAGGAACATGAAGTCCGAGAGGGACTTCAGGTCGTCGCGGACTTCGGGAGCGATCGACAGCGAGGGCAGCATCGAATCCCAGTAGTCCTCGAACTCGTGCCAGCTCTGCGGCCACGCGGACTCCGGGACGTTGACCCCGGTGGCGAGCGGGGCGGCGGCGGGCGTGAGCACGTCGAGGGCGGCACGGTCGAGCGGACCGTAGAGCAGCTCGTACTGGTCGATGTAGAAGCGGAAGAGGCACGCCGCCACCCAGAGCTGCAGGTCGCGGGCGTTGCCGCTGTACCTGACGGGACTGCTCTCGGTGGAGTGCACGTGGGCGTGCACCGCGCGCATCTCCTCGCGGAAGGCGTCCCGGTCGGACTCGTTCCCGAGCACGGAGACCACCAGGTGCTGCGACGTGGTCCGGAGGCGCTTGAACGGCCGTCGGCGCGGGCTGCCGGACACGACGCGACTCTCGTGGACTCCGTGCCCGACCGCGGGCAGCGAGAGCTGCATGATGATGTTCGCGACGCCGCTCGTCAGGCCGACCATGGTCATGAGGTCGGCGAGCGTCTCGGGCCGCCGCGCACGGCGGGAGCGGATCAGAGCCTGATCGATGACGGCCATATCCCTATCATGCAACCGCAATCTCGAGCGTGTCCTCGAAATGAGAACATTCGATAACTTAGCATTCTTCGGTCACCGCTTGCCGTCGCCGAAGGGGCCGTCCCGCTCGGCAACCGCGGTCCGGAATCCGGCCGCAGCGGCACGCTGCTGGAACGCGTACCCCTCGCGCGTGTGCCGGGAGACACCGTCGAACACGGTGCTGATCATCGCGGAATTGCCCACGCCCTGCGCGAGGAGCGCGCTGTTCAGCGCGAGCTTGGTCATGATGAGCTGGTTGATGGGCAGCCGCGCGATGCGCGCCACGAGGTCTTCGGTGCGCTCGTCGAGCAGCTCGGGGGCTGGCGCCTCGACGGCGAGGCCCCATTCGGCAGCCTGAGCACCGGTGATGGTGTCGCCGGTGAGGAGGAGGCGCTTCGCCCGCTGGTCGCCGATGCGGTGCGCCCACATGCCGGCGGCGGGGACGCCCCACACCCGGGTGGGTGGGTAGCCGATACGGGTGTCGGCGGCGCAGATGATCTGGTCGGCGTACAGGGCGATGTCGGTGCCACCGGCGACCGCGAAGCCGTGCAGCTTCGCCACGGTCGGCTTGTTCGCGTGCAGGAGGCTCGCGAAGCCACGGTTGAAACGGCTCATCATCTGGTAGTCGATCATCGGGTCCCACGTGCCCGACGGGTCGTGGTTGCGCGCCTGCACCACGGGATCGAGGACGGATCCGGTCACCGCCGCGCGCTCCTCCGGATGCTCGCCGTTCTCGGCGAAGATCGAGAGGTCGTAGCCGCCGCAGAAGCCCTTGCCGCGCCCCGCGACGAGGATGACGTGCACCCTCGGATCGAGATCCGCGCGCTCGACGGCGTCCGCGAGTTCGATGGGCGTGTCCGCGGTGATCGCGTTGCCGCGCTCGGGGCGGTCGAAGGTGATCCGCGCGACGCGCCCGGTCACCTCGTAGGTCAGCGTCCGGTAGCTCACCTCCCGGTCCTCGCGGTCTCGTCCCGCGTACTGCGGGGACTCGGTCTGCGGGTCCCGCCACGCGGCGGGCCGGTCTGCGGGGTCGGTCATCGACGTTCTCCTCGGTGGCGGTCAGGTGGTGGGTCAGTGCGCGGGGCCCGTTGCCGTGCGACGGATCTCGTCCGCCGCGTCCTTCTGCGCCGCGAGCTCGGCTCGCGAGTAGAAGGTGCGCCACCCGGGGGTGCCGAAGCGCCGGCGCAGGCCGAAGTAGGCGGGCCCGAAGAGCCCCGCGACGGGGCGCGGGAGGGTGCGCCAGAACAGCCCGTGGAGCTCGCGCTCGATGCGGTCGATCGCGGTGGCGCGCAGGCCCAATTCGTCGTGGAAGCGCTCCGGGACACCGGCGAGGATCCCCACCCGGATGGTCCGCACCAGCGGCAACGACAGCAGCTGCCACACCGGCAGGGGCACCGCGTCCCAGCCGCGCGGCCTGGGCAGGGTGAGTGCGTGGTCGACGATGAACCGCACCTCCGGGCTCACGGCGAGGACGTCGTCGACGATCGGTTGCCAGTACTCGACGAAATCGGCGTAGGTGTCGGGGAGCCCGCGGACTCCGTACCGTCGCCCGATCTCGGTGAGTGCGCGGTACGCCTCCTCGCGCTCGCCGTCCGTGCGGAAGAGACCGAACTCCTCGGCGATGTCGATGCCGCCCTTGAGGATCGATCCCCAG
This sequence comes from Tsukamurella tyrosinosolvens, assembly GCF_900104775.1. NCBI lineage: Bacteria > Bacillati > Actinomycetota > Actinomycetes > Mycobacteriales > Tsukamurellaceae > Tsukamurella > Tsukamurella tyrosinosolvens. Next base: position 4,931,968 of record NZ_FNSA01000003.1, read on the forward strand.
GTCCAGTTCCAGACGTCCTTGTTCCAGGCGTGGTACGGCGTCCCGTCGGGCATGGAGCCGGCGATCGGGCGGTGCAGCTCGTAGAGCCCGTGCGCGACGTCGTCGGCCTCCGGCCCGGCGAAGACGATCCCCATGACCATCTCGTACGTGCTGATCAGGCGGCGCGCGGTGGCCTGCAGGTCGGGCAGGCCCTCGCTGCCGTTGAGGGCGCGGTCCTTCTCGCTCAGCACGTGGGCGATCTTGGGGTGCAGGGTCGGCATGATCAGCGCGGGGACGTTGGCGTACAGCAGGACCAGCGGATGGCCCGCGATCCAGCGACCGAAGCCGCCGGGCGCCAACGGATCCGCGGCGTTCGTTCCGCCGACCCGACCGTCGTCGGCGAGGGGCGGGGCGAGAGAGACGACGGTGCCGTCCACGGGCGTCTGGGGATCGGTCATGACGGGTTCTCCTGGGAGGGGATGAGGGCTGGTTCGGGCCGCGCCGAGCGACGTCGGCGGCGCGTCATCGGGCCGCAGAGGTGGGCGGCATCGCGGGTTCCGCGAGTCGGTGGAGGACGTGCTCGTACCGGGTCCGCTTGATCACGGCGAGGTTCTCGCCCCGCATCGGGGCGAGAGCGGCCGCGCGCACGATCGCCGACGCGAGAACACCGTCCTGCTCGACGATCTCATCGACGAGCCCGGCGTGCAGGGCGGCTTCGGCGTCGTACCGCTGGGCCGTCACCATCGCCGCATGTGCGACGGCGGGCGCGACCCGCGCGCCGACCAGCGCGCTCATCCCCGGGAGGAAGGGGAACCCGAGGCGCGCCTCCGGCAGGCACAGGTATCCGCGGTCGGCGCGCATGACCCGCTGGTCGTGCGCCAGGGCGAGGAGCAGCCCGCCCGCGTAGGTGTGTCCCTGGAGCGCGGCGACGGTGGGCGTGCCGGAGCCGAGCAGCCTGCCGAGCAGCCCCTGCACCGCGTCCAGGTAGCCGTCCTCGGCGAAGGCCCCCGGTTCGAGGCCGTTCGAGTAGAAGCGTCCGCTCCCGGTGGTGACGAGCGCAGCGGGCCCCGAGACCGCGTCCACGTCGTCCAGGACGGCGTGCAGAGCCGTGACCAGCGTCCCGTCGAGGCGATTCTCGCCGTCTCCGAGGTCGCAGATCAGCACTGCGCCGTCGCGTGTCAGATTCACCATGCCCGAAGCATTACATATTTCAATCATCCGACGCAATGTTGTAATGATCGCGCCGGTGTAACCTGTTCCCCTGATGGACAGCGCTCTCGTACCCCCGGTGACAGCGCGATCCGCTGTCTTGAGCCTGCTCCTCGGCGCGAATCCGCCTACGCTCAGCGGGCGCGAGATCATCGGCGCGATGGACCTTTTCGGTATCACGGAATCGACGACGCGGGTCGCCCTCACCCGGATGGTGGCGAACGGCGACCTCACTCGCGATCGCGGCGTGTACACGCTCTCCGAGCGGCTGGCGCAGCGCCAGCGCTACGCGCAGCCGCCGGAGCAACGGGACTGGACCGGGACCTGGGAGATGGCGGTCGTCACCGCGACCGGCCGCAGCGCCGCGGACCGGGTCGCACTGCGCGAGGAGATGCGCCGGCAGCGCGTCGCCGAGCTCCGGGAGGGTGTCTGGACCCGCCCCGCGAACCTCCGCCGCCGCTGGCCGCAGGCCCTCCTCGACGTCTCGGTCTGCTTCGAGTCCCGACCCACCTCCGACCCGGCGGCACTCGCCGCGCAGCTGTGGGACCTCCCCGCCTGGTCCGCGCGCGGCAACGAGTACCTGGCGCTGATCGCGGCCGTCGACGACGAGCCCGCCAGGTTCCGGACCATGGTCGCGGCGGTGCACCACCTGCAGACCGACCCGCTCCTCCCGGCGGAGTTCCTGCCCGTGGACTGGCCCGCCGCCCAGCTGACGTCGTTGTACGACGACTACCGCGCGTGGCTCGCCGAGCTCCGCGACAGCCTCGCGCCCGTCAGATAGCGCCCGAATCCCTCGTGGGGCGGCTGCCCGCGTCCGGCCCGGTGAGGACCGCAGCCAGACCGATCGCGACTATGCACGCTCCTGTGACCCATCCCCAGCCGACGGCGGCGGCTGCACTCGCGCCGAAGGCCGCGCCGGCGCTGCCCCCGACGAAATAGACGAGCATGTACACACCGTTGTAGCGGGCCGGCGCCGCCGGATCGATGTCCAGGACGGTGGATTGGTTCGCCACCTGTGCGGCGAAGAGCCCGGCGTCGAAGGCGGCGAGCGCGATCAGAGTGACCACGGCGTCGTTCAGGCCGACGGCCAGGGCCACGCAAGCAGCCGCAGCGAGCACCAGGCCGGCGAGGATCACGGGACGGGCACCGACGCGGTCGGTCCAACGACCGGCGATGCGGGTCGCGACGATGCCGGCCAGTCCAGCCAGCGCGTAGAGCCCGATCCTTTCAGCGCTCAGGGAGCGCGGCGGCTGCGACAACGCCACGGCGAGTCCGGACCACACGGCGCAGAAGGCGAAGAACCACAGCGCGCCCCGGAAGGCGGCGCCGCGCAGCGTGGCGGAGCGACGGAGCAGGCCCGGCATGGACCACAGCCCGGAGATGTAGGACTGGGTGACCAGGCCGCGCTCCGCGGGGAGAATCGCCGCCGAGACCACCGCGACGATCGCGCACGCGGCCGCGGCGGTGAGCAGCATCGCCCTCCAGCCGATCTCATCACTGAGCCATCCGCCGGCGATGCGACCGATGAGGATTCCCGCCGAGATTCCGGCGGTGACGATCCCGAGATCCGTCGAGCGCCTGCCGACCGGCGCGAGGCGGCCGACGAGGGAACTCAGACCCGCGCCGACCGACGAGCATGCGCCCGTGACCAGGAGGACCACTCCGAGCACCGCGGCAGAGGGGGCGACGACCGTCGCGGCGAGCGCGACCGCCAACGCCGCGAATTGCAGCGCGAGGACGGAGCGGGGCGGGAACCGGTCCACGAGCGGCACCAGGAGCGCCAACCCGAGCATGTAGCCGACCGGTCCGCACGAGAGTGCGACGCCGACGGCGCCGATGCCGGTGCCGAATGACGCCGCGACATCGGCGATCGCCGGCTGAAGCGGGTAGATCGTCGCGGTCCCCAGCGCGGCCGCGACGGACATGAAAAGGACGGTCGCGCTGGTCATTGCGGTTGCTTCCCTGGTTCTGGTCACGCCTTCGAAACTACGAAGCGTACGGCTCCCACGCTGGCGGGAACGAGACATCACCGATGCGCCCGCAACGCGACCACCTCCTGGCCGCGCAGCAGCGACCTTGACCCCAAGCGGAGTTGAGCTCCTACCGTCGGGTCATGTCCACCGAACTCCACCGCCCCGCCCTCGATCACCGTGATCCCGACGCCGACGCCGCCGTGGAGCGGCTCGTCTCCGTGCTCCAAGCCGGATTCGACAGCGGCGACGCCGACCAGTACGACTCGACGTTCGCTGATGACATTCTGTGGGGAACACCGAAGGGCCAGTGGCTTGCGGGGTTCCCCGCACTCAACTCCGCCCATCACCGCATGATGGGCGACACCCCCGTCGAACCCGCGTCGCGGTTCGAGGTCATCGGATCAACGCATCCCGCTCCCGATGTCGTTGTCGCGCAGGTCTGCCGCACAGCGCTCAACGGCGGTTTCAGCGAGGTCGCGATGTACGTCCTCGTCCGCCGGGCCGACCGGTGGTGGGTGGCCGCGGCCCAGAACACGCCCGTGTCCGCGGTCCTTCCTCCGATCGATCCCGTGTGAGGCAGTGATCCGCGACCGCCGTGCCCGTACGGTCCGGTGTGAAGAGGTAGTTCCGCACGCCCGGGACCGGGCCGACCGTGGGTTCCCATCGGCCGCGGGAGTACACCGAGCACGTGTACCCGCGGCGAAGAAGGGTCTCGAACACCTCCGCTGGGGAGCGTCCGAACTTGGACAGGTGCCTGTACTCGATCTCCAACAACCAGGTCGGCGAGAATCGGCGAAGAGTCTCACCCGCACCATCGAGCATGGCCGCCTCCATCCCCTCGATGTCGGCCTTGACGACGTCGACGCGATCCAGCCCGGCCGCAGCGACGATGGCGTCCAGTGTGACCACCTCGACGTCGAAGTGGTCGAATCGGGAGAACTCCTCGTGGTTCGGGCCTCGCCTCGTTGCGACCGAGCCGCGACCGACGACGGCACGGCCTCGCCGGCGAGGTACCTCGAAGGTGACGCGTCCCGCCTGAGAACCAACAGCGCGCCCGACCACGTCGAGTTGCGTCGCCCGCAGCAATCGACGCACCCATCGGAGCCAGCTGCACAGCACCGGGTTGGCTTCGATGACGAGGGTGCGGCCGAGCGGAGCTGCCGCGCTGAACTGTGTTGCGTAGAGACCATATTCACCGCCGATGTCCAGGCAGACGGCATCCACCGGGAGTAGTGCGGCGACCGCGGCCGATTCCGGCTCGACGCACCAGAGGGTCTTCGCGGCCATTCCGAGGCACGCGGCCGCGAAGCGATGGCCGGCAGCTGCGCGGGCGGGTGTCGGCCCGGCGGATGCGCGATCCCCCGTCACGACCGGGTGCCCTTCTCCGCGAGCGATGCCCCATCCGGGTGCACGACCTCCGCGGCGCGGGAGCCGGCTACCTGCGCGACCACGCCGAGGACGCCGAGCACGAACGGCAGGACGAAGTAGCCTGCACGAGAAACCGGAGAGACCAGAAAGAGGATCGTGTAACCGGCGGCCGCGAGCAGCAGTATGTCCGTCAGGCCCAGGTGCCTCTTCGCCAGCGCGATCCAGGTGATCGCCACCGCGGAAGCCAGCAGGGACGTCACGATGCCGGCGTACCCGAGGAATCCCTTCTCGGCGAGAGCGCCACCGAGTGCGCTTGCGCCGGCGGGCGACTCGATCGCAGAGAGACCCAGCGGGAACTCGATAGCGCTCCGCGCGAAACCTCGCGGATCGACCAGCACGGCGGGGAGGACGGCTGCCCCGACGATGGCGGCGACCACCGCCGCCCACCGACGAATCTCCGCACGACGGCCCCGTCGGACCTGGACGACGATCATCATCGCTGCGAGCGGCCAGAACGTGAACTTGATCGCACACCCCACACCGACCACGATCGCGTTCAGGCGGTACTCGCCCGTCCAGAGGGTTATCACCGCGAGCCCCGCCAGCGCTGCGACGGGCAGGTCCACTCCGCCGGTCGCGATCGGGATCGCCACCAACGGGCAAGCGATCATCAGCATCTCTGCGCGTACAGCGATCTTCGTGTCCACCAACCGGCGCAGGCTCACCCACGTGACGACGGCGAAGAAGAGCGTGAAGGAGATTCGCGGATCCCCGAGTGGGTTCTCTCCGAACGCGGCGCCAGGAATCCCGAACACGCTCATGAGCGGGAAGTACGGAAAGACGTCGTCGACAACAGCGGGGTCGGTCACGTACGGGCTCGCGGACGCGAGGGCTCTGATCGCGCCGTCGCGAACGATGCCGACCTCATGCTGGGAGAGGCCGCGGACGATCAGCGCCACGCCCGGAAGCACCGCGCAGAAGCCGGCCGACACCGCGGCGATCGCACCGATGGACCACCGTCGCCGGAGAAGCATGCCGGCGCACCCGCAGTAGCCGACGAAGGCGAACATGGCCCAGACCGCGTGGGGTTCCATGCGGGTGGAGGTCCCTAGGACGAACGCATAGACAGCGAGGCCCACGGCACTCAGCGTGGCGATGGCACGGACTCGATGACCTTCGCGCAGGCACGGAATCATTCTGCGCGACTTGATGTCCCCGTCGATGTCATTCATGCTCTTCACCCTGACCTCCACCTGCGAGAACGGCGTCACTCGAAAGAGCCAACTTTCTCGGCGAGAGCTGCTCGGGCCGGCTGCCCGGGCTACGGTGGCACCACGATGGATGCCATGAACAGCACGCACGACAGACGCCGAACACCTGGTACCCGGCGCCGATCGCTGGCGCTGGACATCACAGCGTGGATCGCCGCCGGCGCAATGACGCTGCTCGCTCTGGTGCCGAACGCCACGCTCTTCGCCACCTACGCCACCGGCGTGGCGGTCTCGGTGATCCAGGCGCTTCCGCTCGTCGTCGTCCGGCGGTGGCCGATCGCGGCGATGGCGGTCCAGTGCGCCGCAATCGTCACGGCATCGGTGCTCGCGGCCGGTGTCGCTTTCCCTGGTCTGCCACGACGATTCTCGTCGGGATCGTCGTGATCGGGATCGTCGCGGCCAGGGGCTCGGATCGAACTGTCGCCGTCTGCCTCGCGGCGATCGTCGCGACGGCTGCGGTCGCCCCGATCCGGCACCACATGCCACTGGGCTACTTCACCGCAGGCGCTCTGGCCGGCGCTGTGTTCGTACTCGTGATCCGGCTGATCGTGCATCTGCGCGAGACATCGGCGCGCCTGCAGGCGGAGCGACGTTTACGCGCCGTCGACGAGGTCCGAAAGGAGGCCGCAGCGCAGCGCTCCGCCCTGTCCGCTCAGGTCCACGACATCGTGGGTCATCACCTCGCCGCCATCTCGCTGACCGCGTCGTCCGAAGCCGGGCGCGCGAGCTCCGGCGCCGAGAAGAACCACGCGCTGTCCGATATCGCGACCTCCGCCGCCCTCGCCCTGTCCGAGATCCGCTCCGTTCTCGACGAAACATCGCTACATCCCGGCCCCGCGACCGAGGCCGACCCCGCCTCGCTCGCCCAGTTCCTCGCGGGGTGGGAGGACGTCGGAGTGCATATCAACCACAGTGGCGTGAGCATCATCGACGCGGCGGACCCGGCCCTGCGCCACGAGGCGTACCTGGTGACCCGACAGGCGATCACGAACGCCGTCCAGCACGGCCGGACGAAGTCGGTCCGCCTCATCGTCGCCGACGAAGGCGCGGTTCTCCGACTCACGATCGCCAACGACGCGGACCAGGGGGACGTCGTCCTCGGCCGGGGGTTGACGAGCATGCGGACCCGCTTGGCGAAGCACGGCCACGACCTCGCGATCCGCACCGGGGATGGTGTCTTCGAGCTCGATGTCACCCTCGTCAAGGAGACTGAGCGGTGGTGTCCGTACTCCTGGCGACGACGATCGACCGTCCGTCGGCGATTCGGAAAATCCTCGACGGCCACTCTTCGATCACGTCGCGGGAAGCCGTCAACGGGGGTGACGCGTTGATCCAGTCGGCGGCTCGACGTCGACGTCTGCTTCTCGACATTCGGATGCCGGCTCCTCACCGGCCTCGAGGTCGCCCGCGAGGTGCTCGGTGACCGGACGAGGGCCACGAAAGTCGTGCTCCTAACGACGTTCGACCTCGACGAATACGTCTATGAGGCCCTTCGTCTCGGCGTGAGGGCTCCTGGTCATCCTCGACACCCGACATGATCACGTCGGCGATCCTCGAGGCCGGTAACGGGGAACGTCTGCTCTCCCGTCCGTCACGGTACGGCTTGGTGAAGAAGTACTCGCGCGCGTTACCGCACGTCGACACACAGCTCCTCGCCCCCCTCACCGGGCGGAGAACGCGAGGTGCTCAAAGCATAGCACAGGGATGTCCAACAGGGAGATCGCCGCCGACCTCGTCATCGCGAGGAGACCGTCAAGACCCACATCGGGCGGATCCTGCACAAGCTGCAGGCTCGCGACCGCACACAGGTGTGGCTCGGTAACAACGCCTCGCGCTGACGATCGTCAGCCGAGTCGTTCTCGTACCAGAACCACCACGGCTGTGTGCGGTCGCGGAGCTGCAGCTTGTGCAGGATCCGCCCGATGTGGGTCTTGACGGTCTCCTCGGCGATGACGAGGTCGGCGGCGATCTCCCTGTTGGACAGCCCTGTTGCTATCGCTTAGCACCTCGCGTTCTCGCCGGTGAGGCGGGCGAGAGCTGTGTGTCACGTGCCGGTACGCGCGCGAGTACTTCTTCACCAGCCGTACCGTGACGGACGGGGAGAGCAGTACGTCCCGTTGACGGCCTCGAGGATCGCCGAGTGATCATGTCGGGTGTCGAGGACTTGACCAGGAAGCCGCTCACGCCGAACAAGGCCTCATAGACGTATTCGTCGAGTCGAACGTCGTGAGGAGCACGACTTTCGTGGCCCTCGTCCGGTCACCGAGCACCTCGCGGCGACCTCGAGCGGTGAGGAGCGGCATCCGATGTCGAGAAGCATGACTCGACGTCGAGGCCGCGCGACTGGATCACGCGTCACCCCGTTGACGGCTTCGCCGGCGACGGTGATCGAAGAGTGGCCGTCGAGGATTTTCCGAATCGCCGCACGGACGGTCGGATCGTCGTCGGCCAGGAGTACGGACACCACCGCTCAAGTCTCCTTGACGAGGGTGACATCGAGCTCGAAGACACCATCCCCGGTGCGGATCGCGAGGTCGTGGCCGTGCTTCGCCAAGCGGGTCCGCATGCTCGTCAACCCCCGGCCGAGGACGACGTCCCCCTGGTCCGCGTCGTTGGCGATCGTGAGTCGGAGAACCGCGCCTTCGTCGGCGACGATGAGGCGGACCGACTTCGTCCGGCCGTGCTGGACGGCGTTCGTGATCGCCTGTCGGGTCACCAGGTACGCCTCGTGGCGCAGGGCCGGGTCCGCCGCGTCGATGATGCTCACGCCACTGTGGTTGATATGCACTCCGACGTCCTCCCACCCCGCGAGGAACTGGGCGAGCGAGGCGGGGTCGGCCTCGGTCGCGGGGCCGGGATGTAGCGATGTTTCGTCGAGAACGGAGCGGATCTCGGACAGGGCGAGGGCGGCGGAGGTCGCGATATCGGACAGCGCGTGGTTCTTCTCGGCGCCGGAGCTCGCGCGCCCGGCTTCGGACGACGCGGTCAGCGAGATGGCGGCGAGGTGATGACCCACGATGTCGTGGACCTGAGCGGACAGGGCGGAGCGCTGCGCTGCGGCCTCCTTTCGGACCTCGTCGACGGCGCGTAAACGTCGCTCCGCCTGCAGGCGCGCCGATGTCTCGCGCAGATGCACGATCAGCCGGATCACGAGTACGAACACAGCGCCGGCCAGAGCGCCTGCGGTGAAGTAGCCCAGTGGCATGTGGTGCCGGATCGGGGCGACCGCAGCCGTCGCGACGATCGCCGCGAGGCAGACGGCGACAGTTCGATCCGAGCCCCTGGCCGCGACGATCCCGATCACGACGATCCGACGAGAATCGTCGTGGCAGACCAGGGGAAAGCGACACCGGCCGCGAGCACCGATGCCGTGACGATTGCGGCGCACTGGACCGCCATCGCCGCGATCGGCCACCGCCGGACGACGGACGAGCGGAAGCGCCTGGATCACCGAGACCGCCACGCCGGTGGCGTAGGTGGCGAAGAGCGTGGCGTTCGGCACCAGAGCGAGCAGCGTCATTGCGCCGGCGGCGATCCACGCTGTGATGTCCAGCGCCAGCGATCGGCGCCGGGTACCAGGTGTTCGGCGTTGTCGTGCGTGCTGTTCATGGCATCCATCGTGGTGCCACCGTAGCCCGGGCAGCCGGCCCCGAGCAGCTCTCGCCGAGAAAGTTGGCTCTTTCGAGTGACGCCGTTCTCGCAGGTGGAGGTCAGGGTGAAGAGCATGAATGACATCGACGGGGACATCAAGTCGCGCAGAATGATTCCGTGCCTGCGCGAAGGTCATCGAGTCCGTGCCATCGCCACGCTGAGTGCCGTGGGCCTCGCTGTCTATGCGTTCGTCCTAGGGACCTCCACCGCATGGAACCCCACGCGGTCTGGGCCATGTTCGCCTTCGTCGGCTACTGCGGGTGCGCCGGCATGCTTCTCCGGCGACGGTGGTCCATCGGTGCGATCGCCGCGGTGTCGGCCGGCTTCTGCGCGGTGCTTCCGGGCGTGGCGCTGATCGTCCGCGGCCTCTCCCAGCATGAGGTCGGCATCGTTCGCGACGGCGCGATCAGAGCCCTCGCGTCCGCGAGCCCGTACGTGACCGACCCGCTGTTGTCGACGACGTCTTTCCGTACTTCCCGCTCATGAGCGTGTTCGGGATTCCTGGCGCCGCGTTCGGAGAGAACCCACTCGGGGATCCGCGAATCTCCTTCACGCTCTTCTTCGCCGTCGTCACGTGGGTGAGCCTGCGCCGGTTGGTGGACACGAAATCGCTGTACGCGCAGAGATGCTGATGATCGCTTGCCCGTTGGTGGCGATCCCGATCGCGACCGGCGGAGTGGACCTGCCCGTCGCAGCGCTGGCGGGGCTCGCGGTGATAACCCTCTGGACGGGCGAGTACCGCCTGAACGCGATCGTGGTCGGTGTGGGGTGTGCGATCAAGTTCACGTTCTGGCCGCTCGCAGCGATGATGATCGTCGTCCAGGTCCGACGGGGCCGTCGTGCGGAGATTCGTCGGTGGGCGGCGGTGGTCGCCGCCATCGTCGGGGCAGCCGTCCTCCCCGCCGTGCTGGTCGATCCGCGAGGTTTCGCGCGGAGCGCTATCGAGTTCCCGCTGGGTCTCTCTGCGATCGAGTCGCCCGCCGGCGCAAGCGCACTCGGTGGCGCTCTCGCCGAGAAGGGATTCCTCGGGTACGCCGGCATCGTGACGTCCCTGCTGGCTTCCGCGGTGGCGATCACCTGGATCGCGCTGGCGAAGAGGCACCTGGGCCTGACGGACATACTGCTGCTCGCGGCCGCCGGTTACACGATCCTCTTTCTGGTCTCTCCGGTTTCTCGTGCAGGCTACTTCGTCCTGCCGTTCGTGCTCGGCGTCCTCGGCGTGGTCGCGCAGGTAGCCGGCTCCCGCGCCGCGGAGGTCGTGCACCCGGATGGGGCATCGCTCGCGGAGAAGGGCACCCGGTCGTGACGGGGGATCGCGCATCCGCCGGGCCGACACCCGCCCGCGCAGCTGCCGGCCATCGCTTCGCGGCCGCGTGCCTCGGAATGGCCGCGAAGACCCTCTGGTGCGTCGAGCCGGAATCGGCCGCGGTCGCCGCACTACTCCCGGTGGATGCCGTCTGCCTGGACATCGGCGGTGAATATGGTCTCTACGCAACACAGTTCAGCGCGGCAGCTCCGCTCGGCCGCACCCTCGTCATCGAAGCCAACCCGGTGCTGTGCAGCTGGCTCCGATGGGTGCGTCGATTGCTGCGGGCGACGCAACTCGACGTGGTCGGGCGCGCTGTTGGTTCTCAGGCGGGACGCGTCACCTTCGAGGTACCTCGCCGGCGAGGCCGTGCCGTCGTCGGTCGCGGCTCGGTCGCAACGAGGCGAGGCCCGAACCACGAGGAGTTCTCCCGATTCGACCACTTCGACGTCGAGGTGGTCACACTGGACGCCATCGTCGCTGCGGCCGGGCTGGATCGCGTCGACGTCGTCAAGGCCGACATCGAGGGGATGGAGGCGGCCATGCTCGATGGTGCGGGTGAGACTCTTCGCCGATTCTCGCCGACCTGGTTGTTGGAGATCGAGTACAGGCACCTGTCCAAGTTCGGACGCTCCCCAGCGGAGGTGTTCGAGACCCTTCTTCGCCGCGGGTACACGTGCTCGGTGTACTCCCGCGGCCGATGGGAACCCACGGTCGGCCCGGTCCCGGGCGTGCGGAACTACCTCTTCACACCGGACCGTACGGGCACGGCGGTCGCGGATCACTGCCTCACACGGGATCGATCGGAGGAAGGACCGCGGACACGGGCGTGTTCTGGGCCGCGGCCACCCACCACCGGTCGGCCCGGCGGACGAGGACGTACATCGCGACCTCGCTGAAACCGCCGTTGAGCGCTGTGCGGCAGACCTGCGCGACAACGACATCGGGAGCGGGATGCGTTGATCCGATGACCTCGAACCGCGACGCGGGTTCGACGGGGGTGTCGCCCATCATGCGGTGATGGGCGGAGTTGAGTGCGGGGAACCCCGCAAGCCACTGGCCCTTCGGTGTTCCCCACAGAATGTCATCAGCGAACGTCGAGTCGTACTGGTCGGCGTCGCCGCTGTCGAATCCGGCTTGGAGCACGGAGACGAGCCGCTCCACGGCGGCGTCGGCGTCGGGATCACGGTGATCGAGGGCGGGGCGGTGGAGTTCGGTGGACATGACCCGACGGTAGGAGCTCAACTCCGCTTGGGGTCAAGGTCGCTGCTGCGCGGCCAGGAGGTGGTCGCGTTGCGGGCGCATCGGTGATGTCTCGTTCCCGCCAGCGTGGGAGCCGTACGCTTCGTAGTTTCGAAGGCGTGACCAGAACCAGGGAAGCAACCGCAATGACCAGCGCGACCGTCCTTTTCATGTCCGTCGCGGCCGCGCTGGGGACCGCGACGATCTACCCGCTTCAGCCGGCGATCGCCGATGTCGCGGCGTCATTCGGCACCGGCATCGGCGCCGTCGGCGTCGCACTCTCGTGCGGACCGGTCGGCTACATGCTCGGGTTGGCGCTCCTGGTGCCGCTCGTGGACCGGTTCCCGCCCCGCTCCGTCCTCGCGCTGCAATTCGCGGCGTTGGCGGTCGCGCTCGCCGCGACGGTCGTCGCCCCCTCTGCCGCGGTGCTCGGAGTGGTCCTCCTGGTCACGGGCGCATGCTCGTCGGTCGGCGCGGGTCTGAGTTCCCTCGTCGGCCGCCTCGCGCCGGTCGGCAGGCGCTCGACGGATCTCGGGATCGTCACCGCCGGAATCTCGGCGGGAATCCTCATCGGTCGCATCGCCGGCGGATGGCTCAGTGATGAGATCGGCTGGAGGGCGATGCTGCTCACCGCCGCGGCCGCGTGCGCGATCGTCGCGGTGGTCTCGGCGGCGATTCTCCCCGCGGAGCGCGGCCTGGTCACCCAGTCCTACATCTCCGGGCTGTGGTCCATGCCGGGCCTGCTCCGTCGCTCCGCCACGCTGCGCGGCGCCGCCTTCCGGGGCGCGCTGTGGTTCTTCGCCTTCTGCGCCGTGTGGTCCGGACTCGCCGTGGCGTTGTCGCAGCCGCCGCGCTCCCTGAGCGCTGAAAGGATCGGGCTCTACGCGCTGGCTGGACTGGCCGGCATCGTCGCGACCCGCATCGCCGGTCGTTGGACCGACCGCGTCGGTGCCCGTCCCGTGATCCTCGCCGGCCTGGTGCTCGCTGCGGCTGCTTGCGTGGCCCTGGCCGTCGGCCTGAACGACGCCGTGGTCACTCTGATCGCGCTCGCCGCCTTCGACGCCGGGCTCTTCGCCGCACAGGTGGCGAACCAATCCACCGTCCTGGACATCGATCCGGCGGCGCCGGCCCGCTACAACGGTGTGTACATGCTCGTCTATTTCGTCGGGGGCAGCGCCGGCGCGGCCTTCGGCGCGAGTGCAGCCGCCGCCGTCGGCTGGGGATGGGTCACAGGAGCGTGCATAGTCGCGATCGGTCTGGCTGCGGTCCTCACCGGGCCGGACGCGGGCAGCCGCCCCACGAGGATTCGGGCGCTATCTGACGGGCGCGAGGCTGTCGCGGAGCTCGGCGAGCCACGCGCGGTAGTCGTCGTACAACGACGTCAGCTGGGCGGCGGGCCAGTCCACGGGCAGGAACTCCGCCGGAGGAGCGGGTCGGTCTGCAGGTGGTGCACCGCCGCGACCATGGTCCGGAACCTGGCGGGCTCGTCGTCGACGGCCGCGATCAGCGCCAGGTACTCGTTGCCGCGCGCGGACCAGGCGGGGAGGTCCACAGCTGCGCGGCGAGTGCCGCCGGGTCGGAGGTGGGTCGGGACTCGAAGCAGACCGAGACGTCGAGGAGGGCCTGCGGCCAGCGGCGGCGGAGGTTCGCGGGGCGGGTCCAGACACCCTCCCGGAGCTCGGCGACGCGCTGCCGGCGCATCTCCTCGCAGTGCGACCCGGTCCGCGGCGCTGCGGCCGGTCGCGGTGACGACCGCCATCTCCCAGGTCCCGGTCCAGTCCCGTTGCTCCGGCGGCTGCGCGTAGCGCTGGCGCTGCGCCAGCCGCTCGGAGAGCGTGTACACGCCGCGATCGCGAGTGAGGTCGCCGTTCGCCACCATCCGGGTGAGGGCGACCCGCGTCGTCGATTCCGTGATACCGAAAAGGTCCATCGCGCCGATGATCTCGCGCCCGCTGAGCGTAGGCGGATTCGCGCCGAGGAGCAGGCTCAAGACAGCGGATCGCGCTGTCACCGGGGGTACGAGAGCGCTGTCCATCAGGGGAACAGGTTACACCGGCGCGATCATTACAACATTGCGTCGGATGATTGAAATATGTAATGCTTCGGGCATGGTGAATCTGACACGCGACGGCGCAGTGCTGATCTGCGACCTCGGAGACGGCGAGAATCGCCTCGACGGGACGCTGGTCACGGCTCTGCACGCCGTCCTGGACGACGTGGACGCGGTCTCGGGGCCCGCTGCGCTCGTCACCACCGGGAGCGGACGCTTCTACTCGAACGGCCTCGAACCGGGGCCTTCGCCGAGGACGGCTACCTGGACGCGGTGCAGGGGCTGCTCGGCAGGCTGCTCGGCTCCGGCACGCCCACCGTCGCCGCGCTCCAGGGACACACCTACGCGGGCGGGCTGCTCCTCGCCCTGGCGCACGACCAGCGGGTCATGCGCGCCGACCGCGGATACCTGTGCCTGCCGGAGGCGCGCCTCGGGTTCCCCTTCCTCCCGGGGATGAGCGCGCTGGTCGGCGCGCGGGTCGCGCCCGCCGTCGCACATGCGGCGATGGTGACGGCCCAGCGGTACGACGCCGAAGCCGCCCTGCACGCCGGGCTCGTCGATGAGATCGTCGAGCAGGACGGTGTTCTCGCGTCGGCGATCGTGCGCGCGGCCGCTCTCGCCCCGATGCGGGGCGAGAACCTCGCCGTGATCAAGCGGACCCGGTACGAGCACGTCCTCCACCGACTCGCGGAACCCGCGATGCCGCCCACCTCTGCGGCCCGATGACGCGCCGCCGACGTCGCTCGGCGCGGCCCGAACCAGCCCTCATCCCCTCCCAGGAGAACCCGTCATGACCGATCCCAGACGCCCGTGGACGGCACCGTCGTCTCTCTCGCCCCGCCCCTCGCCGACGACGGTCGGGTCGGCGGAACGAACGCCGCGGATCCGTTGGCGCCCGGCGGCTTCGGTCGCTGGATCGCGGGCCATCCGCTGGTCCTGCTGTACGCCAACGTCCCCGCGCTGATCATGCCGACCCTGCACCCCAAGATCGCCCACGTGCTGAGCGAGAAGGACCGCGCCCTCAACGGCAGCGAGGGCCTGCCCCCTGCAGGCCACCGCGCGCCGCCTGATCAGCACGTACGAGATGGTCATGGGATCGTCTTCGCCGGGCCGGAGGCCGACGACGTCGCGCACGGGCTCTACGAGCTGCACCGCCCGATCGCCGGCTCCATGCCCGACGGGACGCCGTACCACGCCTGGAACAAGGACGTCTGGAACTGGACCTGGGGATCGATCCTCAAGGGCGGCATCGACATCGCCGAGGAGTTCGGTCTCTTCCGCACGGACGGCGAGCGCGAGGAGGCGTACCGCGCACTCACCGAGATCGGGCGACGGTACGGAGTCCGCGGGCTCCCCGACACCTACGCCGATTTCGTCGAGTACTGGCAACCGATCGTCGACGACGTCCTCGCCGTGAGCCCGGAGGTGCGGTTCATCGTCGACCACGCACTCACCCTGCCCAGGCCGCGCGGCTGGGACGCGGTGCCCCTGCCGGTGTGGCAGCTGCTGTCGTTGCCGCTGGTGCGGACCATCCGGGTGGGGATCCTCGCCGGTGTCCCGGAGCGCTTCCACGACGAATTGGGCCTGCGCGCCACCGCGATCGACCGCATCGAGCGCGAGCTCCACGGGCTGTTCTGGCGCACCCTCCCGCGCCCCGTCGCGGGCTCTTCGGGCCCGCCTACTTCGGCCTGCGCCGGCGCTTCGGCACCCCCGGGTGGCGCACCTTCTACTCGCGAGCCGAGCTCGCGGCGCAGAAGGACGCGGCGGACGAGATCCGTCGCACGGCAACGGGCCCCGCGCACTGACCCACCACCTGACCGCCACCGAGGAGAACGTCGATGACCGACCCCGCAGACCGGCCCGCCGCGTGGCGGACCCGCAGACCGAGTCCCCGCAGTACGCGGGACGAGACCGCGAGGACCGGGAGGTGAGCTACCGGACGCTGACCTACGAGGTGACCGGGCGCGTCGCGCGGATCACCTTCGACCGCCCCGAGCGCGGCAACGCGATCACCGCGGACACGCCCATCGAACTCGCGGACGCCGTCGAGCGCGCGGATCTCGATCCGAGGGTGCACGTCATCCTCGTCGCGGGGCGCGGCAAGGGCTTCTGCGGCGGCTACGACCTCTCGATCTTCGCCGAGAACGGCGAGCATCCGGAGGAGCGCGCGGCGGTGACCGGATCCGTCCTCGATCCCGTGGTGCAGGCGCGCAACCACGACCCGTCGGGCACGTGGGACCCGATGATCGACTACCAGATGATGAGCCGTTTCAACCGTGGCTTCGCGAGCCTCCTGCACGCGAACAAGC